>NZ_PDZH01000043.1 GCF_002735695.1 Chitinimonas sp. BJB300
CGGCAGCGCCTTCTATCCGGTTCTTGTCCATCGGCTCGCGGTTTACGATCCACGCTTCCTTCCCACGCTCGGTCGCCCTCACGCAGTTGCGCTTCACTTCGTTCGCTGTGATCAACTTACGGCGGGAATTCCACCCGCAGGAGTGCGCCCATGCTGGGCGCACATACGCAAAAGCCCGCACGGCTAACCACCGTGCGGGCTTTTTGTGTTAGTACCTGTCCGCTATTTACTTGCCGGGTGCCTGCAGTGTTTGCAGCAGTTGAGCAAATGCGCGAGGCGTGCCGGACACCACATCACCGCTTTCCATAAAGTTGCCCTCACCGTTCAAATCGGTAATCAACCCCCCGGCCTCCAATACCAGCAGGCTACCGGCCGCGATATCCCACGGTTGCAGGCCCATTTCCCAAAATGCGTCGTAACGGCCGCAGGCAATATACGCCAAGTCTAGCGCGGCAGAACCCGGGCGGCGCACGCCAGCCGACTTCTGAATCACCTCACCCAGCTGCTTTAAGTAAAGGTCCAGTTTGCCAAATTTGGAATACGGAAAACCGGTGCAAACCAATGAATCCGCCAATTCCTTGGTCTTGGAAACACGGATACGGCGATCATTCAGGAAAGCCCCCGAGCCACGGGTAGCGGTAAACAGGTCGTTACGGTTCGGGTCGTAAATCACAGCCTGCGTGACTTGACCTTTGTGCGCCAAGGCAATCGAAATACAGTATTGCGGTACGCCATGCAGGAAATTGGTGGTGCCATCGAGTGGGTCGATAATCCAGACATCGTCGCTATCTCCGCGGGAACCGCCCTCTTCAGCTAGAATCGCGTGCTTGGGGTAGGCTTCCAGCAGTGTGTCGACAATGGCTTTTTCAGAAGCGCGATCGACTTCGGTAACAAAGCTGTTGTGATCCTTGCTTTCGATACGCAGGTGGTCGACGTTGTTGGACGCCCGTTGAATAACGGAGGCTGCGCGGCGGGCGGCTTTAATGGCCGTATTAAGCATCGGATGCATGGCTGAGTCCTTGAAGCAAAGAAGTGAGCTCCCTGCCGGGGAAGGATAGACGAGCCAGCCAACGGACGTTGGCAGGGCATGCGATGCGGCAGGAAGCAAAGAACAATAGAAACGGCGTCGGTCCGAACCGACGCCGTTGATTTCTGGCAATTTTACGCGAAGTCAGCGAATGAATAAACCCGCAATCCAAAGTTTGGACAAAGTCCGCATCGTGCTTTCGCACACCAGCCTTGCACGCAATATCGGCAGCGTGGCGCGCGCCATGAAAACCATGGGGTTGACCCGGCTATATCTGGTCAATCCAAAGCATTTCCCCGACGACGAGGCGGTTACGCTCGCTTCAGGTGCAGCGGACGTGCTTGATCGCGCCATTGTCGTCAGCACCCTTGAAGAAGCCCTTGCCGGCTGCACGCAAACCGTGGCCACCTGCCCGCGCGTGCATGAGCTCAGCGTGCCGCGCCACAACCCACGCCAAATCGCCCCCATCCTGATCGAACACGCCCACCTCGGCGAAGAAGTCGCGATTGTCTTCGGCACAGAGATGTCCGGGATGACCAACGAGGAAGTGCGCAGTTGCAACCGCTTGGTCACCATTCCGACCAATCCCGACTTTTCTTCGCTGAATCTGGCGCAGGCTGTACAAATCCTGGCGTACGAACTGCGTTGTGCAGTGGACGATGACATCAGCCATCTGGAAGAAAAACCCCAACTGGCGGCGCACGATGATATCGAACGCTTCTACACCCACCTTGAACAGACACTGGTGCAGCTGGAATTTTTAAACCCGGACAATCCCAAGCGGCTTATGCCGCGGCTACGGCGTATGTTTGGCCGTATTCAACTGGAAAAACTGGAGGTGGATATCTGGCGTGGTATTTTGCGTGCGGTGCAGGAAGGCCCTCACCAGAAGCCCAATGCTTCAAAGCCTGGGGCCGTGGCCAAATAAATGTAAATAGACCACCATTGATGCCATGGCGGCCTATTGACGCGACGCTGCGAACCGCCGCTACAACGCTGTCGGCACCACCAGCAAGCCCGCACGCAAGCCATTCTTGACCTTACGATTCGGGAAGACAATGCGTGCGCCGGGTTCTTCTACGATGAAACGATTGTCCCCATCCTCGGCCAATACATACCCTTCGGCCAACTCGGTGAAATTTTCCACCGCATCATCCAGGTTCAGCACAAATGCATCGGTCTGCTTGATGACTTCACGCGCCACCTGGTAGAGAGCGGGCTGGGCTTGAGACGAATAGTCTAGCCGCTCGCCGCTCAGCAATCGTCGCAACTCGGCTTCAAGCAAATCCAGGTTCACACCTTCGTTCTGCCCAAAAGGCTGGGCTTTGCCCAACTCCAGGGTAAAACCCTGTGCACCACAATACTGACGGGTGAAATACGAGAACGTCGGCGATGGCTTGGGCTGCAACAGCACCGCCTCAATACCACAAGCCGCAAGACGAGCAATCTCGTCCGTATCGAAGGCTTGCTCGTGCGGGAAAGGATAGATCGCGAATTTCTCGATCTTGGAACCACGAATTGCGGTGTGCAGGTCGTAATGCAACTTCCAACGCGTGCCCGACTGGGCGAAAAAGGCTTTGGCGACGGCTTCCAGTTCACGCGCTCGGCAGGCTGCGGGGCCCTCTCCCGTTTGCGCGGCTGGCTTTCCGAAGAGGCGATTCAGATCGTCATCAAGATAGCGCTCATTACGGCGAATCGCCTCCGGGTTGCCGAACGCAAACAGCACGCGGGCCCTGGGTATCAGCGCCCCATCCAAAATTGCCTGCAACAACTTGGCTGCCAGTTCAATCGGCGCGGTTTCATTGCCGTGAATACCGCTGGAGATAAACAGGTCAAACACCGGAGTGAGTGGTTCGATCGCGATCAAACCTTCACCCAGCATGGTTACGCGCGTACCACCCGGCACGGTGGCAGGCCAATGCTGGTCAGCGTTGCCAGCAAGCAATTGGGCGAGGTAGTTCATAGGCTCAAGACCACTGGAAGGGATAAACCGACCCCAATTTGAGGATCTGGGTCAACTCATCCAACGCTGAACGGCATTCCACCAGCAATTGCGGGTCGGCCAAGTCCGTCGCACTCAAGCGATCCCGATAGTGTTTGTTCACCCAGGTGTTGAGGGTGGCAAACAAGGATTCATTCATCAATACGGCAGGGTTGACCGCTGCCAACTCTTTCTCGCTCATCGCCACGCGCAAGCGCAGGCAAGCCGGGCCGCCACCGTTCTGCATCGACTGCTTGAGGTCGAACACCTTGATCTGATCAATCGGCCCCCCGCTGGTGGTCAGCTTGTTCAGGTAGGCCCATACCCGCTCGATATTGCGCGACTCTTCCGGCACCACAATGGTCAGCTTGCCATCCGCACGGCTCAATAGCTGGCTGTTGAACAGGTAGGACTTTACCGCTTCTTCCACGCTAACCTCGGCTGCCGGCACTTCAATGGCGGCAAACTTCCCGCCAACCGATGCCAGCTTGCGGTCCAGCTCGGCCAACACCTCGGCTTGATTCAAAAACGACTTTTCGTGGTGAAACAGCACATTGCCATTGCCCACCGAAATCACGTCGTTATGAAACACGCCCTTGTCGATTGTGTCTGGGTCTTGTTGGGCGTAGACCACCAACTCATCCTTCAAGCCATGCAGTCGGGCGATGGCCTGGCTGGCTTCCAGCGTTTGGCGGGCAGGGAATTTCTGTGGCTTGGGATAGCGTCCATCAAACGCCGCCTGTCCAAACACAAAGAACTCCACACCGGGCTTGTCGTATTCAGCGCAGAAACGGGTATGGTTGGCCGCGCCTTCATCACCAAAGTGCATCTGGGCAGGCAAGGCTGGATGATGCGCGAAATGGCGCTCATCGCGGAACATCGCTTGCAGAATACGCCCCGTCGTGGGGTGCTCGATGCTGCGGTGAAACTTGTTGTTCAGATTGGCCGGGGTGAAATGGATGCGGCCGTCAACGGTATCGGCGCTGGGCGAGACCGTGGCCGCATTGGCGGTCCACATGGTCGAAGCTGACGAGCAAGCCGCCAGAATCGCCGGCGCTTCCTTGGCGACCTTGGCGATCACTTCCGCATCGCTGCCCGCAAAGCCCAATTGCCGTAATGCCGGCAGATTCGGCCGCTCGTGCGGGGCCAGCACACCTTGCTTGAAACCTGCATCATGCAGGGCTTTCATTTTAGCAAGGCCTTGCAAAGCCGCCTGCTTGGGGCTGGCGACTGCGTTTTGATTACCGGTGGAGGCGACATTGCCGAAACTCAGACCGGCATAGTTATGGGTTGGACCAACCAGACCATCAAAATTTGCTTCAAATGCACTCATGTCTTCACTCCGTTGAAAGCGAGGCATTACGGCCGCAAAGCGGCCTACCCTGCCTTACCACAAGCCTCAAGCCATCTAAGAACCTGTCTAAAGTCTGCTGCCCGTCGGCAATCTGGCGTTGAAAACGTCCTCGGAATGCTCATTTACTCTGTGTAAACTCCGCTTCCTCGGCTGTTTTCGCCTTATCTTGCCTTAGCTCGCGAAACTTTAGAAAGGTTCTAAGTCACAGGGTCATGCCGACTGGCAGCGTGGCGGGCACGACCAGATTGGGCGTTTCCAGCCCTGCCACCGGATAACTGCAATAGTCCGCCGCGTAATAGGCGCTGGCGCGGTGATTACCACTGGCCCCTACCCCCCCGAATGGCGCTGCGCTGGATGCCCCGGTCAACTGCTTGTTCCAGTTGACGATGCCGGCGCGACTTTCCTGCCAGAACTGCGTATACAGCGCTTTGCTATCCGACAACAAGCCCGCAGCAAGGCCAAAACGGGTCGCATTGGCCAACTCAATTGCGTCATCAAAATCGGCGTAGCGCTGCACCTTCAGCATTGGCCCGAAGTGTTCCTCATCAACCAAGTCTCTCACCGCCGTTACATCGAGAATACCGGGCGAAAGCAAGGCCGTACCGGCTTCCAGGCACCGCATCGCCAGCATCAGCTTGGCGCCACGTTGAATCAGATCGGCTTGCGCAGCCAGCAAATGGTCTGCGGCGGCAATCGATATCACCGCGCCCATGAAGGGCTGTTCCACATCATCCCACCGGCCCACTTTCAATCCACGGCTTACTTCAACCAAGCGCGCAAGAAAGGCATCGCCAGCAGCACCTGTTGGCACAATCAAGCGGCGTGCACAGGTGCAGCGCTGGCCGGCTGAGATAAAGGCCGATTGAATCGTCTGGAACACCGCTGCGTTGATGTCGGCTACGTCTTGCACGATTAAGGGGTTATTGCCCCCCATTTCCAGCGCCAGAATCTTGTCTGGGTTACCTGCAAACTGCTTGTGCAGGTAATGGCCTGTGTTGCTCGACCCGGTGAAGAAAAGACCATCGATACCGATATGCCCGGCCAATGCCACGCCCGTATCTTTTGCACCCTGCACCATTTGCAGCACACCCGCTGGCAAGCCGGCTTTTTCCCATAGCTCAACCATTTTGTGCGCCACGCCCGGCGTAAGTTCGGACGGCTTTAAAATAACGCAGTTGCCCGCCAGCAAGGCCGGCACGATATGGCCGTTAGGTAAATGGCCCGGGAAGTTGTACGGACCGAACACCGCCACCACACCATGCGGGCGATGGCGCAGCACAGCCTGGGCGTCACCCATCGTGCTTTCCTTTTCACCTGTACGTTCGTGATAGCTCTTCACCGAGATATCGACCTTGCCCACCATGGTGGTGACTTCCGTCAATGCCTCCCAACGGGGCTTGCCAGTTTCGACACCGATTGCGTCAGCCAGCGCCGCCTTATGCTCGTTCAACAGTTCGGCAAAGCGGCGTACAATGGCTTCGCGCCGGGCAAAGCCCAGATCACGCCATGCCTTGAAGGCAGCGCGCGCGGCTTTGACCGCGGTATCGACCTGCTCTACCGTGGCAGCCTGCCCCTGCCAGACGATTTGCTGGGTAACCGGATTCCTGGAATCAAAAGGCTGGCCAAGGCCGGCTTGCCACTCACTGTTGATGTAGGAGCGGCCGTTGATGGATAGCTGCGTCATGGTGGTTTCCTATTCCCTATTCACGGCGTCTACCGCAGGCTTGTGCTGCCAACACAGCCATCGGCAATGGATATAGTGGCTTCAGCCTCGTGTCGACAACAACACAGCGCGTACACTGGCACCCGGCTCGATCCCCAAGCGTTCAATGATGTCTCTGGCCAGGGGCAAGCCGGCCGGCGTCGGCTCGGTCTGCGCCAAACACACACGGAAGTCCTCCAACTGGCGATTGGCAACCAGCCAGCTGCGTCCCGCGGTCGTGTCTTCCGGCTTGGCGGTATAGGTCTTACTTTCGCGCACAGCGCGGATATCACTCAACGTACACTCGATGGTCGGCCCCGCGTCGAAGATGTCCACATAATGGTTGTAGCGAAAGCCTTCGCTTTCCAGCATTGCCAGCGCCGGCTTGGTGTTGTCGTGCACCTGGCCGATGACCGCGCGTGCCGCTTCGCTCAGGAAGGCGGCATAGACCGGATGCTGCGGCATCAGCTCGGCGATAAAGGCTTTCTGGCCTATGCCGGTGAGGTAGTCCGCTTCTGAAAATTCCATCTTGAAGAAATGCCGCCCCAGGCTTTCCCAAAAGGGCGAATAACCTGCGTCGTCCGACACGCCACGCATCTCGGCGATCACCTGGCTATCAAAGCGCTCAGGAAATTCCGCCATAAACAGAAAACGGCTTTTTGAAAGCAGACTACCGTTGCTGTCACGGCGGTATTCCGGCTGTAGAAAGAGCGAACAAAGCTCGGCCCTACCGGTCAGGTCGTTGGTCAAAAACAAGGTGTCGAGCTTGCGGTAGACGCCGATCTCGCGCGAGCTATGCACCGAGAGGCCAACCCGATAGTTGTACCAGGGCTCGGTTGCCCCCACCGCACCTTCAATACCGCAAATCCCGGCCACATGGCCCGCCTGCTCGTCGTCCTCGAGGACAAAGACAAAACTGGAATCCGCCGGATTCACCGGACCGGCAGCTGCCGCCAAGGAGCCCTCAATGCGGCGGCTTAGGCGCTCTTCGTTGACCGGCAGCGTGGTGACGCCCACACCGGTACTGCGTGCCAATTGAATCAGTGCCGCCAAGTCGTCGCGGCGGATGGAACGTACCCGCATATGATTTTCCTTGTGGCCTATAGCGGTGCAATGCGCACCGTATCGCCGGTTTTCAATCCCAGTGCGGTCAACACGGTCTGCGACACAACCAGACTGTCATTAACCAACTGTGCATCGGCAACCGTACAGCGGTAATCAGCCAGGGACGTGGTGGCAAGCAAATAGGGCGTCTTGCCCCCGTCGCCAGCCACAAGCTGGATGAGACGGCTTTGGGCAATCGTACGAATCGCCGCTGTACGCGCGTATAGGGTAGGGCCGCCATCGAAGATATCAACGTAGTTCTCGGTCTCGAAACCTTCACGCGTCAATACATCAAATGGGACCGCCGAGGCCGGGTTGATCTGCCCCATCACTTCCTGGGCCTCGTCACCCAGCAACGGCACATAGATAGGATGCTGCGGCATCAATTCCGAAATGAACTTACGTCCTTTGACGCCACAGTAGAACTCGGCCTGCTGGTAGTCGATACCAAAGAAATTCCGCCCGACCGCATCCCAGAACGGGCTGGAACCATCGGCACGATTCACCCCCAGCATCTCAGATACCACCCCTTGGGCGAAGCGTTCAGGCCATTGGGCAATAAACAGCAGGCGGGCACGCGAAAGCAGGTCGCTCCACGGTGTGAAATCGAGCGCATCACGGCAATAGAAGCCATTCAACAACGTATTGCCGGTCAGGTCGTGACACAGCGACAACGCATGCACCTTGTTGTGGATGCCCAGGCCCGGCGACGCATGAATCAGGGTTTCATTGCGATAACTGTAAAAAGGCTCGTTGAAACCGGCCGACGCAACAATGCCGGACACACCGGCCACCTCACCGGTCGCGGTATCTTCCAAAACAAAGAAATAACGCTCTTCACCGTGGAAGGACACATCAGCCGCAAAGGAATCGAGCGAGGCTTGGATGCGTTTGTACAGCGCCTCCCGGTTATCGGGCAGCGACGTCACCCCGGCAGGGCTCTGTGTGGCAAGCACTTCCACCCCGGGTAGGTCTGACAGGCGGCTGGGACGCAATACAAGCACGCGTTCGGCTCCACTGGATGGGTTGAGGTTATTGGCCAATCAGCGTACCGATGGCTTGCTCGAAGCGGTCCAGGCCCGCATCTATATCGGCATCTGGTATCACCAGACTGGGGGCAAAGCGCACGACTTCCGGGCCCGCCTGCAACACAATCACACCGGCCTTGGCCGATGCGACGACAAAGTCTTTGGCGCGACCTTTGTAAGCGTCGCTCAACACTGCCCCCACCAATAGGCCCATGCCTCGCACTTGCGAAAACACGCCCGTCTTGGCGGCAATCGCATTCAAACGGGCCACAAGGCGTTCGTGCTTGCTGCGGATGCCCGCCAATACTGCCGGGGTGTTGACCACATCAAGCACCGCTTCAGCCACCGCGCACGCCAGCGGATTACCGCCATAGGTGGAACCATGCGTACCCACGCCAAAATGCTTGGCGATCGTCTCGGTAGTCAGCATCGCACCGATGGGGAAGCCACCACCCAAAGACTTGGCCGAGGTCAGGATATCCGGCGTCACGCCGTATTCCATGTAGGCATACAGTGCACCGCTACGGCCGACCCCCGTCTGCACTTCATCGAATACCAGCAAAGCGCCATGCTGAGTACAGAGCTTACGCGCGGCTTGCAGATATGCCTTGGTGGCTGGCAGCACGCCACCTTCGCCCTGCACTGGCTCAATGACCAAGGCCGCGGTCTTGTCCGAGATGGCTGCCTTCAAGGCATCGATATCGTTGTAGGCGATATGCTTTACACCCTGCGGGCGTGGACCAAAGCCATCGGAATACTTGGGCTGACCACCCACGGTGACGGTAAAGAAGGTACGACCATGGAAGGAGTTGGTCGTCGAGATGATGTCGTACTTCTCGGCACCACCCACGTCGATCGCATATTTGCGCGCCAGCTTGAAGGCGGCTTCGTTGGCCTCGGCCCCCGAGTTGCAGAAAAACACGCGGTCGGCAAACGTCGCCGCCACCAGCTTCTTGGCCAGACGCAATGCCGGCTCGTTGGTCAGCCCGTTCGAGACATGCCAAACCTTGTTTGCCTGCTCGGTTAGCGCCTTCACCAATGCAGGGTGGGCGTGGCCCAACGCATTCACAGCAATGCCACCGGCAAGGTCAATGTATTCGCGGCCGGTCTGGTCCCACACGCGAGAACCCTCGCCGCGTACCGGAATGTAATCGGCCGGGGCGTAATTGGGCACCATGACTTGGTCAAAGTCGGCGCGGGTAACGGTTTGGCTCATGTTGAACGTCCTTTCAATCAATGATTGCTGCTTATTCTAAGGAGGTCGCCACGCAATTGATTACCGGATTGCGACATCTAACACGCTTCTATTGACATTCACCGCCCAAAATTATCAGGCGATGCCTCAGTTATTTTTCAAGCCGCGTCACTTCGCACCGATCCACGCTGGCGGTCTTCACGTGGGGTAACGGCAAAATGGTTGCGATAGGCGCTGGAAAAATGCGGGCCGCTGGAAAAACCACAGGACAACCCTATCTGGATGATGGAACCGGATGTCTGCCGCAACATCTGTCGCGCACGATTCAGACGTAGCTCAAGGTAGTACTGCGAGGGCACCCGGTCGAGGTGTTGCTTGAACAGTCGCTCCAGCTGGCGGCGCGAAACACATACATGCTGGGCAATTTCGTCCGTGGTCAGCGGTTCTTCCAAATTGGCTTCCATCAACATCACCGCCTGTACTAGCCGGGGCTGGTTGCTACCTACGCGGTTGGACAACGGAATTCGCTGGCGGTCATCGCGGCCCCGAATACGCTCCAGCAACAGGTGTTCTGCCACGCTGGCAGCCAGTTCAGTGGTGTGGTGGCGCGCCAGCAGATGCAGGAACATGTCGGCAATCGCCATGCCGCCGCCACAGGTTGCGCGGTCCTTATCGACCTCGAACAGCGCCGACGAGGCAATCACATTGCCATGCCGGTTGGAAAAGGATTCCAACAAAGACCAATGCACCGTGGCCCGGCATTGGTTCAACAAGCCTGCTGCCGCCAACCAGAACGCGCCAGCATGCCAAGCGCCGATCACCCCTTGCTGGCGGCCCAGCATCACCAGCGCTGCCACCACAGGATCATGAACCGATAATGACTTGGGGTGTTCGGAGGCAGCCACGAACAACAAGGGATAGTTGGCATCCGCCCGCAGCGCCTCATCCACCACTTGTGCCCTGCCCTGTCTGGACAACACCGGCTCGCCCTCCATAGACAGCAAGACCAGTTGGTAGAGCGTGGCTTCTGCCAAGCGATTCGCTTCGCCCACGCAGTCTTGCAGCAAACCCAATTCACCCGCCAGGAACCCCGGCAACAACAACACGCCCAAGCGCTGGGTAAGGGGCTTGTCGGCGTAATCAAACATGGCTACTTCAGGCTTCCCTTAAGAAATTGTTGCAGGCGCTCGCTTTGCGGGTTTACCAGCACTTCTTTCGGGTCTCCCTGTTCCTCGATCACCCCCTTGTGTAAAAAGATGACGTGGTTGGACACCTCGCGCGCAAAGGCCATTTCATGGGTCACAACCACCATGGTGCGGCCTTCCTCAGCCAGCGCCCTCATCACGCGCAGCACCTCGCCGACCAGCTCAGGGTCTAGTGCCGATGTTGGCTCATCGAACAACATCACTTCCGGCTCCACCGCCAGCGCCCGCGCAATCGCCACCCGTTGCTGCTGCCCACCCGACATATGCGCCGGGTATTTGTCTTCCACCTCCTTCAGGCCCACCTTGTCGAGGTATTTGCGCGCCCGCGCAATCGCCTCATCCTTGGGCAGCTTCAGGACATTCACCGGCGCTTCAATGATGTTTTCGAGCACCGTCATATGCGCCCAAAGGTTGAAGTGCTGGAACACCATGGCAAGCTTGGCGCGCATCATCTGCAATTGGCGCTCGTCGGCTGCCTTGAACATGCCGTCCCGGGCGGTAACCAGTTTCATCTCCTCGCCCGCCACGGTGATGCGGCCTGCATGCGGGCGCTCCAGCATATTGATGCAACGCAGGAAAGTGCTCTTGCCCGAACCCGAAGAGCCGATGATGCTGATGACGTCGCCTGCATTGGCAGTGAGCGACACCCCCTTCAACACCTCATGGGTGCCATAGCTCTTATGCAGGTTTTCGACAGATAGCTTGATGCTCACGTTCTCTCCAATATTTATTCATACCCGGCCCGGCCAATTTAAAATACCGGCCCGGCCTAATGTCTGCCGCTGATCAAGCGCCCAACAGCGGGCCGCTTCGGAAAGCCACCTTGCCTGCGACTTTGCACAGGTCCATGCCGGCGGTGGCATAGCGGACGATACTGCGCGCATACAACACGCCACTGACCGTCGCACACACGGTGCTGATGACGTCGGATAACGGGTCGATCACCTCAGCCACCGCCTCGCCGACATTGATGTAATCGCCCGGCTGCTTGAGGAACACCAACACACCTGCATGGGGAGCAGACAGCGTTTCCGAGCCAGCCAGCGGCGTGGGCTCGCACAACGCAGCAGGCAACGCCGGCGCGGGGCCGGCAACAACACCGCGATGCTGCAGGAAGGTAATCAGATTCATCGCATCCTGCTCGGCCACGGGGTGATACACCTCGGTTTCACCGCGTAATTCAACCGTGGCGGAAAAGCACGCCAACGGAATCGGAAAACGGCCGGCAAAACGCTCGGCCAATTGCCACCAATGTCCACTCAATGCTTCGTCGAACGACGCCCCGCCTGAGCCCTTGGCTAACAACACAGCCCGCGCGCCCAGAAAGCGATTCAAGGGTTCGGCCTGTGGTAGATATGGGGTTTCGGTATAGAGATGCATCACCGCTTCAAAATCGCAGTGCAGGTCCAGCACCACATCGGCATCGCAAGCCATGGTCACCAGCGTATGGCGCAAGGACGCCAACTCAGTGGCAGGCTGGATAGCGCGCAGGGCCTCTGCCATGGCTGTACGGATAGCGCGCTTGTTCGCCTCAGCATCGTTCCCGAGGCGGCTTTCGATTTGATCCCCCAGTAACGCCAGAAAGTCGGGGTATTGCCGGTTGAAGTTCTCGCCACCGGCAAAGTCGAAACGCCCCAGCTGGCCATGCATGAGGGTCTGGCTGAGTCCGATCGGATTGGCTACCGGCACGACCACCACCTCCCCCAACAATGCGCCGCTGGCTTCCAACGCCGCCAGCTTCTGTTTGAGGTGATACAGCACCAACATGCCAGGCAATTCGTCAGCATGCAGGCTGGCCTGCATATAGACTTTCTGCCCTCGGCCCGGCTGGCCGTAATGAAAGCTGAGCAATTCGCGTTGAGTCCCCACGCTGGGGCTCAGCAAGGCGTGGCGTTTCACTTGCATGGTTTTATCAGGCCTTACGTGGTTGCAGATAGGCCAGCCATCGGTGCTCGGCCAGCTTGAACAGTCCCACCAGGGTGAAAGTCAGGGTCAGGTAGATGACACCCGCCGTAATAAACGCCTCAAAAGGCAGGTAGTAATCAGAGTAGACGCTGCGCGCCGCATTCGTGATGTCCATCAAGGCCGGCACCGTACTGGCCAGCGATGTGCCATGCAGCATCATGATGACTTCATTGGAATAGGCAGGCAGTGTACGGCGCAAGGCTGAAGGCAGAATAATGCGGCGCATGGCCTGCCAGGGCGTCATCCCCATAGCTTTGGCGGCTTCCAGCTCGCCATGATTGGTATCGCGGATAGCACCAGCCAGCATCTCGGTTGTGTAAGCACAGGTGTTCAACGTAAACGCCAGCACACAGCAGAACAGCGCATCTTTGAAAGGTTTGAACAGGGCGACGGTATCCCAGTTGTTCTGCACGATATCGAGTTGCGCCACGCCGTAGTAGATCAGATAAACCTGGATAAGCATCGGCGTGCCGCGCATCACGTAGGTGTACAGCCACACGGGGGTTGAAATCCAGCGGTTGCTCGACACGCGCATGATCGCCATGGGAATGGATATCAGGCCGCCGATACTGACCGAGATACACAGCAACTGCAGGCTGACCAGAATACCCTGCCAGAACAGCTTGAGAATGGCGGGTTCGAAAATGACATCAAATTGCATGATCAGAATTCCCCCCGGCGCACGCCCATTGAGTATTTCTTGTCGAGCTGCTTGAGCACCACGAGGGATACCGTGGTGATGGCCAGGTAGATTACCCCGGTGAAGAGGAAGAACAACATCGGCGCAAGCGGCGTGATACCACGGCCCGCAGCGGCTGCCTGCTTGGCGAGCATGGTCATGTCGGGCAGGCCGAGTATAGATACCAGCGCCGTGGCCTTGATCAAGACCAACCAGTTATTGGTGAAGCTGGGTAATGCAAGGCGAATCATCTGCGGCACGGTAATTCGGAAAAACACGCGCAGACTGCTCATGCCAAAGGCGGAACCTGCCTCCATCTGCCCTTTTGGAATCGCCATAATGGCGCCGCGGAACGTTTCGGTCATATAAGCGCCATAGATGAAACCAATGGTCAGCACCCCGGCAACAAACGGGTTGATCTCGACGTAATCCGTATAGCCTACTGACTCCAATCCTTTGTTCAGGAATATCTGGCCACCGTAGAAAATCAGCAGCATCAAGACGAGATCGGGAATACCACGAATCACCGTGGAGTAGATGCCCGCCAGCCAATTCAGCGGTTTGCTCGGCGACAGTTTGGCGGTTGCGCCCAACAAGCCCAGCACAACCGATACCGCGAGCGAACCCAAGGCGACTTCGAGCGTCAGCACCGAGCCCTTCAGGATATTAAATAAGTACTCTTCCATCTTTGATCTCTACACCGCCTAAAGGGAATGCGGCCTGGCTAGGCGATGCCAGGCTACTGTGGACATGCATTGGGCAACCCATACTTCCGAGCAATCTTCCCCCGCGTCAGGGAAAATCGGACTCGCCCGCACGACCAGGGAACCAGCGTCACTAACTGACGATTTACTGAATAAGTAATGAAGTATGAATCGTACGAAAGTACTGCGAAAGCCCGTATGGCAACTACCGCCATACCTGGCTGATAAAGAGAGCCGCGCAAAGCGACGCAATCAAGAATAGATGCGCCACCCGCGCTCGAACATCAGGCTTTTGCCCACCTCACCGCGGCTTACCGTTTATCTGGACAAGCGCAGCCAGGTGATGCGATCAGTAGCCGGCTTACTTACCCCAAGCTTCAAAATTGAAGTATTTATCGTTAATCTTCTTCCAGACACCATTGCCGCGAATCGTGCCAATGCCCTTATTCAGCGCATCGCGCAGATCACGGTCACTCTTGCGGACGGCAATCCCCACACCCTCGCCAAAGTATTTCTGCTCGTTCAAGATGGGCCCGACAAATCCCCAGCCCTTACCGTCCGGTGTCTTCAGAAAACCTTCGTAGACTTCCACCGTATCCGCCACGGTTCCTTCCAGGCGGCCGGACTTGATATCCAGATATACCTGATCCTGGGCTTCATAAGGCACAATCACCGCGCCCATGGGTTCCAACTCGCCACGTGCGTATTTTTCCTGGGTCGACCCCTTCAACACGCCAATTTTCTTGCCCTTCAGATCAGCAGGCACATTCTTGATGCCACCACCGAGCTTCACCACGACACGCGACGGCGTGTTGTAGTACTTGCCAGTGAAATCCACGGCGCGCTTACGCTCTTCAGTAATCGACATTGACGAAATAATGGCGTCGTACTTCTTGGCATTCAGACCAGGAATCATGCCGTCCCACGCTTGCTCGACGAAAACGCACTTGGCTTTGAGCTCAGCGCACAAGGCCAAGGCGATATCGACATCAAAGCCTGTCGGTTTGCCCTCGGGTGTCTTGTAGGTGAAGGGCTTGTAGGTTGCATCGATCGCAACACGGATTTCCTTCCACTCCTTTGCCGAAGCCGCCACAGACAACGCCAGTGCGATTGCACCGAATAGCGCGGTTTTTTTCATTGCCTTACTCCTAATTATTAGATGTGCTTGAAAATATCTGGGAAGACGAAGCAAATACACGGTAATTTTCAACAAGCCAATGCCGGCCCCGATTGTAATCCTGATCTGTAGGCAAAATGGTTCCCTTAATGCGACATTTTCTTACAAACAGCGCAGCAGTCTGCAATAAGTTTAACGAACCGCCCCTTCGGGTTTTCCTCAGCTTGCTGCCACCATACCAATGCGCATGATGCCGACCGTAGCCTATAAAAATTTGTCGCATCCGCTAAAGCTGGTAGTCGAATTCCAACAGCTACAATACGCCCTGAGCCCGCATGCAGCCAGAGGCTCCAGACGCAAGTCTGTCTATACAAACGGAAACCCAAGTAGTATCCGTTTGCTGCCCACCAGGAGATAAATGAAGATGCAAAGCTTCCAAGCCAGCCTCGTAACCGACATCCAGCGCCATGCCGATGCTCGCGAGGCCGGTCCGGTCGACCTCGCCGCCCTGATCGAAATGTATTACGCCGATACCGATGCGCACGACCTATCCGGCCGCGACAGTCAGGACTGGTATGGCGCCGCCCTCGCCCACGTCAAACTCGCCGCTACGCGTAAACGCGGTGAACCGCTTGTGCGCGTCTACAACCCCAGTTTCGACGATCATCGCTGGCAAACCAGTCATACCGTGATCGAACTGGTCAATGACGACAAGTCCTTCCTGGTCGACTCGGTCAGTGTTGCACTCAATCGTCTGGGGTACGCCATCCACCTGATCATTCACCCGGTGCTGCGGGCAACGCGCGATGCGAAAGGTCGGTTGAGCAAGATCGGGGCAGGTGAAGCTGAATCCTGGATGCATCTGGAAATCGACCGTATCAGCGACAAAGCCAAACTGGATGAAATCAGGGACGAACTGATACGTGTATTGAATCAGCTGGACGACTGCGTCGAGGATTTCCCGGCCATGACGGCCAAACTCACCGAAGTCACAGCCGAATTGAAAAAGCGCAAGCCCACGGTCGAAAAAGCCGAATGGGACGAAAGCATGGCCTATCTCGACTGGCTTGCCCAAGGGCATTTCGTTTTCCTCGGGTATCGCGACTACGACCTGACAGATAGTAAAGAAGGCGTGCAACTGGCCATTGTCAAACAATCAGGTCTTGGCCTGCTGCGTGGCGAAGCCAAGGGCGCGCATTCCGCCAGCTTTGCAGCACTCCCCGCCGAGATCCGGGCGCTAGCGCGCGACAAATCGCCGCTCCTTCTGACCAAGACCAATTCTCGCTCTACTATCCATCGCGGCGCCTATCTGGACTGCGTGGGCCTCAAACGCTATGACGCCAAGGGCAATGTCATCGGTGAGCGCCGCTTTCTCGGACTCTACACCGCCAAGGCATACAGCACCCCACCGCACCAGATCCCCATGTTGCGACGCAAAATCAATGCCGTCATGGCAGCCAACCGGTTTGCGCCGCATAGTCATCGGGGCAAGACCCTGCTCAATGTGCTGGAGACTTACCCGCGCGATGAGTTGATCGAGATCAGTGTGTCTGCCCTGGCGGAAATCGCGCTGGGCATTGCCAATCTGCAAGAGCGTAGCCAGGTCCGGGTCTTTATTCGCGAAGATCTTTATCGCCGCTATGTTTCCGCCCTCGTCTATCTGCCGCGCGACAATTACACCACTGACGTTCGGCTCAAGATGCAGCAATTGTTGCTAGCGGCTTTTGGCGGCACGTCCAGCGAATTCAATGTGCTGTTGTCCGACTCGATTCTCGCCCGCATCCACTTCATGGTGCGTACGCCAGCCGGTTCCACCTTGCCTGACTACGACCCGCGTGAAATCGAGAACCAAATTGCCCATACAACGCGTCGCTGGGCGGACGATCTGCAATTGAACCTGACAACCCATGCCGGGGAAGAACGCGGCATGGCGCTGAACATCAAGTATGCCCGTAGTTTCCCAGCTGCGTATTACGCCGACTACGACGCCCGCACTGCCGTCAGCGACATCGACAAGATCGAAGCCGCACTGGCCAGCAAGCAGCTGACCATGAAGTTGATGGACGCCACACTGGCCGATCCGACCCAGCATCGCTTCAAGATCTTCCGCGAAG
This sequence comes from Chitinimonas sp. BJB300, assembly GCF_002735695.1. Taxonomy (GTDB): domain Bacteria; phylum Pseudomonadota; class Gammaproteobacteria; order Burkholderiales; family Chitinimonadaceae; genus Chitinimonas. The sequence goes on from NZ_PDZH01000043.1 coordinate 17,176, forward strand.
AGCCGATCGCGCTCAGCGACAGTCTGCCGGTGCTGGAAAACATGGGCGTACGGGTGATTGAAGAGCAGCCTTACACGCTCAAGTTTGCCGATGGTGGCCGCGCCTGGGTGACGGACATCGCCATCAAGCTGCAACAGGCTGGCCTGCTGGACGACGAAGTACGCCGTGACGCCTTCCAGCAAGGCTTTGCCGCCATCTTCGAAGGCCGCGCCGAGAACGATCGCTTCAATAACCTGATATTGCTGGCCAGCCTGGAATGGCGTCAGGTTGTATTGCTGCGTGCCTACGCCAAGTACCTCAAGCAAACCGGGCTCAATTACAGCCTCGACCATATTGCCGACCGCCTGGCGCACTTCCGCGATATTGCCCGCAATCTGGTCACCTTGTTCCTGGCACTACACGACCCGGCGTCGAAGCAACGCAAGCAGGTCGAAACCCTCAACACCAAGATCAAGGAAGCGCTGACCCACGTCCCCAGCATTGACGACGAACGCATTCTGTCCGGCTTCTTCTACTGCATCTCAGCCACCTTGCGCACCAACTACTTCCAGCCGGGCGCGGATGAAAAGGTCAAGGACTACATCAGTTTCAAGTTCGAGAGCAGCCAGATTCCGAACATGCCGCAGCCGGTGCCGCTGTATGAAATCTTCGTCTACTCGCCGCGCGTGGAAGGCATCCACCTGCGCTTCGGCAAGGTAGCCCGTGGCGGCCTGCGCTGGTCTGATCGCAAAGAAGACTTCCGTACCGAAGTGCTTGGCCTCGTCAAAGCGCAGCAAGTCAAGAACACGGTAATCGTACCGGTCGGCTCCAAAGGTGGATTTGTCCTCAAGCAAGCACCAGCCATGTCCGACCGTGAGGCCTACCAGGCCGAAGGCATTGCCTGCTACAAGACCTTTATCCGCGGCCTGCTCGACCTCACCGACAATCTGGTTGAGGGCAAGGTCGTACCGCCGAAGTCCGTACTACGCCTGGATGCAGACGACCCATATCTGGTGGTAGCGGCCGACAAAGGCACCGCCACCTTCTCCGATATCGCCAATGGTGTATCGCAAGAATATGGTTTCTGGCTCGACGATGCCTTCGCCTCCGGCGGCTCGGTCGGTTACGACCACAAAAAGATGGGTATTACCGCCAAGGGCGCATGGGAATCGGTCAAGCGCCACTTCCGTGAAATGGGGCACGACACCCAGCGCCAACCCTTCACCGTTGCCGGTATCGGTGACTTGATGGGCGATGTGTTTGGCAATGGTATGCTCCTGAGCGAGCAGATCAAGCTGGTGGCTGCTTTCAACCACCTGCATATCTTCCTCGACCCGAACCCGGACACGGCGAAGAGTTTCAAAGAACGTCAGCGCATGTTCGCCCTGCCCCGTTCCAGCTGGGAAGACTACGACCTCAAGACCATCAGCAAAGGTGGTGGCGTGTTTCTACGCAGCGCCAAGTCGATTCCACTCTCGCCGGAAATCCGCAAGGTGCTGGATGTGTCCGAAGAAGCCATGGCCCCGAACGACCTGATTCGTGCCATTTTGAAAGCACCGGTCGACCTCTTGTACAACGGCGGTATCGGCACCTACTTCAAGGCCAGCTCGCAAAGCCATGCCGAAGCCAGCGACCGCAGCAACGATGCCTTGCGCATTGATGGCCGCGAACTCCGCGCACGCGTCGTCGGCGAAGGCGGCAATCTGGGCTTCACCCAGCTGGGCCGGGTGGAATACGCCCAGAGCGGTGGGCATATCTGTACCGATGCCATCGACAACTCTGCCGGCGTTGATTGCTCTGACCACGAGGTCAATATCAAGATTCTGTTTGGCCGTCTGGTCCAGAGTGGCGACATGACCCTCAAGCAGCGCAATGCCATCCTGGCAGAGATGACCGATAACGTCGGCCTGCTGGTACTGCGCGACAACTACCTGCAAACCGCGGCCATCAGCCTGGAATTGCAGCAAGCCCAGTCGCTACTGTCGGTGCATAGCCGCTTCATGCAGAGCCTGGAAAAAGCCGGCCGCCTAAGCCGCCGTATCGAGTATCTACCCAACGATGCGCAATTGGCCGATCGCCAAGCCGCCCGCCAAGGCCTGACCAGCCCTGAGCTGGCTGTGCTGCTCGCATACGCCAAGCTCGTCCTGTTCGACCAACTGATCGCCTCGCCACTACCCGCAATGCCCGAATGGAATGCACTGCTGGAAAGCTACTTCCCGGTCAAGATGGTAGAGAAATTCAAGAAGCAGCTGCCAAGTCATCCGCTACGCAGCGAAATCGTCGCTACCGTGCTGACCAACGAATGCGTCAATCGAATGGGCATCAGCTTTGTCTTCCGTGTCGCGGAAGAAACCAACGCCAGTTCCGCTGCCATCGTGCATGCCTGGAGCCTCGCATCGCGCCTGGTACAAGCCGATAAGATCTGGAGCGAACTCGAAGCACTCGACAACAAGGTACCAACCCAAACGCAATACGCGCTGATGCTGGAAGTACGCAAGCAATTGGAACGCGTCGCGCGTTGGGTACTTAATATGCAGCTGACCGAAAGCGACGCAGAAAGCCGCATCAAGCAACTGACCGATGAAATTCCGGCGCTCCTGCCTAAGCTGGACAAATGGCTATCGGAAAAACCGCATTTCGTCACACAGCAAGATCGCCTGAAAGCCAATGGCGTGAAAGCCGATTTGGCTGCCCGCGTGGTCAACCTTGATGCCCTCCTGGCACTGCTCGATATCGCAAGGCTGGCAAGAGAAGCCAAAGCCAGCGTGGAAGACGTCGCCCAAGTGTACTTTAACCTGGAGAACGCTCTTCAGATCGATTGGCTGCGTGGTGTCGTTGATGGTTTGCCGCGTGACAATCGTTGGCAAACGCTGGCCCGGATGGCGTTCCGCGATGAGCTGTATCGCGAACATGCAAACCTGACCAAGCGCGTGTTACAACACGATGGCAAAACAACCGCCAAGAAAGTAGAGAGCTGGCTCGCTGGCCGAGATATGGCGATTGAGCATTGCAGAAAGATGTTCGAGGAATTGCGCGTGGCCGTACCCGACCTCGCCATGATCTCGGCTGCCATGCGCGAGATTCGGAGCCGATTAGCAGCGTAATCCAAGCACCGAAGCCCCGTAGTCAATCAAAAGCCACCCTTGTCCAAGGGTGGCTTTTTTACACCAGCTACCCGCTATACGGCAGCGAGAACCGACATACAGTCGGGCTCGGTCAGTAATGACTGTTAAACTCATTCGCAGCCTGCACTCGCCCCGTTGCCATACATCGCCACGAGGTTGCCCATTTGTCGATAACGCTCCATTTGCATGCTCCTCACCCAACGTTCCTATCTGCTACGCGCCCTTGTTATCGTTGCCCTATATTGGCTTGCCGCCCAAATCGGCTTTGCCTTTATCGACCAGCGCTACCTTACCCCTGTCTGGCCACCCGCGGCGGTTGCCACGGGTGCAGCGCTCTTGTACGGACCTCGAAGCCTGCTCGGGGTGGCGCTCTATATCTTTTACGATTACGTCGCCGTCAATTTCGGTGACATGGCGCGCTATGGCAACGGGCTGATAGAACCGGCCAGCATGCTGATTTCCGCCAGTGCCGTAGCTTGGCTGGCCAGACGTGAGGCGCTGGACCTGAGCTTGAGCACGCTGCGCGCCAATGTCATGCTGATGGTGATGGCGCTGCTTTACGCCGCCTGCAATGCGGGTCTTTCCACCCTGGCCTACTGTGGCTGGGCTAAGCTGCAAATCTGCACGCAGCAAGGTTGGGCCGCCCATTGGTTGCAAGCCGCCTTGGGCGACCTGTTCGGCGCACTGGTCTGCCTGCCAGCCTTGCTGTCGTGGGCGCTGCGGCTAGATCCACAGGTCCGCGCCAGACTCCCCATGCTGCCCGGCTATTGGGCTGCCCCCCTGAAGCTGACCCGGCCACAATGCGCATTTATCGCCGCTGGGGCGGCATTCACCGTGCTGGCATGGTGGCTGGCCCGCTATGCCCCCCTACCCGTCGAACTGATAGGCTTCTTCGCACTTCCCTTGTTGGTATGGGCGGCGATTCGATTCCAGCCATTGTTTGTCCACTCCACCATCCTGGTGACAGGCTTGATCACGCTGGGCCTGCAACTATCAGGGCCAGACACATCGCACCACGACCCACTGACCCAGGTGGCGTCATTGGGGCTATTTCTCCTCAGCCTCTCCACCCTCACGCTGCTGGTCAGTGTCGTGATGCAGCAGCAGCGCGACCTGGCCTCGGCACTCGCCCATCAGGTTGAACAAGCTCGGATCGAGACCCTTCTATCCGCCGCCCCTGAAGCCATCGTCAGCATCGACAGCCATTACCTCATCCGTTATTGGAATCCTGCTGCGGAAACGATATTCGGCTGGACACGTGCGGAAGCGTTAGGGCGACATATAGACAGCCTGTTACCGCTGCAAACCCTGTGCAATCGGGACAATGTCGGCATTGCCTACTTTCTTGAGCAAGGCCAGGGCACCTTGCCCGGCCAGGTTGTGGAGCTGGAAGCCGTGCATGCGCATGGCCACCGGGTACCGATTGAGTTGGCACTGACCGCCTACCAGCATGGTGAAAACCGGCATACCACCGCTTTTATTCGCGATATCTCCGAGCGTAAGCAAAACGAAGCCGCCCTGGCGGCGGCGGAAGTACGCGCCCGAGAGCTCACCGACAAACTGCCCCTGGCCGTTTTCCAGTTGCGTATCGATGCCAACGCGCCCCGGATTATTTTTGCGAATTCCCAATGGCAGGAATTTGGTTGCGCACCGGAAACCATCGTTGCCGACATCAACGAAGCCTTCAGCCTGATTGTTGCATCCGACCTGAAAAGCGTACGGGATTCAATCAACGCTGCCATCGCAGCGCGCCAACCATGGGAGCAATCATTCCGTATCCGCCGCAGCGATGGTGAACAACGCTGGGTATGGGGCGAAGCAAGGCCCAGCCTGGAGCGCGACGGCAAGCTGATCTGGAATGGCTATTGGCAGGATGTTACCGACAGCCAGCGGGCCAGTGCGGAATTGGCCAGCGCGCGCGACCTGGCACAGGACTCGCGTCAGCGACTGATTGATCTGTCGGACGCGCTGCCGCTCGCCATCTTCCAGCTGCGCCTGGAGCCCGATGGCCATCTGCACTACCCCTTCGCGAGCGCCAAGGTGCGCGACATTATCGGCGTGGAATACTACGAACTACAAAAAGACGCCACGACCCGCTGGCGTTGCATGGTAGCGGAGGACCGGATCACCGGGCAGGCATTCCTGCAGCGCGCCATTACCGACAAGACCGGCACCGACTTTGAAAGCCGGTTGCAGGTCAAAGGCAAGCTGCTGTGGGTGCATACTCGTTCTACTTGCAGCAGGCATGAGGATGGCACCTGGGTGTGGAATGGCTTCTGGATGGATGTCACCGAATCGCACCAGCAAGCCGCGGCGCTACGCGCTGCCAAGGAAGAGGCCGAAAACGCCACACATGCCAAGTCGCTTTTCCTGGCAAACATGAGCCATGAAATCCGTACGCCCATGAATGCCATCATCGGCATGGCCCATCTTGCGCAAAAAACCGCACTTTCCGCCAAGCAACGCGACTACGTGAGCAAAATCCATACGGCAGGTGTATCACTACTCGGGGTGATCAACGATATTCTCGACTTTTCCAAGATCGAAGCAGGTAGGCTGGATGTAGAGATGATTGATTTCGACCTGGACGAAGTCCTGTCCAATGTGGCCGCTATCACCAGCACCCGCGCAGAGGAAAAAGGGCTGGAATACCTGTTTGATATCCCGCGGGAAGTGCCGCGCCGGTTGAAGGGAGATCCACTGCGTCTGGGGCAGATCCTGATCAACCTGATCAACAACGCCGTCAAATTCACCGAATATGGTGAAGTACGCCTTAGCGCAAAGCTTGAAAACGCGCAGGCCAGCGGGGTGCAATTGAGTTTTTGTGTCAGCTATACCGGCATCGGCATGAGCCACGAACAGGCGGCAACGCTGTTCCAGGCCTTTCAGCAGGCAGACGGCTCCACAACGCGTCGCTTTGGTGGAACCGGGCTAGGCTTAAGTATCTCCCGCCGGCTGGTTGAAATGATGGGCGGGCAAATTTCAGTTCAGAGCATTGAAGGTCAGGGGTCCCAATTCTTGTTCAGCATTCAACTTGCCTACGGTGGCGACAAAGCACGCCCCAAACGAATTCTGCCTGCCGCCTTCAACGACATGCGGGTGCTGGTGGTCGATGACAATGAGACGGCCCGCGAGGTGCTGGTTGATGCGCTCAGTGAGATGCCATTCCATGTGGATGCCGTCGACTCGGGCGCGGCCGCCCTGCGCGCCATCCGCATTGCCGACAGCAACTCGCCGTACCGGGTCGTGCTGACCGACTGGCAGATGAAGGGAGTGGATGGGATCGAGCTGACACGTCTGGTAAAACAAGACCAGGGCCTGCAGCAAATCCCCCTGATCGTGTTGGTCACCGCCTTCGGCCGCGAAGAAGTCCGTCACCGCGCCGAGCAGGCAGCCATCGACGGCTTTTTGCTCAAGCCGGTCAACCGCTCCAGCCTGTTTGATACCCTCATCACGCTATTTGGCTCAAAGGAAGCCGAGGTCGCCGTACCCGCTTCGACCCCGGCGAAAGTGCAAGGACTAGATGGCATCCGTATTTTGCTGGTGGAGGACAACGAAGTGAACCAGCAGATTGCCGCAGAATTGCTGCAAGGCATCGGCCTTAGCATCGAAGTTGCCGGCAATGGGCAAGAAGCACTCGACAAGCTGCACCGGCAAGGTCCTGACTATTACGCCATGGTGTTCATGGACCTGCAGATGCCAGTCATGGACGGACATGAAGCCACCTTGGCGATTCGCGCCGATCGCCGCTTCGATGCCCTACCCATCGTCGCCATGACTGCCCACGCCATGGTGGAAGAACGAGAGCGCTGCCTGCGGGAAGGCATGCAGGACCATATCAGCAAGCCCATCGAACCCGATACGCTGTATGCCTGCGCACATCGCTGGGTCAACAAGCAGACGATTGCACCCACGCAACCGCCTGCCCAGGTCGGATTGCCGCAACTGGCCGGACTGGACAGCCAGGATGGCTTGCGCCGGGTGGCCGGCAATATGAAGCTCTATCGGAAATTACTGGGCCAGTATAGCGAGCGCTTTCTGCATAGTGCCGCCCGGATCCACGACTTGCTCGATACCGATCGCGAAGCGGCGGAACGCGAAGCCCATTCGATCAAAGGCGTTTCAGCCAATCTGGGCGCCCACGACATCGCTGCATTGGCGGGCGTCATCGAAGCGGGCATTGTCGCCAACGGGACGGCCGCCTCACTCGGCGAGGCGATACAAACACTGGAACGAGCCTTGCAACCACTCTGCCAAGGATTGACGCAGTGGTTCACCGCCGCCGCAACACCTGTAACAACCGCCTTGGGGCTGGTCGAGGTTGTCAAACAACTGGATTCGCAGCTTCAAAGCCAAAACCAAGCTGCACATGCCTTGGTGGAGCAACACACCACCCTGCTGCGCCAGGGCCTCGGCCATGCCTTTGCTGCAGTCGAACAAGCAGTAGCTGAACGAGACTACGCCGCTGCCCATGCGCTGCTCGGTGTGTTGGCCGGACGGGCTGGACTATAATCGACATCGGATCGAACAACCCAATCATGCCAACCACCCATTCAAGCCAGTACTGGCGGCCACAGTTTGAGCGCGCACTCAGCATTATGCGTGACCAGCCCGAGCAAGGCCGGCGAATTGGTCGCGAACTACAGGCCCAAGGTCAGCGCGATGACCAGATCGCCCCCACCCTCTATGGCGAGCTGGTGCAGGCACTCTGCGACTTCTTTGACGACCGGAATGCCCATACCGTGGCGACCTTCCAACGTCTCGATGACGCTTTCAGCACACATCAGTTGCAGGAAGGGTTGTTACTCAGCCGCTATGGCCTGAGCGCTGTCTACCGCGTGCTCGGAAAAGTCGAAGAAGCCTACCAATACGGCCAGCGCTATATCCTGCCTATCCTGCCGGAAAAGCCCGAACTGGGCAGCGTGCTCGCACTGAACACCCTGGGCATCATCGCGCAGGAACGTGGGCTGACCGATGAAGCGCTGCGTCACTTCTACGCGGCACTGGAAGCGGCAAGAACCCTGGGGCTGCGGGCGCGGGAAGCGCAGATTAGCTGCAATATCGGCGAGCTGTTCTATATCTGCGGCAATGCCGACGATGGCGAAACAACGCTCTGGCAGGCCTATGAACTCGCCCAGGACTGTGACGAAGACTGGCTGGTGCCTTTTATCTGCTTCATACTCGCACTATGCAAGCTGTCCCGTGATGACATTGAAGGCGCCCACGGCGTCATTGCGCCCTTCTTGCCGCCCTCGCCCGCCTTCCAGCACGCATCGCCCTCCAACCGCGGATTTTTCCTTGCGGTGGCATGTTATACCTTGGCGCATCAGGTAAAGCTGGATGAAGCCCAAACCTATTGCCAGCAAGCGTTAGCCGAAATAGACAGCTACGAGGAAAGACATCTGCGGCCCTACATCTGGTGGGCCTGCGGGCATCTGCATTACCGGCAGGGTATGTTGGCCAAAGCCGTGCAGTACCTCAATCGCGCCATTGATGAAACCGGCGAGATGGGCTACACCTTCATGCCTATGCGGGCTTGCAATGACTTGGCTGAAATTCATGCCGCGCAGGGTCACTGGCAGGCCGCCTTGCTAGATTACCAGCGCTATCACCGTCTGTATGAAAAAGCACAGGGACAGGCAACGCGCACCAAATTGCTGATGTTCAGCATTCAGAGCGACCTGCGCACAGCCGAAGCCGCCCGCAAGCATGCAGAAGAGTCAACTCGCGCCAAATCCATGTTTCTAGCCAACATGAGCCATGAAATCCGCACACCGATGAATGCCATCATCGGCATGGCCCACTTGGCGCTCAAGACGCCACTCACCCCCAAGCAACGCGACTATATCGACAAGATCCACAACGCCGGCCTGTCTTTGCTGGGGGTAATCAACGATATCCTCGATTTCTCCAAGATCGAAGCCGGCAGGCTCGATGTGGAATCAGTTGATTTCGACCTTGATGATGTACTGGCCAATGTGGCGTCCGTCACCAATGCACGTGCCCATGCCAAAGGGCTGGGCTATACGTTTGATATCCCCGCCAATATCCCGCAACGGCTTAAGGGTGATCCGCTACGCCTTGGGCAGATCTTGATCAACCTGCTCAATAACGCCGTCAAGTTTACCGAGGAGGGAAAGGTAACACTCAGCGCCGCGCTGGAGAAGCAGGATACCCGCGGTATTCGAATTCGTTTTAACGTACGCGATACCGGCATCGGCATGACCGAAGAGGAAGTCACCCGGTTGTTCCAGGCCTTCACCCAGGCTGATGGCTCCACTACACGCAAATTTGGCGGCACCGGTCTGGGCCTGAGCATTTCGCGCCGACTGGTAGAGATGATGGGGGGAAAAATCGGCGTGCAAAGCCGTGTAGGCGAAGGCGCCTTATTCCACTTCACGGCCTTGTTCCAGGCCGCCACCACACCCAGCAAACAACCCACACCCGAAACCCCGAGCAGCCTGCCGAGCTTTGGCGGCGTACGGGTATTGCTGGTGGAAGACAACGAAATCAACCAACAGATTGCCCAGGAGTTGTTGCAAGCCGCTGGTGTCAACGTCACCGTGGCGAACAATGGCAGAGAGGCGCTCGACAAGCTGCTGGCTGTCGAGCCCGCCCCATTCGATTTGGTGCTGCTTGATGTACAGATGCCTGTCATGGACGGCTTTGCCACTATCCGGGCGATTCGCGCAGAGCCCAGCCTTACCGATCTCCCCGTGGTTGCAATGACGGCCCATGCATTGCTGGAAGAAAAACAGCGTTGCCTGGATTCGGGCATGAACGATCACCTCGCCAAGCCCATCACACCGCAGGCCTTATTCGATACGGTTGCCCACTGGGCGGCACGACATAGCGTCACCGTAGTGGATGCAACCTCAACCGATGTCAACCTACCCGATCTGCCCGGCTTGAATGTGGTCAGCGGCCTGGCCCGTACACTGGGCGACAAAACACTTTATCTTGCCTTGCTGCAACGCTTTTACAAGGAACAAGCTGGCGTAACTGAACGCATTCGCACCGCCTTGCCTAATGAACTGGCCTTGGCACATCGGCTGGCCCATACCCTGAAAAGCGTGGCCGGCTTGATCGGCGCAACAGAAGTGCAACGATTGGCAGCCGACATCGAGAGCAAGCTCGAACAACCGACAGCACCCAACATCACGGTAGAACTCGACCAACTGGCCCGAGTTTTGAATCAGCTTCTGGCAGGGCTCAATATCGCCATATCCCATCTATAATCCCCCACTGGCAAGCCGCTCACCCGTAAACGCCTTTGGCGGAATAGCGAGTTGGCGCAAAATTGCACAAATAGCAGGCCAACCTGCTTGCCCGGCTCCGGTATAATTCGCGGTTTATTCAGATTTCAGCAGACGCCGCCATGGAAGCCGAACAGCTCAACGCCATTGAAAACGCCCTCGCCGATCTCGCCGCCCGTGGCGACGAACTGCGGAGGTATCTTTGACTACCCCGGGAAGAAAGACCGCCTGGAAGAAGTAAGTCGCCTCTCGGAAGACCCCAGCATTTGGAACGACCAGAAGCGCGCCCAGGAAATCGGGCGCGAGCGTAAGGCGCTGGAAGACGTGGTGCTTGTATTGGACCAACTCGCCAGTGGCGTTGCCGATGGCCGCGACCTGTTCGATATGGCCAAGGCCGAAGCCGACTGGGGCACGATGGCCTCCATCGAAACCGATGTTGCCGAGCTGGAGCGCAAAGTAGCCGCGCTTGAATTCCGACGCATGTTCAGCAACCCGATGGACCCCAATGCCTGCTTTATCGACATCCAGTCTGGCGCTGGCGGCACCGAGGCCCAAGACTGGGCCGGCATGCTGATGCGCATGTATCTGCGCTATGGCGAGCGCAAAGGTTTCAAAGTAGAGATCATGGAAGAGTCGGACGGTGAAGTCGCCGGCATTTCCAGCTGCACCATCAAGCTTACTGGTGACTATGCCTACGGCTTTCTACGCACTGAAACCGGCGTACATCGTTTGGTGCGGGTATCTCCGTTCGATTCGAATGCCCGCCGGCATACCTCCTTCTCCAGCGTGTTCATCTACCCAGAAGTCGATGACAGCATCGAAATCGAAATCAACCCGGCCGACCTGCGTATCGATACCTATCGTGCCTCGGGCGCGGGTGGTCAGCACATCAACAAGACCGATTCAGCGGTGCGGATCACCCACGTGCCAACCAACATCGTCGTGCAGTGCCAGAACGACCGTTCGCAACACCGCAATAAAGACGAAGCCATGCAAATGCTGCGTGCCAAGCTTTACGAAGCCGAGCTGCGCAAACGCATGGAAGCCCAGCAAGCACTGGAAGCTGGCAAATCCGATATAGGCTGGGGACACCAAATTCGTTCCTACGTGTTCGACCAAAGCCGCGTGAAAGATTTGCGCACCAATGTCGAAGTGGGCAACGTCAAAGGCGTGATGGATGGCGACCTCGATATCTTTATCCAGGCCAGCCTGAAGCAAGGCGTGTAATCATGTTGCGATACGTCGTTCTCCCGTTGATGATGGTGTTATCGGCCATACCCGTTGCCGCCAGCGAGGCCCCTTACACACGTTATGCTTACGAAGTTGAGCTGACAGACCCTGCCTTCAAAAAGGCAATGCGCCCGTTACTGCGTCAAGCGAGCAAAGTGGCTCCATGGGTCAATAATCTCGGCGTAGTCTCCCCCGGCGAGCGAGTCATCATCAATGGTCAAGACGGTTGGGTATATCAAGGCTGTCAACCGCATGGCTGCCCGAATGAAGGCTACGTCTTGCTTTACCTTCCTGCCCAACAGAACGCCTATGGCCTGTTCTGGCGCAGCTTCGATAAAGCAGCGCACCCCGATCGTCTCTGGCTTGGCAAGCCAGGTCGTCCTATACAAGATTTGCTAGAACAACAGCGCCTCAAATAACCAAGTCAGAGCCGTATACACCTATGTCCGAAGAACAAACCCCGCTCGTCCTAGACGAAAACCAGCTGATTGCTGAACGTCGTGCCAAGTTGGCGGAAATCCGCAAGCAAGGTATCGCCTTCCCCAACGACTTCAAACCCGCGAACAGGGCGGGCAATCTGCATGCAAAGTACGATGCGGCGGAAAAGGAAGTGCTGGAGGCAGACCTGATCGAGGTATCGGTCGCTGGCCGCATGATGTTGAAGCGGGTGATGGGCAAGGCCGCCTTCGCCACCATCCAGGATGAATCTGGCCGTATCCAGTTGTATATCTCGTTGGATAAAGTCGGCGAAACCGCGCTGGCTGCATTCAGGACCTGGGACCTTGGCGATATTCTGGGTGCCAGCGGCACCCTGATGAAGACCAAGACGGGCGAGCTCAGCGTGCAAGTCACCGAGCTGCGTCTTTTGGTCAAGGCCCTGCGCCCGCTGCCAGAGAAATTCCATGGCATGACCGACCAGGAACAGAAATACCGCCAACGTTATCTGGACCTGATCACCAACGACCAAAGCCGCGATACGTTTATCAAGCGCTCCAAGATCGTGCAGAAGATTCGCGAGTTCATGAGTGACGAAGGTTACCTTGAAGTCGAAACACCGATGATGCACCCGATTCCGGGCGGCGCCGCGGCCAAACCATTTGTGACGCATCACAATGCGCTCGACATGCCGCTGTACCTGCGTATTGCGCCGGAGCTGTATTTGAAGCGCCTCGTGGTAGGCGGTATGGAGCGCGTGTTCGAAATCAACCGCAACTTCCGCAACGAAGGGATGAGCACACGCCACAACCCCGAATTCACGATGCTGGAAAGCTACGAAGCGTATGCCGATTACAACCGCATCATGGACTTGACCGAAGCGATGATCCGCCATGCCGCCCGTGAAGTGGTCGGTCATACCGCCGTGACATACCAGGGCAAGATCGTCGACCTCGCCAAGCCTTTCGAGCGGCTGACTGTGGAAGAAGCCATTCTCCAGCACAACCCCGAGTACACCAAAAAACAGCTGAACGACCGCGTCTGGCTAAAAGGCGAGATCGAACGGCTTGGCGGCAAGAGTTTTGCCACCAGCGGTATTGCAGGGCTCCAGTTCAGCCTGTTTGAAGAAACGACCGAGACCAAGCTGTGGGACCCGACCTATATCATCGACTACCCGGTCGAAATCTCCCCGCTGGCGCGCGGCTCAGACACCCGCCCCGGCATTACCGAACGGTTCGAGCTATTCGCCGTGGGCCGCGAATTAGCAAACGGCTTTTCTGAGTTGAACGACCCGGAAGAACAGTCCGAGCGCTTCCTCGACCAGGTACGTCAGAAGGATGCCGGCGATGAAGAAGCCATGCACTACGACGCCGAGTACATTCGTGCCTTGGAGCACGGCCTGCCCCCTACCGGTGGCCTGGGTGTCGGTATCGACCGCCTGGTGATGCTGCTGACCGATGCCGCGTCGATTCGCGATGTCATCTTGTTCCCACAAATGCGCCGCGAGGATTGAGTCTGATCTGTTCAGGTAAAACAATGGGAGCGCTGGCTCCCATTGTTTTTGGCAGCCCTAGCAAAAGTCTGAAGTCGTGACCACGCCTTTTCCCCAAATTCAATCCGCCCAGCTGGCACTGACGGCTGACGGCATCCCCTACTCCACCGCCTTCGATGATGTTTATCACACAGCGGATGGCGGCATTGCTCAGGCACAACATGTGTTCATGGCGGGGAATGACTTACCGGGTCGCTGGAGAAAACGTCGCGCATTCACCATCTGCGAAACCGGTTTCGGCCTGGGCTTGAGTTTTATCGCCACCTGGGCGGCATGGCGTGCCGACGAAGAGCGCAGCGAACGCCTGCATTTTGTCTCGTGCGAGCTGCACCCTTTTACCGCCACCGACCTCACCACCCTCTACACCAAGCTGTTTGCCAACGAGCCCGCCCTGCTTGAACTGGGTACCATGCTGATTCAAGCATGGCCCATGTTGATGCCCGGCATTCACCGTCTAGAACTGGATGGTGGTCGGGTTACGCTCACCCTACTGCTGGGTGATGCCCTGTATTGGTTGACCAAACTAACAGCCCGCGTCGACGCGTTTTATCTCGACGGCTTTTCCCCCAGCAAGAACCCAACGCTTTGGCAATTACCGCTCTACAAGCAGTTCACGCGCCTCGCCGCCAATGGCGCCACACTGGCAACCTATACCGTGGCCGGCGATGTGCGACGTGGCTTGGAAACAGCGGGTTTTACGATTGAACGCCAACCAGGCTTTGGCAGCAAACGGCAAATGTTGGTGGGACAATTTAAAGGTTTTCGGCAACCGGACACTACCTATACCCACCGTCACGCCATCGTGGTGGGCGCAGGCATCGCGGGCAGTGCCATTGCCGAACGTCTGGCCGCACGCGGATGGCGCATTACGATGCTGGAACGGCATCCCCAACCCGCCCAAGAAGCATCAGGCAATCTGGCTGGCGCTTATCGACCGGTGGTGTCCAGCGACGATAACAACCACGTGCGGCTGGTGCGAGCCTGTTTTCTTTATGGCCTAGGGCGACTGAAGCACTTGTCGCAATATCCTGGGCTACATTGGTCGCAATGTGGCGCACTGCAATTGGCCCGAACAGAAGACGAAGCCGAGCGCTTCAAGCGCCTTGCCGAAGAGCAAGATTGGCCATCGTCATGGCTGCGTGCCGTTTCACGCCAAGAAGCAAGTGAACTAGCCGGCTTGCCCGTGGCTGCAAGCGGCCTGTGGTTTCCGCTGGCTGGGTGGATTAACCCACCCAGCCTCGTCGATGCCCAGTTGGATGCCGCAGGCAGTGCGCTGGAACAACGCTATGGTTGCGAGCTGGCCAAGCTAGTCCATGAAAATGGCGAATGGCAGGCCTACGACGACCAAGGCCATTCATTGACCAGCGCGCCGGTATTGATCCTGGCCAATGCCGCCGAGACCACCCGCTTTGCACCCGAGCTATTGATGCGTGGAGATAGCAGACTGGTGAGCCACCTACCAAGCACGATTGCGCCCGACAGCAAAACCGTCGTCTGCTTGGCGGGCTACCTCACCCCAAATCATCAAGGCGTGGCCTGCCTGGGTTCGTCTCCCCTGCAGCAGCAAGACGAACCAGCCGATGGCCATGCAGCCAACCTGGCCATACTGCAGCAGATGTTCGACCCCGCCCCGGCTGGGTTGGATGCCAATGAACTCCAAGGCCGCCTTTGCGCCCGCCCAAGCACTATCGACCGGCTACCGATTGTTGGCCCGCTGGGCGACCCAGCCACCTTCCAGACCAAACACACCGGCAGCTTGCACCTGGCGCCACGCAGGCCCGGTTTGTATGCGCTGACCGGTTTTGGGGCACGCGGCTTGGTTTGGTCTGGCCTCATGGCCGAACTGTTGGCCAGCCAAATCGAGGGCGAGCCCTTGCCACTGGAGCGTGAGTTGGTCAACGCCATTGATCCCGCCCGCTTTTTGGGGCGACAACTTGAACAAAGCTAATGTTGGCAACATGGCGGGCAGTACACCGACTGCATTAAAATCCGCCATCTTTTTACGAGCCAGATGATGCCTAAACCAATCTGCCTGCATCCACGTTGGCTCATTCCGGTCGAGCCACGTGGCGTTGTATTGGAAAACCACGCCCTTGTTATCGAAGGCGAACGCATTGCTGCCATCCTGTCCAGCGCTGATGCGCGCGTGCAATACGCCAATGCCGAACACCTGAAATTAGCTGAACACGCCCTCCTGCCCGGCTTGATCAACCTGCACGCCCACTCTGCCATGAGCCTGCTGCGCGGCTTGGCCGACGACTTGGCGCTGATGGATTGGTTAAACAACCATATTTGGCCCACCGAGGGCAAGCATGTCTCCGACGAGTTCGTCTTCGACGGCACCGTACATGCGATGGCGGAGATGATTCGCGGTGGCACCACGACCGTGAACGACATGTACTTCCACCATGAAGCCGTCGCTCGGGCCGGTATCACGGCAGGCATGCGCACCATCGTGGGTTGTTCGATTCTCGAATTCCCCACCGGCTATGGCCTGAATGCCGACGATTACATTGGTAAAGCCTTAGCTGCACGCGATAGTTTTACCGGCGAGGCCTTGGTCCACTTCAGCCTGGCGCCGCATGCGCCCTACTCTGTCGCAGACGACACCTTTCGTAAGGTCATCACGCTGGCAGAACAACTGGATATCGGCATCCATTGCCATATCCATGAAACCCAAGATGAAATCGACACCAGCCTCAAGCAGTACGGCGTACGTCCGTTGGAACGACTGCGTAATCTCGGCTTGCTCGGGCCAAACCTAATCGCCGCCCATGTTGTACACGCCAATGATGCCGAAATCGCCCTGCTGGCCAAACACAGCGTCAATGTCGCGCACAACCCAGCCAGCAATCTCAAGCTGGCTTCTGGCTTTGCCCGCATCCATGCCATGCAGACTGCCGGTATTCAGGTCGGCATCGGCACCGATGGCGCAGCCAGCAACAATAAGCTCGACTTATTAGGCGACCTACGTTTGGCAGCCCTGTTGGCCAAGGCCGAATCGACCAACCCCGAAGCCATGCCAGCCGCCACCGCGCTAGAAATGGCCACGCTGGCAGGAGCCAGGGCACTGGGCATGGCCGACCAAGTCGGTAGCCTTGTGGCAGGCAAGCAAGCCGACATCATTGCGGTCAATCTATCCGGCCTTGAAACCCAACCGCTATACGACCCGATCTCGCAACTGGTCTATGCTGCTGGACGTGAACAAGTCAGCCACGTTTGGGTCAACGGCCGCGCCTTGCTGGACAACCGGGAACTGACCACCCTGAACATAGGCCAAATCCTGTCACGTGCCCGCCACTGGCGTGAGCGCATCGCCGCGCAATAAGCCCGCGCCAGTTACGCCTTAACAAGGAATCGCATCATGACCGAACAAGCCGCCAACAACCGCAATGTCGACGACGCCGAATTGGCCAAGTTTGCCGGCCTCGCGCACAAATGGTGGGACAAGGAGAGCGAATTCCGCCCCCTGCACGAAATCAATCCGCTACGCCTGGGCTTCATCGACAACCATGCTAACCTTGCCGGCAAACGCGTGTTGGACGTGGGCTGTGGCGGTGGCATTCTTTCTGAAGCCATGGTCCAGGCAGGGGCATCGGTTACCGGGCTTGATCTGGCCGAGAAGTCCCTCAAAATTGCCAAGCTACATGGCCTGGAGAGCGGTGTAACAGTGGACTACCGTTGCCTCGCAGTCGAAGAACTGGCCGCAGCCGAACCCGCCAGCTTCGATGCGGTCACCTGCATGGAAATGCTGGAACACGTACCCGAGCCCGCCAGCGTGGTCGCTGCTGTTGCGCAGTTGGTCAAGCCCGGTGGCTGGGTGTTCTTCTCCACCATCAATCGCAACCCCAAGGCCTATTTGCACGCTGTTGTCGGCGCCGAATATATCCTCGGCCTGTTGGCGCGCGGCACCCACGAATACGCCAAGTTCATCAAGCCATCCGAATTGGCCCGCATGGCCCGCAATAACGGGCTTGAGATGGTCGAACTAAAAGGCATGGGTTACGACCTGATCGCCAAGTCCTACCATCTGAATGACGATGCCACCGTGAATTACCTGCTGGCCTGCCGAAAGAGCGCCGCGTGATCAAAGCCATCCTATTCGACCTTGACGGCACCTTGGCCGACACCGCGCTAGACCTGGGCGGTGCACTCAACCGTTTGCTGGCTGAAGAAGGCCAACCACCCGTGCCTTACGAAAAAATCAGGCCCATCGCCAGCCACGGTGCACGTGGCTTGGTCGAGTTGGGCTTCGGCTTACACCGAAATGATCCCGGGTTCGACGCACTACGCCTACGATTTCTCGATCACTACGAAGACGGCTTCCAGCACGAAACCGTCTTGTTCGAAGGTATCAACGCCCTGCTGGAAACCCTAGCAGCGCGCGGCATCAAGTGGGGCATCATCACCAACAAGCCCATGCGCTTCACCGACCGGCTCGTCCCCGCACTCGGGTTTAGCATTGCCCCCGCCGTGGTCGTTTCAGGCGATACCGTCGGCGTTGCCAAGCCCGACCCACGCCCCATGCAGCATGCCTGCGAACAAATCGGCGTCGACCCCAGCCAATGCTGGTATGTCGGCGACGCCGAACGCGACATCGTCGCCGGCCGTGCCGTCGGCATGAAAACAGTACTGGCCGGCTACGGCTATATCGCCGAGACCGACCGCCCCGAAGAATGGGGGGCCGACCTCAGAATCGCGCATCCACTGGAACTACTCGCCCTTTTACCCATTCAAGCGGTATAATCACCACTCTTCATCGGTTTTACCCATGGGGCCGACATGGCTTCGACGGGGGTTGCAAAGCGGATGAGGGCATGCCGGGATCTCAGAACCCCGTTAAACGCTGAATATATTTAGTCGCAAACGACGAAACTTACGCACTAGCCGCTTAATCCCGGCCAGTCGCTGCACTGATCTGCTCATAGGTCAGGCCGGGCAACCGGCAGCAGCGTTATTTATATGAGACCGCCCTGCAGCGGGCTACTTGTTGCAGGGTTAAATTTAGGTAGCTCGCGTGTGCCAAGCCTGTCGGTCGGCGTGTCAGACGTTAAATCCAATTGGCCAGACTAAGCATGTAGAACTCACTGTAGAGTGCTTCCGGACGCGGGTTCGATTCCCGCCGGCTCCACCAACAAAAGCCCGTAAAATCAATAACTTAGATTTTACGGGCTCTTTTTTACATGGCTGGATTGGGGCTGTTTGGGGTGGGTATTGCCAGCATTTTTGCCAGCATTTTTCCGCCTCTTTTTGCCCCTAATTCAGTACAGATTTTTGACCATTTCTGGGTCATCTTTCATCGCAATTTTCGGTCTCTTTTCCTCCTAAATTTCGATGGCATTACCCTAAACTTTCACCCCAATTTGGAAGGCAGAAATTTAGGGCTAGACTCATAGGATTGACCCTCATTCCGACAAGCGGCACAGCCTCCTGCTAATTCTCCGCCATAGAAATCAACTATTAGAGTTCCCCCGCAACTCCTTCGGCATCCACTTTGCAATCCGCTCCGCTTTGCTCATCCGAATCTCTTTCACCCGACGACTGATGGCCGTTCGGTAAGCGTCCAGCGCTTCCACCTACGCAGCAACGCTGCGGCATGCTACGCCGCTGCCGTCGTCCGCAACGGCAACAGTTCGTCGATTCTGCTGTTTGGCCAGGCGGGTAGCTTCTCCAGGGTGTCGCGCAGC
>NZ_PDZH01000044.1 GCF_002735695.1 Chitinimonas sp. BJB300
GAATGCCTGAGCATCAAGACGCAGAAGAACCCATTCGCACTTTGCCGCAAGTTACTGATCAACGCCTCCCGCGCGGCTTATGATCAGTTACAGCTGCTTCTCGCAGCTACTGCGTAACATCAGTAACTTAGAACAATAGCTTCTGTTGGTGTCAGGTTGACCCGCACAAATCCGTGTCGACAGAACGCCAATTTGAAAGATGGAATGAAAAACACTGCCACCTTGTTAATTTCCTGCCCGGACCGTAAAGGTCTGGTGGCAGCCATTGCAAATTTTCTTTACACCTACAACGCCAATATCCTGCATGCCGATCAGCATCAGGACGATGATGCCGGCCTCTTTCTGATGCGGATAGAGTGGGATCTCGATGGCTTTGCGCTTGATATGGGTGCATTCGATGCGGCATTCACGCCGATTGCCGAACGTTTTGGCATGGAGTGGAAGCTCAAGCTATCAAGACAAAAACCACGTGTGGCGATTTTTGTATCGAAGTACGACCATTGCTTGGTCGATTTGCTGCATCGGTGGCATAGCGGTGAACTGGCTTGTGAAATCCCGCTTGTGATCTCCAACCATGAAGATTGCCGTCGCATCGCTGAGTTTTATGGCATTGCTTATCATGTCATTGCTGTGAACAAAGACAACAAGCTTGAGGCCGAATCAGCCCAGCAGGCCCTCCTGCAAGCGCACAAGGTCGACCTGATCGTGCTGGCGCGTTACATGCAGGTGTTGTCGCAGGATTTCAGCAGTGCCTACCGCCATCGGGTCATCAACATTCACCACAGTTTTTTACCCGCCTTTGAAGGTGCGAAGCCTTACCACCGTGCCCACGCGCGCGGGGTGAAGCTGATTGGCGCGACCAGCCACTATGTCACTGAAGTGCTGGATGATGGTCCGATCATCGAGCAAGATGTCACGCGTATCTCGCACCGTGAGACGGTCAATGATCTGGTGCAAAAGGGCCGCGATCTGGAGCGCATCGTTTTGAGCCGTGCGGTACGCTGGCATCTGGACCATCGCGTTCTGGTGTATGGTCATAAGACAGTTGTATTTGATTGAAACAGGGGTAAATCAGTTTGTTGCGAGGTGTGCAGCTGCTCGGTCTAGGTGCAGAATTAGATATTCGATGGCTTGTGGGACTTAGCCGACATGAAACGAATAGCTGTTTTGGGCGTTCTACTACTTGCAGGGCTAACCGGCTGCGCCAGTGTTCGTAACACCAGCTTGCTGGACGGCAGCCGCACCTTTGGCCGTACTGAGTTGCATACCTATCCGGTGCGTGTGCTGGCGATTGACGGGCAATATACGATAGATGATCCGCTGGTGCGGGTGGAGCCTGGCGCGCATGTTTTACGGGTGAGCGCACCGCCTGCTGTTATCTTCACCCAACCAGCCGAGCGCGATGTGCCGTTTACTGTTCAAGCCTGCAAGCGCTACTATCTGGTTGCTAAACGTGACAATCCTTATAAGCAGGACTTTGAACTGGTAGTACAGCAGGTCGAAACGCGTACCGACTGCCACAGCAGTTGATTCCTCCGAACTCATTAGAAGACCGCCCACCGGCGGCCTCGTTTTTTTATTGCCCATGCCACCGATTTTTCAGGATGCCCTTGATATTGCGCGCTTTCGCGTCAAAGCGCTGGAACACTATGTGTATGAGTGGTGGCAGCCCGTACTTTGGCTGACGGTGCTGGCCGCTTTGCCTGCATTCACGGCGATTGGCCGCGTACCCAGTGTGGGTTTCCTGGCTTTGCTGGCGATTATCCTGAGTTGGGTACAGGTGCTTATGTTCACCTTCTTCTTCAGTTGGTGGGTCAAACGGCATAAGGATTGGCGTGGTCAGGGCAGTTTGTTCCCGATCGTGGTGCTTTCCACCACAGTACAACTCATTGGCTTGGTGCTGCCACTGATACCGGACGCTGTTCTCTCCCTGGGCTTGTTGGCGATCTGGGGATATCAAATCTGCATACTGGTTCACGCCCTGACCGTCAGCACCGGCTTGCCAAGGCGTCACTTGGTGAATGGCCTGCTGCTGTATTTCGTCGGTTGCGTCTTGTTAGCGGTACTGTTGGCGATTGTGGCGCTACAGGCGGGTTGGATTCGCCCGCCGCCCGCTGCCGGGAAGGTGCCTGCCACCGTTGTACCGATGGGGCAATCCTGATATGGCGGGTTTTCGTTACCAGGGGCTGGATAGCGCCGGCAAGCAGTTGGAAGGTGTGGTTGAGGCAGATAATGCCCGACTGGCCCGCGTGAAACTGCGTGACCAGGGCCTGTGGGTGCTCGACATGGAGGAACTCTCCAGTGGCGAAACGCCGGGTAAACGCAGCCGCAGTGGTGGGGTATCGACGGCTGAACTTGCGCTCATCACACGGCAGTTCGCCACACTGCTGGATGCGGGCTTGACGATAGAACGTGCGTTGACTGTGCTTATTGAGCAAGCAGAAAACCTGCGTCTGCGCGATGTGCTGGCTGGGGTGCGCAGCGAAGTGCTGGCCGGTTCACCGATGTCGATTGCCCTGAGCCGGCATCCCCGCGTGTTTCCCGAGTTGTATCGCACGATTGTGCGGGCGGGTGAGGAGTCGGGTAAGGCTTCCGGCGTGATGGCGCGGCTGGCGGATTACATCGAAGCGCGCCAGGCATTATCGGCCAAGGTGGCGCTGGCGTTTGTCTACCCAGCGGTGGTGTTGTCGGTGTCGATGCTGGTCATCATTGGCATGCTGTGGTGGGTGGTGCCCCAAATGGTTGGGGTATTTCAGTCTTCCAAACAGGAATTGCCCTTGCTCACCCGGGCATTGCTGGCTATTTCGGGGAGTATCCGCGAATACGGCGTCATTGGTTTTATCTTGCTGGGACTGGTGGGCTTTGTCTTTAGCCGCTTGCTCAAGCAGGAGGGCTTCCGTAACCGCCTGGATGCCAGATTATTGCAACTGCCCCTGTTCGGTCGTTTGAACAAAGCCGGTAACACTGCCCGCTTGGCCAGTACGTTGTCGATTCTGGTCGGCAGTGGCGTGCCGCTTTTGAAGGCCATGGAAGCGGCTGCAGGCGTGGTGGAGAACCGCGTGCTGCGTGCGGCGGTGACAGGCGCGGCCCGAGATGTGCGCGAAGGCGCGCAACTATCCAAAGCATTGGAACGTCAAAAGCTCTTCCCGCCGGTGCTTGTGCACCTGATTGCCAGCGGTGAGGCCAGCGGTCGTTTGGAAACCATGCTCGATAAAGCTGCGCGCCAGCAGGCCGGTGAGCTGGAACAACGGGTAGCGACATTTACCAGTTTACTCGGGCCGGTCATGGTGCTGTTGATGGGGGTTGCGGTTTTGCTGATTGTATTGGCGATTCTGCTGCCGGTATTTGAGATGAACCAATTGGTGAAGTGATGACCATCCATCAATTTACTGCACCGTTTGTCACTGCCCGTTACGCTTGCTGCAAAAATACCAGAGCCTTGCGATGATGGACCAGGATACGACTGTCGCAGCGCTCAAAACCGCTATCGCAGATTTTGCTGCAGCGCGTGAATGGCAACCGTTCCATAGCGGAAAAAACCTCGCAATGAGCATTGCCATCGAGGCTGCTGAGCTGATGGAGCACTTCCAATGGTCGCCACCGGCAGCCGAAACGGTTGATAAGGCCGCAGTGGCTGAAGAGTTGGCCGATGTACTGATGTACGCATTGGCGTTTGCCAATAGCTTGGAGATTGATGTGGCCGCGGCGATCAAAGCCAAGCTGGCCAAGAACGAAATTCGCTTCCCAGTGTCTGCTGGGATAGCAAGCTTGAAGAAAAAGGAAGGTAAAGCATGACCCTGAAGCAAACCGCGCAACGCGGCTTTACGTTGATCGAAATTCTGGTGGTGATCGCGATTCTGGCGATCCTTGGTGCTTTGGTGGTGCCAAAGATCATGGGCCGCCCTGATGAGGCCCGCGTCGTCGCCGCCAAGCAGGATGTACAGTCGCTAGTGCAAGCGCTGAAGCTCTACAAGCTGGACAATGGAGTCTATCCCAGTACAGAACAGGGTCTCAAAGCGTTGGTTGAGAAGCCGTCGGTTGGGCAGATTCCGACCAATTGGAAGTCCTATCTCGATAAGTTGCCAAACGACCCTTGGGGGAACGCCTACATTTATCTGAACCCCGGCCTCAAGAGCGAAATCGATGTGATGAGCTATGGTGCTGATGGTCAGGCGGGTGGCGAGGGCCATGCGGCGGACATTGGTTCCTGGCTGCTGTGATCTCAACACCTGCTTGAATGCATCCTACCTTGCTTCGTACGCGTAGCGCCGGCTTCACCCTGATTGAGATTCTGGTCGTATTGGTCATTATCGGCATCGTGGTGGCGCTGGCGGCCGTACGTTTTAGCGCATCCGACCAGGACACGCTGCAGCGTGAGTCGGAACGGCTGGCGTTGCTGTTGGAATCAGCACGCGATGAGGCGATCAGCCTGGGCCAGCCCATCGGGTTTGCCGTGCAAACGGGCGGTTACCTCTTTTCGCAGCAGGATGCCGAGTCCAAGTGGTCCGTCGTGGAAAAGAATGAAATCCTGCGACCCCGAGAATTGCCTACTCCCGTGGTGCTGGAAAATATTCGCGTTAATCTGGTACCCCTGGGTGCGGATGGCCGATTGGTGTTTTCGCCTTCCGGTGTAAATGCGCCGTTTACCTTTGTGCTACGTGCTGGCGAATATCGCCGCGTGCTAAGCGCTGACCCGATTGGTCGTCTGGCGGTGACCAACCCGGATGCGCCGGCCACCGAGCTCAAGCAGGTCAAGCCTTGATGCGCCAACGTGGATTTACCCTCATCGAAGTATTGATCGCCCTGGCGGTGCTGGGGATTGCCATGGCTGCTGCTGTGCGCGCTACTATAGCGGTGAGCGATGGCTCGCAGATGCTGCATCGCCATCTGGCTGGTGGGTGGGTAGCGCAGAACCGGCTGAATAACTATATCGCCCGCCGTCAGTTTCCCGACCCCGGCGTGAGCGAAGGTACTGAGCGGCAGGCAGGGCTGGAATTCGCTTGGCGCGAGACCGTAGGCGAAACGATGAATAAGAGTTTTCGCCGTGTCGAGGTGCGGGTATATGAACCCAATCACCCGGAGCATGCAGATATCGTGCTGATTGGATATATCGCCAATGCGCCGAATTGATAGTTTGCGCCGCGAAGGTGGCTTCACGCTCATTGAAATCCTGATTGCACTGGCGGTTTTCAGCGTACTGGCGGTTATCGCCTATCAAGGAGTGGCGCGGATGGCCACCACCAAGCTAGTGCTGGATGCGGACAACCGTAAGTGGCGCGAATTGACTGTGGCGTTGGCCCGCTTTGATGAAGACTTCTCCCAGGTTGCCAATCGGCAGTGGATGGATGAGGGTGGCATCGCCCAGTCACCCGTGCGTGGCAGTGCTGGGTCGATAGATGCAAATGGCGCGCAGTTGGAGCTGGTGCGTTTTGATGCGGGCCAGTTAATTCATCTGGGTTACCGTTTGCGCGAAGGCACCTTGGAGCTGTTGCTTTGGCCATCGTTGGATTTGGCGCCACGTAGTGCACCCACTGCCTTGCCATTGCTCGAAAAGGTGAGCCAGTTTCAAGTACGTTTTCTGGATGACAACACCCAATGGCAGCTTGCCTGGCCGCAGGGGTCGAAAAACGACAAGCTGCCGCGCGGTGTAGAAATGGTGTTGACCTTGCAAAGCGGTGAAATCATTACACGTTTGTTTATCCTGCCATGAGCCTGCCTTCCCGCCAGCGTGGCATCGCCATCATCACTGCCGTTGCCGTTGCTGCATTGGTTGCCGCACTGGCTGGCGCAATGGCGTTTCGCCACAGTTTGTGGCTGCATCAGGTGGAAAACCAGAATGACATGATGCAGGCACGTGGCGTGGCCCGTGCTGCTGTTGATTTCTGTCGGTTGGAACTACGCGATGATGCGCGGCGCAACACCTACGATGCTGCAACGGATAATTGGGCGACGCCTATTCCCAACCTGCCGGTGGAACAAGGTAAGGCCGGCGGGCTAATCACTGATGCCAGTGGGCGCTTCAACATCAATAATCTGCTTCGTGATGGCCAACCCAGCGAATCTGATGTGTTAGCTTTCAAAAAGTTACTGGAAGGGCAGGGCTATTCTCCTGATCTTGCCAATGCTGTATTGGATTGGATAGATGCAGATTCTGAAACCCGTTACCCCGGGGGGGCGGAAGATCGCGAATATTTGGCTGAAACACCGCCGCGCCGTGCGGCAAACCGGCTTCTGTTTGATTTGGACGAACTACGCCAAGTGCGAGGATTCACCAGTGAGATGGTAGAAAAATTGCGCCCTTTGATGATTGCACTACCGAGAAATACCAAGATCAATGTCAATTTCGCCCCGGCGGAAGTGTTGGTGGCTGTGTTGCCGGGTTTGAATATGGGTACTGCCCGCAAGGTGGTACAGCAACGGGCCACGACGCCATTTCAAAAGATTGAAGAGTTTAAGAATGAGCTACCTGAAAATGCCCGCAGCAATCAGATCGACAAAGCGGATGTTCGGAGCGAATTCTTCATTAGCGATGTAGATGCCCGGTTTGGCCGGGTAAACATTGCTTATCGGGCATTGCTGGATCGAAGTAGCGACCAGGTGCCGACGGTAGTCTGGCTCCGGCGGCGTTAGCGTTGCGCACTACTTGAGGGCGGCCGGCAGGAAGCTTTCGACGTTTGTGATTTCTGTTGCTTCTAAAAAGGCAGTGAGAGATCCGTCTCGTTAGTCAGCAATGTACGGAAAGTCGATTGTATGCGCTTCAGCGCTGCATCATCGTCACCTTCGAATCGTAGTATCAAGCTGGGCGTGGTATTTGATGCCCGTAGCAAACCAAAACCGTCGGGGTATTCAACCCGAATGCCATCCAGTGTCAGCATCTCGGCCCCTTCAAAATGGCTGCTTTCCTTGAGCCGTTCGATCAGCGCATGGGCTTGTCCTTCAGGCATGTCGATTTGAATTTCGGGTGTGCAGGCGCCTTGCGGTAGGCGTTTGAGCAACTCGGTAGGGTCGTCGATCTGGGACAGGATTTCCAGCAGACGGGCGCCCGCGTAAATACCATCATCAAAGCCATACCATCGCTCGGCAAAGAAGAGGTGGCCGCTGAGTTCACCCCCCACCAAGGCACCGGTTTCCTTCATCTTGGCTTTCATATAGCTGTGCCCGGTGCGGGTGAGAATGGCTTTGCCCTTGTTCTCTTTCACCCACGGTGCAACTAACCGGCTTGATTTGACGTCGTATAGGATCTTCCCGCCTGGCTGCCGGCTGAGGGCATCGGCGGCAAACAGCATCAACAGCCGGTCGGGATAGACGACGTTTCCATCCTTGGCAACCACGCCCAGCCGGTCGCCGTCGCCATCGAAAGCCAAGCCTAATTCAGCGTCGGTTTTCTCCAGCGCTACGCGCAGGTCGGCTAGGTTTTCCAGTTTGACCGGGTCGGGGTGATGGTTGGGAAAGTGGCCATTTACTTCACAGAACAGTTCACGCACCCGGCAACCCAAGCGACGGTACAGCACGGGTGCAATTGGCCCGGCGGCTCCATTACCGGCATCGACCACCACATTGAGACGCCGTTGCAGCTTCAAGTCGTCGGTAATGCGCTGGTAATACGATTCACGAATATCCAGTGTGCTGAGTATGCCTTCGCCGCTGACAAATTCCGCTGCTTCGATTCGGCTCAGCAACGCCTGGATGGCGGGGCCTGCCAGGGTTTCCCCGGCCAGCATGATTTTGACGCCATTGTATTCGGGCGGGTTGTGGCTGCCGGTGATCATCACACCGGAATAGGTTTCGAGTTGGTGCGTGGCAAACCAGACCAAGGGCGTGGGTACTTGGCCCAAGTCAACCACGCTTACGCCACAAGACAATAAGCCCTCGCAAAGGGCGGTGGCCAACTGTGGGCTGGATAGGCGTCCATCCCGGCCCAGTACGAGGCGGGTTTGCTTACGGGCCAGGGCTTCGCTGCCAATGGCGCGACCAATCAGGTGCATACCGGCTTCATCGAGCGTTTTGCCGATTACGCCACGAATATCATATGCCTTGAAAATGGCAGGATTCATCATAGTCATCGAGTGGAGTAGCCCTCAGAAACGGTAGGCGGGTTAAGGCTTGGACGTTAAATCATACCCCTGTGGCTGCAACTGGTGTAAGGCATTCACTGGGCATGATCACCTTGTTACGGCCTGCGCGTTTGGCTTCATAAAGCGCCTCATCTGCGGCTTTTACTAACGCTTCGCTATTGGTGATATCGGGGTAGCACGCAATGCCGCAAGAGAATGTCGTGTGGAACCAGGTGTCGTTGAAGGGATGTTTGATTTGGCTGAAATCACGCCGGATGCGGTCGAGTACCTGGTAGGCCTGTGTGCCATTGGTATTGGGGAGCCCAACCATGAATTCCTCCCCCCCATAGCGCCCAACGATATCGGACTTTCTCAACCGTTGCTTCAATAGCCAGGCAAGGCTGCGGATGATCTGGTCGCCAACCGGGTGCCCATACGTATCGTTTACCTTTTTGAAATGGTCGATATCAATCATCGCTACCGAAAGCGATTCTTGTTGATCGGCAGAACTATTGTTGATCGCGGCGTCGAGGCGTTGTTTGGAACTGGTGTGGTTCAACAGACCGGTCAGACTGTCATGGAACATGGATCGGCGTAAGGCGCGGTAGCGTTCGATCTTGCTCCTGACAATGGCGTTGAGAATGACCGGATTGAAGGGTTTGGTCAGAAAATGGTCGCCACCCAGGCGCAACGCATCGATTTGCAACGCCACGTCTGTTTCGCCCGACAGATAGACGATCGGGATCGAAAGGAATTCACTGTGTTGCCGGATGACCCGTGCCGCTTCGACGCCGGTGCAGCCCGGCATGTACATGTCCATTAGAATCAGGTCGGGCTGGTATCGCTTGAGTGAAGTCAGCACATCACTTGGGTTGGCGATGGCAAAGCTTTCAACGCTGCTTTCATTGAGGCTGCGGACGATCAGTTTGGTCGCGGTAAGCGAATCCTCCACTACCAATACCCGGTAAGGCGCTTCTTCTTCACTATCATTCAGCTCTAGAATCTTCGCCATTACGGTGGGTAATGGTGTGGCTTGCGGAAGGCAGAAATCGCAACCAGCCGACAGCGCGGTTTGCAAGCTGTCGAAATCAGGTGTGATACCCAGTCCAATCAATTTGCCAGCGGCAAAACGTTGGCGCAGTGACCGGATGCGCTCGGCCCAGACAGTATCTTCCAGCCCGGCTATCTCGAACAGCACCACGATGGCTTCTTCATCTCCCTCGCTGGATATTTCCCACTTGCCTTGTTCGACGACGATGCCGAAATAGCGTAGTTGCTGCATCAGATCTTGCCACTTGGCAGATTGTTCGCCGAAGAACCAGATGCGACGGCTCGGTGACACGCTTTTACCTACGGTTGCCTGGGCTTCAGCGCCGGCGCGGCGCTCGGGCTTGGGTTGGGCGTTGCGCTCGATATAGCTATCCATACGGGAGAGCAGGCTATCGAGGCGGCTATCAAGGTCGTTCATCAACTCGGGGGTAATTGGATGGCTGGTTTCATCGCCAAACAGGTTCAATGTCTGTTGCTCCAGGTCTCGGGCGACTTGGTGCAGGCCGGATAACGCTTTGGCGTCAAGGAAACCGGCGAAGCTGGAGACGGAGATGGCGAATTCGACGAACTGCTCAAAACGCATTGAACCTTGGTAAGCGTGCCAATTGGCGCGCAAAGCCTCGGATTTTTTATGCAATTCGACGGGTGGACAGGACATTCAACATATCCTATTGCGGAGTGACAATAGCTTAATCAGGCCTTTACTAACTTGCTGACGCTCTACCCTTTAATGGGGTTCGTGTGTTGCTCGAAAGCCCCATGAGAAGCTCGCAGCATCAGAGACTTGAGCGTAAGGTCAGGTCTCTGCGCTGTGCTTCTCTTGCTGGTGGCTCGTGAACAGGTTCCTGGAACCTGTTGACTGCCTTAGAACTTGTCTAAAGTCTGCTGCCCGTCGGTAATATGGCGTTGAAAACACCCTCGATTGCTCATTTACCCTATGTAAACTCCGCTTCCTCGGTTGTTTCCGCCTTATCGTGCCTATAGCTCGCATGACTTTAGATAGGTTCTCAAAACCTGTTTACGATCTTACTGTGTAGCCGTGATCAGGACTCAGGGGCTGTTGATTTCCGGGGGGACCACTCACCAGAAACTTTGGTCCAGTGCTCAGATGCCACG
This sequence comes from Chitinimonas sp. BJB300, assembly GCF_002735695.1. Taxonomy (GTDB): domain Bacteria; phylum Pseudomonadota; class Gammaproteobacteria; order Burkholderiales; family Chitinimonadaceae; genus Chitinimonas. The sequence continues at coordinate 10,221 of NZ_PDZH01000044.1, forward strand.
CAGCAGCTCATTGATACCCACCTTGCCTCGCGTTTTGGCATCGACCTTCTTGACGATCACAGCGCAATACAGGCTGTATTTGCCATCGGCGCTGGGCAAATTGCCACTCACCACCACCGACCCGGCAGGTACGCGGCCATAGCTGACTTCGGCAGTTTCCCGATCGTAAATCTTGGTACTCTGTCCAATATAGACGCCCATCGAAATCACTGAGCCTTCTTCCACAATCACGCCCTCTACAATTTCAGAGCGTGCGCCGATGAAGCAGTTGTCTTCAATGATGGTAGGTGAGGCCTGCAAGGGTTCTAGGACACCGCCAATGCCTACGCCACCTGACAAGTGGACATTCTTGCCGATTTGCGCGCAGGAGCCGACAGTAGCCCAGGTGTCTACCATCGTGCCTTCATCCACGTAAGCGCCGATATTGACGTAGGATGGCATCAGTACGGCGTTCTTACCGATATAGCTGCCGCGACGCGCCATGGCAGGCGGTACGACGCGGAAGCCGGCTTTGCGGAAGTCTTCAGCGCCCCAACCGGCGAACTTGCTGTCCACCTTATCGAAGAAGTTGGTTTCGCCGCCTTCCATCACACGGTTGTCATTGGCGCGGAAAGACAGCAAAACAGCTTTCTTGAGCCATTCGTTGACAACCCATTTACCGTCCTGCTTTTCAGCTACCCGCAAGTTGCCTCGGTCCAGCTCGAGAATGACCTGATCGATGGCGGTACGAAGTTCTGGCGCAATGCTGGTTGGGGAAATCTCGGTACGGTTCTCGAAAGCGGTTTCAATGGTGGTTTGCAGATGATGGGTCATGGCTTGGTGCTCGTCGTGGTTATGCTTGCAACCTGTCTATGATCTACAAGGTTGCCTTATTGGGGGATGGGGGCAATCAACAATAGATTGCATGCAGTTTCTTTTAGTTCGCTATCTGGACGGAAGTTAGAACGTTGGGGTGACAAATGGCGTATCGCCAAGACGGTGAACAGGTTCCGAAACTAACTTTGACGTTGGTCGGCCAAGCATTTCAGTGTTGGAACGGACAGCAAAGCGAGTTGTCTAGCGTGATTCAGATAAGCAGATTCACCAACAACGAGAAGGCGCTCGATTATAAGGAGCTTTGCCATCAGGCAAAACAAAGCCTGCGACTTGAACATAGTCCCGTTAAAATGAGAGCACTCTCCGGGCTCTCCCTGGGCGTTTGTTGGCGCGTGCTCACGTACCGTTGATAACGCCTGACGCTACGATGCGCAGGGCCCGTTCCCTATTCGCAGCCTGGACATCCAGGCAATGGCAGAAACAAGGTCGATGTCTACACTATCCCGAAAATTTTCCCAGATTCTGAGTCCAATGTTGTTGGGTTGCATTTTGTTCGTTCCTGCTTTGGCCGATGAAGTCGTACCAAATAGTCAGCCAAATGCGCCCATCCGCTCCACAATTGATAACCCATTGCCCGGCGATGTGCCAGGTACTGCCGAACCCGTTGGCAGCCCGAAGCGGACCGCAGTGACCACCAGAAAATCGCGTAGCGAAGCCAAGTTCCGTAAGCGGGATGTAAACAAGCGTCAGGCTGGTAAGCGTTCTTCTGGCAAGGTAACGCAGCGCAAGGGTTTGTTCGATAAGTCTGTTGCTGGTAAGCATAAATCGACAGGCAGCAAAGAAAAATCGAAAAAGCCGCTAAAGAAGCGCAAGAAATAGCCGATAAGTGTCAGGCTTGCTCCAGTTTGGAGGGGCGGCTTTTGTCGTGAAAGGAATCACATGGACGTTTCCAGCATTGCAAGTGCAGCTTCAAACAATGCGGCAGCCCAAACGCAGGCTACCGCTTCTGTACTGATGCTGCGTAAGGCCTTGGATATCCAGTCGCAGAACGCCATGACCTTGCTACAAGCCCTGCCGCAGCCGAGCAGCAATCCACCTCATTTGGGCAATGTGATTGATGTTCGTGTCTAAGCGGGCTTGACCAGCCACTGACGCCGCTCAACGGAGCGGCGTTTTTCATGGTAGCGCGTTCATGGCGCCCACTCCGTCAGGCTAAGCTGAGTCATCTGCTGGGGCCTGCGCCGCCCATGCTAGAATCCGCCAGTTTTTCTATCTCTCTGGCCGCCACTTTGACCACGCTAGCCGATGTATTTTCTGAAGGTGGCCTGTTCGCCCAAGCCATGCCTGGCTATCGGCCCCGCGCCCAGCAGGTCGAGATGGCGGAGGCTGTCGAACGCGCCATCCGCGACAAAAAACCTCTGATTGCGGAGGCAGGTACAGGCACGGGTAAAACCTATGCATATCTGGTGCCGGCGCTGCTGTCTGGCGGCAAGGTGATCGTATCGACAGGCACCAAAACCCTGCAAGATCAACTGTTTCATCGAGATTTACCCAAGGTGCGTGTGGCATTGAAGGTGCCGGTGACTACGGCTTTGCTCAAAGGGCGTAGCAATTATGTATGCCGTTACCACCTAGAGCGTGCCACGCATGAAGGGCGCTTTGCGCGTAAAGAAGATGTCGCTCAGTTGCATGCCATCGTGCGCTTTGCAGCGACGTCGGCCGACGGTGATAAGTCTGGCTGCGCAGCCGTGCCTGAGTCTTCGCCGGTCTGGCAGCAGGCAATTTCCACCCGTGAGAATTGCCTGGGCTCGGAATGTCCCTACCACCAGGACTGTTTCGTCCTGCAAGCGCGTCGTCAGGCATTGGATGCCGACGTGGTAGTGGTTAATCATCACCTGTTTTTTGCGGATGTCTGGCTTAAGGACGAAGGTGCTGGCGAACTACTGCCACGCTGTAATACCATCATTTTTGATGAAGCCCATCAGTTGCCCGAGGTGGCGAGTCTGTTCTTTGGTGAGACGGTCTCTTCAGGCACCTTGCTCGAATTAGCGCGCGATAGCCGTGCTGAGGCATTGTCGGCTGCCAAGGACTTTGTTCACTTACCCGCGGCTGCTTTGGCGCTCGATAAAGCAATACGTGATCTACGTCTTGTGTTTGGTCAGGAGACATTGCGTGCACCACGGCATGCCCTGACTGAAAAGCGGGAATTTCATACTGCATTGGCAATAATGGAATCGGCTTTGAGTGATTTGGCCGATCGTTTAGCCCAGCAAGCCGAGCGTTCCGAGGGGCTGGAGAACTGCCGCCGTCGTGCCGAGGAACAGTTAGCCACGCTTTGTATGTGGATCAACGGTGCTGCAAGCGCGCCAAACCAAGAATCGTCTGAAGGCGCTGACACGGATTCGGCAAAGCCGCCACGGTCTAAAGACCCGTTCGATGATGCTGTCTTTTGGCTGGAAGTGTCGCCACAGGGGTTTCAGCTGAATGCCACGCCGCTTGATATCGCCCGCTTGTTTGCTCGGCAGATGAATGAAGAGCGTGCCTGGGTCTTTACTTCGGCCACGTTGGCCATGGATGGTAACTTCAAGCATTACGCGCATGAAATGGGCCTGTGGGATGCCGAGCAGGCGGCCTGGGAGTCGCCGTTTGCTTATAAACAGCAGGCGGTGCTCTATGTACCGCAAGGCCTGCCGGACCCCAATAGCCGCGAATACACAGCCCAGGTAGTGGAAGCCACCCTGCCATTGTTGCAACTCTCGCAAGGCCGGGCGTTTTTACTGTTTACCAGCCTGCGCGCTATGCGCGAGGCCTATGATTTGATTCAAGCCCGCTTGCCTGTCTTGGGCTTGTCCTACCCTTTGTTGCTACAGGGCGAAGGCACTCGTACCGAACTGTTGGAGCGATTCCGCACCCTGCCCAATGCAGTACTGATTGCGAGTCAGACCTTTTGGGAAGGGATCGATGTAAAAGGCGAGCAACTACAATTGGTAGTTATCGATAAATTGCCTTTTGCCGCACCGGACGACCCAGTCCTGGCGGCCCGTATCGACAAGATCAACAAAGCAGGCCGCAATGCGTTTATGGAATACCAATTGCCGCGTGCAGCGATTACGTTGAAGCAGGGCGCTGGCCGCTTGATTCGTGACGAAGCGGACCGTGGGGTCCTGATGATTGCTGACCCCCGTCTTGTCGAAAAACCCTATGGCAAAGCGATCTGGAAAGCGCTGCCGCCCATGCGCCGCACCCGCGAGCTTGCTATTGTCGAACAATTCTTTCGTACCGTTGACCATGGCCAAACGCCGAATAAAAACTAAATCACACCGGCAATACGAGGCAGGCCGTATTCTGGGCCAGTTCCTACTGATCGTCTTCGTGTTGGTTGCCGCGTTGGCAGCCTATGTCGGGCGCTATCTGACCACGCCGTTTCCATTGGATAACGCACCGCGCGCGTTTGTGCTGGAGCGCGGCACCACTATGCGCATGGCAGCTAACCAGCTGGCAGCCGACGGGTTGGTCACTGAGCCATGGTTATTCTCGCTGGTTGCGCGGTTCAATGGTGCTGCACCGCGTATCAAGGCCGGCAGCTACGAGTTGAACGAAGCAGTGACACCGCTTCAACTATTGGCAAAGTTGACCGATGGTGATGTCACCAGCGCCACGCTGACCTTGGTTGAGGGTTGGACCTGGCGTCAGGTCAAGGCCGCCCTGGCTCGTCACCCGGACTTGCGGCATGACACCCAGCATCTTGGCGATGCTGAACTGTTAACCAAATTGGGTGTATCGGGTAGCAGCGTGGAAGGGTTGCTATTTCCCGATACCTACCACTTTGCCAAACAAAGTTCCGACATACAGGTGCTCAAGCGTGCACAGGAAGCCATGCAAAAGCAGTTGGCCGCAGCTTGGGAAGCGCGTGCAGCCAATCTGCCGCTAAGCCAGCCGTACGAGGCATTGATTCTGGCGTCGATCATCGAGAAGGAAACAGGCGCAGCCAAGGACAGAGCCATGATCGCCTCGGTATTTCATAACCGCCTGCGCATAGGCATGCGCCTGCAGACCGACCCCACCGTTATCTATGGCTTGGGCGAGGCGTTTGATGGCAACCTGCGCAAGCTGCATCTGGAAACCGACTCGCCTTATAACAGTTATACCCGTAGTGGCTTGCCGCCAACGCCTATCGCCATGCCGGGTATGGCTTCGCTATTGGCTGCGACCAATCCGGCTCAGTCAAAGGCGCTGTACTTTGTCGCCAAGGGAGATGGCAGCTCGTATTTCTCGACGAGTTTGGCAGAACATAACCAGGCGGTGCGCCGCTATTTACTGGGAGCCAAGTGAATGGCGCGTGGGAAATTCATTTCGCTTGAGGGCCTCGACGGTGCAGGGAAAAGCACGCATCTGGCGTGGCTGACTGCGTTACTCACGCAACGTGGCATCGACCATATTGTCAGCCGTGAACCGGGCGGCACACCGTTGGGCGAAAAGTTGCGTACGTTGTTGCTTAACGACGAGATGGACCTTGAGACGGAAGCGCTGCTGATGTTTGCTGTCCGGCGAGAACACTTGGCCCACTTGATTGAGCCTGCACTGGCTGCGGGCCGTTGGGTAGTGTGTGATCGCTTTACCGATGCGACGTACGCGTATCAGGTAGGAGGACGTGGCTTGGCAGTGGAGAAGTTTGCTGTGCTGGAACAATGGGTGCAGGGCAGGCAAGATGGTTTGCTGCAACCGGACCTGACCTTGTTATTCGATGTGCCACTTGAAGTAAGCCGCGCCCGCCTTGCCGGTGGCCGTGTGCTGGACCGTTTTGAGCGTGAGCAGGACGCTTTTTTTGAACGGGTGCGCCATGCTTACCATGTACGCGCTTCTTCATCCGCCGGCCGCATCAAGGTGATTGATGCGACAAGAACACTGGATTTCATCCAGGATGAGTTGGCGCAAATTTTCGCTAAGCTGGAGCAAGGTTGATGCTATATCCATGGCAGGCCTCCGCCTGGCAAGCATTGCAGGCCCAATGCGAGCGGCACCATCATGCGTTGTTGATTACGGGTGAAGCCGGGATCGGCAAGTTGGCATTTGGCCGACACCTTGCCGCGACGCTATTGTGCGAAGCAGCTGAGCTCGCCAAGCCTTGCGGCGTGTGTGATGCTTGCCGTTGGCTGGCCGCGGGCAATCACCCTGATTTCCGCGAACTGACGCCGACGGTTGAGGAGGAGGACACGGAAAACGATGCCAAATCCAAGAAGAAACCCTCTGCTTGGATTACCATCGACCAAGTGCGTGAATTGAATGACTTCGTTCATTTGAGTGCGCATCGCGGCGGGTTGCGCGTTACGTTGGTACAGCCTGCCGAGGCAATGAATCTTGCTGCGGCCAATGCTTTGCTGAAGACATTGGAAGAACCCCCGTCAGGTGCGGTGTTTATTTTGATCAGCAACCATTGGCGTAGATTGCTACCTACAATACGTAGTCGTTGTCGCCAGTTGGCATTGCCGCTGCCGGAAAAAGCTGTGGCGCTGTCCTGGTTGCAGGCGCAGGATTTAGCCAATGCTGAAGCGCATCTTGCCGAGGCCGGTGGTGCGCCGTTGGCCGCAATTGAACGCGCTGATGCGACTTTGTTGGCCGCGCGGCGTGCTTTTTTGGCTGAGTTGGCCGACCCGGGTCAGTTGGACCCATTGTCGCTGGCCGAGCGGCTGGATAAGCAGAAAGTGGAAGTGTATCGGGTGACGGATTGGCTTTCCCGGTGGGTTTATGATCTTGCTCGCTTGGGACTCTCGGGTTCTGTCCGCTATTATCCGGACGAGACCAGCCGTATTGTATCGCTGGCGAAGGTACTAGACCCGGTACGGCTAATGCGCTATCACGACAGTGTATTGGCCGCCAGGAAGCTGGCGTTTCATCCGCTCAATGCCCGGCTTGTATATGAACAATTGTTTTTTGCTTACCAGCAGGCCATCAGGCCCATGCCAAAAGGTTGAAATCGATGTCTGAAGCACCGAAACCCGCTCCTGCAGCTGCAGCTGCAGCTGCCGCCCCCCGTGCTGGTGGTGTGTTATCCCTCAGCATCAAGGAAAAAGCCGGTCTGTTTGCCGCGTATATGCCGTTTGTGAAAGGTGGCGGAATATTTATTCCTACCCCGAAAGCCTACAGCCTCGGGGATGAGGTTTTCATGCTCCTACAGCTTCTGGATGACCCTGCACGGATCGCGGTGTCGGGTGTGGTTGTGTGGATCAGCCCTGCAGGAGGCCATGGCAATCGTACCCAGGGTATTGGTGTCCAGTTCTCACCCAATGAGGCCGGTGGTCAGGCCCGCACGAAAATCGAGGGGCTGTTGGGTGGTGCGCTGCAATCTTCGCGAACCACGCATACCATGTGATTGCTTACATTGATGCACCCTAGGCATCTGTTCAATGCCTGGTGCGTGCCGGTGATTCGGCGTTGAAAACGCCTTCGGAAGGCTCATTTACCACTTGTAATCTCCGCTTCCTCCATCGTTTTCGCCTTGCCTCGCTCTAGCTCGCGAGACTTTGAACAGGCTCTAAGAAGCCCGGTCTCCGCCGGGCTTTTTTGCAATCAGCAGCAGTATCTATTCCATCTATTCAGACGAGGTAACAGTGGCATCAAGCGTTGGGCGTTGGTCGAAACGTATTTTGCTAGGCCTGATGGTGCTGGTAATTGTATTGGCATTGGCGCTGTGGGTAGCGCTGCGTGGCAGTTTGGCTCAGCTGGATGGGGAGGTTGCTGTAGCAGGTTTGGCCGAAACGGTGAGTGTTGTTCGAGATGCACAGGGTATTCCCACCATCCGAGGTCAACACCGAGATGATGTGGCTTATGCCACGGGTTACGTACATGCCCAGGAACGTTTCTTCCAGATGGACCTGCTGCGCCGCGTAGCGGCAGGGGAGTTGGCCGGACTCTTTGGTGTAGAAGCGTTGGATATAGACCGTGAACATCGATTCCACCGTTTTCGTGCGCGAGCCGAGGCTGCCTTGGCGCAGGTGCCTGCCTCCGAGCGGCGCATGCTGGAGCGCTATGTGGCCGGTGTGAATGCAGGTTTGGCAGCACTGGCAACGCGTCCGTTTGAATATGGTTTGTTACGTACTCAACCTGCGCCTTGGCGCGCAACGGATTCCCTGTTGGTCGTGTGGACGATGTATTTTGATCTACAGGGTTTTCAGGCGCGGCGGGAGTTTGCCCGTGGTTGGTTGAAAGAACATACGAGCCCAGAGCAACTGGCCTTCCTGTTGCCGGAAGCCTCCGCTTACGATGCACCATTGGACAGGCAGGAGATGCCTGTGCCCCGCATTGCTACACCTGCTATTGCGCCATCCTGGTTTGGGCTTGCGGCTAAGACCACCGCGGCCGGTATCGAATTTCATAGTTCGGTTGGTAGCAATAACTGGGCATTGGCCGGTAGCCGTACGAAGAGCGGCGCAGCCATCGTGGCGAACGATATGCACCTGGGTTTGCGCCTGCCGCATATCTGGTATCGCGCAGTGCTTGAATACCCTGAGGCGGCAGGCAAGATGCGGCGTATTGCCGGGGTGACCTTGCCCGGTGGGCCGATGGTGGTGGTGGGCAGCAATGGTCAGGTGGCATGGGGCTTTACCAATAGCTATGGCGATTATCTGGATTTGATTGAGTTAGTGCGTGATCCGACCAATCCGCTTCGCTTCAAAACGTCAGCCGGTTGGGAAAATGTGGTGGACCGGCGTGAGCATCTACCGGTGAAAAATGCAGAGTCTATTGATTACCGTGTATTGGAAAGCTCGTTGGGGCCTATCCGTCAAGTCGCCGGACGTTACTACGCTGTGCGTTGGGTGGCGCATGCACAGGGTGCAGTCAATATGGGGTTAGCGCGTTTGGAAGGGGCTGCGGACATTAAGTCGGCCCTGTCCTTGGCGGGCAGTATCGGCATTCCCGCTCAGAATATGGTGGTGGGAGATGCTGCCGGGCATATTGGTTGGACGATTATCGGTCCGCTTCCAGATAGGGATGCCAGTTGGGAGTCGACCTTCCCTTACCCTGCTGTCGCGGGGCTTGGATGGCAAACACTGCGTACGCCAGCAGATTACCCCCGCATCGTTGATCCTGCCCAGGGTCAGTTATGGACTGCCAATAGCCGTCAGCTAGGGGGCGAGGAATACGACAAGTTGGGTGACGGGGGAGTAGACATTGGAGCGCGGGCAAAGCAAATACGGGATGGGTTGAGCGCGCTTTCCCAGTCGGACGAAACAGCGGTACATGCCATCGGCCTGGATGACCGTGCGTTGTTTATGTCGGCATGGCGTGATCGGGCGATGAATGCGCTCAATAGAAGTGCATTGGCAGGTCATCCGGCCAGGGTAGAGTTTCTGAGGCTGTTGCAAACAAGCTGGACCGGACGTGCCAGTGTTGATTCCGTCGGTTACCGATTGGCGCGAGGCTATCTGTACGGTTTGTATGCGGAGCTATTCGGGCAGCTTGATGTGCAGCTGGGTACGTTGGTCGATAAGGCGGATTTTGATACGGCTAATCCGCGCTGGCCGATGGTGGTTGCCCGATTATTGGATGAAAAACCTGAAGGTTGGCTGCAGGGCCGTGATTGGCGCATGGTTGAACTGGCAGCGATCGATAGAACCATTGCTGAGCTGACCAAAGATGGAAAACCCTTAGCTTCAGCAAATTGGGGTGAGCGTAATACCGCCAGCATCACGCATCCCTTTGTTAGTCTGTTACCGGCGTTAGGGCCATGGCTTTCAGCGCCGGCCGATAAATTACCGGGTGATGAAAATATGCCACGTGTTGCTGGGCCAGCCTTTGGCCAGTCGGAACGCATGGCCGTGGCGCCAGGAAAGGAGGGGCAAGGCATCATGACCATGCCGGGTGGCCAGAGTGGTCATCCGCTAAGCCCCTATTTTCTGGCGGGGCACGAAGCTTGGGTTCGGGGTGAGCCTGCGCCTTTCTTACCCGGTGAACCCAAGCACAAGCTGACATTCGTGCCGAAGTGAGCCGGCGAACACGTTAGAATTGGCAACTTGAGTGTGTACTTTCAATAAGTTGCCTATCCAATGTTTATCGACTCCCACTGTCATATCGACTTTCCCGAACTTGCCGAGCGTGCGGACGAGCTGATGGCCAATATGGCCAGCAACAAGGTCAGCCATGCGTTGTGTGTTTCGGTGAACCTGCCGCACTGGCCCAATGTCATCGCCTTGGCTGAGCGGTATCCGCATATCTATGCTTCGGTGGGGGTGCACCCTGATTATGAGGATGAAGTTGAACCCACTGTGGCGCAGCTGGTTGAGCTGGCGCAACACCCGAAGGTGATTGCGATTGGCGAGACGGGGCTGGATTACTATCGCTTACAGGGTGACCTTGAATGGCAGCGCGAGCGCTTTCGCGTGCATATTCGTGCAGCACGCCAAAGCGGAAAACCGCTAATCATTCATACCCGCAGTGCGGCAGACGATACGTTGCGCTTAATGGCTGAGGAAAAGGCGGATGAGATAGGCGGTGTATTACATTGCTTTACCGAATCGCAAGCGGTGGCGGATGCCGCTATCGCTATGAACTTCTACATTTCGTTTTCGGGCATCGTGACGTTCAAGAAGGCGGAAGAACTGAAAGCGGTGGCGAAGACGATACCGCTTGAGCGGATGCTGATCGAGACCGACTCGCCCTATTTGGCCCCCATGCCTTTTCGCGGTAAGCAAAATCAGCCTGCCTATGTGAAGCATGTGGCTGAACATATTGCCGACTTGCGCGGCATTGGGGTCGATGACGTGGCGCGTGCCACTACCGCCAACTTTGCCCGGTTATTCAAGCTGGAGGGGCGGCTGTCATGACTGTCGAGGTGCTGATTCTTGGGTGTGGTTCCAGTACAGGCACCCCGGCGATTGGCTGTACATGTCCGACCTGTACCTCGACCGATCCACGTAACCGGCGTACCCGTGCTTCATCGGTATTTCGTACGGAGGGGCTCAATTTCCTGATTGATACAGGGCCCGATCTGCGAACCCAGGCGCTGCGAGAAGGTCTGACTCAAGTTGATGCGGTGCTATATACCCACCCGCATGCTGATCATCTTAATGGTATCGACGACTTGCGTGCTTACTGTTACCTGAACAAAGCGCCCCTACCTATCTTCGGCAATGCATTCATGATGCAAGACGTGGTGACGCGGTTTCATTACACCACGTTACCGCCAGGCACATGGTGGGACAAGCCTGTGCTGTTGCCTACGCCGGTCGATGGCCCGTTTAGCCATCGCGGCGTGACCATCACACCACTTCCGGTAATGCATGGTCGCTGGCCTATCTATGGTTATCGCATTGGCAATGCCGCCTATATCACCGATGTGTCGGAAATACCCGAAGAGAGCTATGCGCTGCTCGATGGGCTGGAATTGTTGTTGCTCGACTGCCTGCGCAACGAACCTCATTACACTCACTTTGGTGTCGAGCAATCGTTAGCGACTGCCAAGCGTATTGGTGCGCGCCGTACGATTTTTATCCACATGACGCATGAATTGGAATATCACGCTCTGACGGCTCGACTGCCTGAGGGTATTGAAGTTGCCTATGACGGGATGCGGCTTGACTCGACCTAGGCATTGTATTTGCCACACTGAGCACCTGTAGAATGGGTGTGCGCATTGGCTGTTTACCTTTGTTGCTCATGATTTGAGTTGCCCTTGGGCTGCAAAGGTAAACAGAACCAAGCGAAAAGGGTGGTGGTGTATGGCGGAAACCGCGCGATGTCCACGCATTGTGATTGTTGGTGGTGGTGCCGGGGGGCTGGAGCTGGCTACCCGGTTGGGCGATAAGCTCGGCAAGAAGAACAAGGCCGAGGTTATATTGGTCGATGCCCAACGCACCCATATCTGGAAACCCCTTTTGCACCAGCTGGCTGCAGGCAGTTACGACAGCCATGCAGAGGAAATCGAGTATCTAGCCCAAGCGCGATGGCACCACTTTCGTTTTCGTCAGGGCAAGTTGGTCGGGCTCGATCGTACCGCATGTGAAATCCTGATTGCCCCTTTGCTTGACAGTAGCGGCCGCGAAATCATCGCAGCACAACGGCTGGCGTATGACTATCTGGTCCTGGCTGTGGGCAGCCAGACAAATGACTTCGGCACCCCCGGCGTGCAGGAGCATGCAATCTGCCTGGATAGCCCCACTGCAGCCCGGCATTTCCATGAAAGACTCATCGACGCTTGTTTAAGGGCGCAAAACCTACCTGTTGAAGCAGGCAAGGGACGTATGACGGTTGCTATCATCGGAGCCGGGGCAACTGGTGTTGAGCTGGCTGCGGAGCTGCATGCCGCTGCACATGTGCTTACCAGCTTTGGGCTGGAACATATTAATCCCGATACCGAACTGAAGATTGTGCTGGTCGAGGCCAGCCCACGCATTCTGGCGGCCCTGCCGGAGCGACTCTCCAACGCCGCTGCGGTGGAGCTACGCAAGTTGGCGGTGGAAATACACAGTAATGAACGGGTGGTGGAGGTCAGCGAGAGCGGCGTCATGATGAGCAGCGGTAAATTCATCCCGAGTACGTTGACGGTATGGGCAGCAGGCATCAAGGCAGCGGACGGTTTGCATGAGATTGGCGGGATGGAAACCAATCGCCTTAACCAGATCGTGGTGGACACTACGATGCGCAGCAGCGGTGATGAACGTATCTTTGCTTTTGGCGATTGTGCGGCCTGCCCCAATGGTGCCGGTGGGTGGGTGCCGGCACGTGCCCAGGTGGCGCACCAACAGGTTGGGGTGTTGGCGGCGAATATCGAACGCGCTATTGCTGGCAAACCGCTCAAGGCATTTCATTTTGAGGACTATGGCTCGCTGGTATCCCTGGCCAGCTATTCGTCGGTTGGTTCGTTGATGGGTAGCTTATCCAAGGGCAGTCTGTTTGTCGAAGGCCAAGTCGCCAAGCTGATGTACTGGAGTTTGCATAAGCAGCATCAAATGGCGCTATCTGGTTTTTTCCGCACTATGCTCATCACCCTGTCCGAATGGTTGGACCGGGTGCATCGACCTAAGATCAAGCTGCACTGAATCTGGCCAGATAAGGGTGCTGTTTCAAAAACTGAGAGGATAGGGTGGCATGATGGAATAAGTCGCTGATTTCCTTGCTTGTGGGTGGCGTTCGCGGCTAAAATGCTCGGCTTTCCACCCTTGCCTCACCGCTACCGCATGGCGGGAGGCTTTAAATCCGCAAGGAGATCACATGCGACACTACGAAATCGTGTTCATCGTGCATCCCGATCAAAGCGAGCAAGTGCCCGCCATGATCGAAAGATACAAGACGATGATTACCAACGATGCTGGCAAGATCCATCGTCTGGAAGACTGGGGCCGCCGCCAAATGGCTTACCCAATCCAAAAGATGCACAAGGCTCACTACGTGCTCATGAACATCGAGATCAGCCAGGCTACCCTGGATGAGCTCGAGCATGCCTTCAAGTTCAACGACGCTGTGCTGCGCCACCTCACCATCCGTACCGATGCTGCCATTACCGAAGCATCGCCGATGATGAAGGAAGAAAAGTCCAAGTCGCTGACGCCGACCGCTGAGGTCAAGGAAGCGGCTGCCGCCTGATTTAGGCCAGTGGCTTGAACGCGCGCAACCAAGTTGTTGTTAGCGGCCGACTGCTTGTCGTCGAGCCGCTGCGTTATACCCCGGCCGGCATCCCGGCGCTTGAATTTCGGTTAGTCCACGATTCAAGCCAACAGGAAGCCGGCGTATCCCGCCAAGTGCAATGTGAAATTACCTGCATTTATTTGGGTGAGCGGGCCAAGACGCTAGCGGTGTTGGGTACCGAAGTTGAAATCGTCGTTAAAGGTTTCCTCGCTGCCCGTAATCAACGTTACAAGCACAGTCTGGTTCTGCACATCAACGATTGGAAGCGTGTTCAGGCGCCAAGCACTTAATGTAAGTTATTTGAAATTTAGAGGTCATCATGTCACGTCATCTGTTCAAGCGCCGGAAGTTCTGCCGCTTCAGCGCCGAAGGCATCAAGCATGTCGATTACAAAGATGTAAATCTGCTTAAGGATTTCATCAACGAAAACGGCAAGATCATCCCGGCTCGTATCACCGGCACCAAAGCCCGTTACCAGCGTCAGCTGTCGGATGCTATCAAGCGCGCACGTTTTCTGGCGCTGATGCCTTACACCGACAAGCACTAAGCCGGAGTAAAGAACATGCAAATTATTCTGCTGGAAAAAGTAGCTAACCTGGGTGGCCTGGGCGACGTTGTTAACGTGAAGCCTGGCTATGCCCGTAACTTCCTGATTCCGCAAGGCAAGGCCAAGCGTGCATCGGAAGCCAATTTGAAGGCTTTCGAAGCCCGCCGTGCTGAATTGGAAGCTCAGCAAGCTGAAGTATTGACCCAAGCTCAAGCGCGTGCAGAAAAGCTGGAAGGTTTTGCCGTGACCATCGCTCAGAAGGCTGGTGTTGATGGCCGTCTGTTTGGTTCGGTGACCAACCAGGATCTGGCTGAAGCCATCACTGTTGCTGCTGGAGTGACGGTTACCAAGATGGAGGTTCGTTTGCCCGAAGGTCCGTTCAAGGCTATCGGCGAATACGACTTGGTAGTTGCGCTGCATCACGATGTAACCGCCAACTTGAAGGTTACCGTCGTCAGCGCATAGGCTGGAACGGTAGGCAGATAGTAAAAAGGGTGTTCGAGTAATCGAACACCCTTTTCTGTTTTGGGTTGGTCTGAAAGTGGATTTTCCGGCACTGCCGACAGGCAACTTCTATAATCTGCCAATAACTTTTCCCCCTGAGCGTCTCTTTAAGACCTGCCGGCATGACCAATAAGCTCAGCAATCCCACTGATCTTGCGCGTGAGGCGCTCAAGCTGCTTACGGCTCGTCGTATTCCTCCTACACCTGAGCGCTACGAAGAGGTTTACTACGAAATCGCTGAGGGCAAGACGGGGCAGAGTGGTTTTGTCAATGCATTGGCGACAGAGTTGCTCGCGGCATTGAAAGCATTTCCTAAGCAGTCCCCGGATTTACACCGACAGATCTCGCAGATTGAGAAAGCGGCAATCTCACGCGACTGGGCGATTATTCCTCCGATTTTGTTACAAGCCATCGAAGCTCAGGGTGGCCAAGCAGGATTGGCACGTGCCTGGTCGGAGTTGATTCGTGATTTGTTGAATCAGTGGGACCTGCGCAGCCCCCATTTTTCTGCCACGCGTAAGCGGGAGTCGCTGGCCAAGGTGTTGTTGAATTTTGGCAATTACCCGAGTTTGTTGAATGAGAAGCTGGATGCATTGATACGCAGCTGGGCTGATGGCGGTGGGGGTGAAGGCGATATTGAAGTATCGCCCAGTGATGTGCCTAATGCCGATAGTGGTGTAGTGCCTCAGGCCTTGGCGAGTGTCGTTCTACCACCGGCAGCCGGCGTAGCGGCAGAAGCTGCGCTTGATTGGCAACGTTGGCGTGATATGTTGGTTATCGCCCTGAGAGACGGACTGGCCGGACGCCTGATGGGCTACCCCGGCTTGGTGGAGGAAGTAACCAGTCTTGCTTTGGCAGCCGAGTCGGTTAGTAGCGAGCCGGGGCTGGATTTTCTGGCCCAGCGTCTGAAGCGCTTTTGGTTGCAACTCGCACTGCAAACAGAACAGGACGAGCGGATTGCTACTGCCCTGGTGAATCTGTTGCTCTTGTTAAGTGACAATTTGGTTGATCTATCTGGCGCGGATGAATGGGTACGGGGCCAGGTAGAGGTGGTGCATGATCTATTGGCCAAGCCGCTCAGCATTAATCGGCTTTACCAAGCCGAGGCGGGTTTTAAGGAGGTTTTTTACAAACAGAATATGCTCAAACACAACCTGGATGAGGCCCAGGAAGCGCTACGCAACATGATCTCGCTGTTTATCGACCGTTTGGGTGGCATGGCGGATAGCACGGGTGGCTACCACACGAAGATCGAGGCTTACACCAGCCGTATAGCGGCAGTGCAGGGTATTCCTGAGCTTAACGTCCTTCTGGATGAGTTGATGCAGGACACGCGGGTAATGCAGTTGGATATGGCGCGCTCGCGCGATGAAATAATAGCAGCGCGGACTGAGGCTGCTGCTGCTGACATGCGTATTACCGAATTGGAAAGCCAGCTACGTGAGGTCAGCGAGAAAATTCGGGAGGACCAACTTACTGGGGCGCTGAACCGACGCGGTTTCAACGAAGCTTTCATGGCGGAGATTGCACGTGCGGAGCGTAGCGGCAAGCCGTTATGCCTGTCTTTGCTCGATATCGATAATTTCAAGAAATTGAATGACCAGCGGGGCCACCAAGCCGGTGATGATGCGCTGGTTCACTTGGTCAAAGTGATCAAGGAAGTGCTGCGGCCAACCGATATCGTCGCCCGCTATGGTGGTGAGGAGTTTGTGGTGTTACTGCCCGAATTGGTCTTGTCTGAAGCTGTGAGTGTTATGCGGCGCGTACAGCGCGAACTGACCCGATGTTTCTTTCTTAATAATAACGAGCGTGTACTGATTACTTTCTCCGCCGGCATTACCCGCTACGAACAAGGAGAACATCCTGAGGCCACGGTGGAACGCGCCGACCATGCTATGTATGAAGCCAAAAAATCAGGTAAAAATCAGGTAAACGTGGCAGACCGACCCAAGAATGAGTAGGCCTGCTTACAATCTGCACGGAACAAGCACCTAAATCAAACCGCCTGCAAAATCATGTTGGCGCCAAGCTTCAAATACCGTAACCGCGACTGCATTGGAGAGATTCAGGCTGCGGTTATCAGGACGCATGGGCAGCTTGATGCGTTGTTCTGGCGCGAGTCCGTTGCGTAGTTCGTCTGGTAAACCCGCGGACTCCCGGCCAAACAAGAAAACATCGCCCGGCTGATAGGCGACCTGATCGTAGCGCCGGGCGCCGCGTGTGGTTAATGCGAAGATACGCCGGCCCGCTAACGCGGCTGCACAAGCTTCCCAGTTCTCATGCACCTGCATATTCGCGTACTCGTGGTAATCGAGCCCCGCACGGCGCAGTTTCGCGTCTTCGAGTGGGAAGCCCAAAGGCTTGACAAGGTGCAATTCGCAACCGGTATTGGCACAAAGGCGAATGATATTACCTGTGTTCGGTGGGATTTCCGGCTGGAACAAAATTACGGCAAACAATGGCTAGTCCTTGTTGAACTGGGCACGTAGCGCATCGGGTAGGCCATCATGCGGGCCGATAGCGCGCTGGGGGATGGTTTTCCAGTGAGCTGCACCGATCTCGGTATTACGGGCAGGGTGCATAGGGTAATGGACCTGGTTGTAATCTTGGTCTACTTCACCAACCACCAGCAGGTGGACATCGGTATTCGTGTTATTGATGAAGGTATGCGCCAAACCGTCGCCGGGTTTGAAGCCAACTCCGTCTCCTGGTTGCAGTTTGTACAAAACGCCATCAAGCCATACTTCTGGTGTCCCTTCGATGATATAGACGAACTCTTCCTCGATTTTCTCAGCATGCGGCCATGAAGTGCGACGACCTGGTTGCAATATCTGGTGATGGATAGCCAGTCGTTCAAACCCGAATGTCTTACCAAACCTTGCGGTAATACAGTGCAACTCTGCGCTGCCTGGGTAGTGCTTGTTGTCAGCTTCCTGGATGTCTGTGTAATGCTTGATGCAATCGGGTTTTTGCATGTTCTCTCACTTAATTTGTCGTACGGGCGATCACCCAACAATCGATACGGCTGGCACCGGCTTGCTTTAATGTTTTTGCCAGTTCATCCAGACTGGCGCCGGTCGTCATTACATCATCTACCAGGGCGATATGCATACCGGAAACCGCCTCGCGAACCCGAAATGCCTGCCGGATCGCAGTGCGGCGGGCATCGCGCGGCAAACTCGCTTGAGGTGGCGTGAGCTTGATGCGTTCTACCACGTCATATCGCACAGGAACGCGTAATGCCTTGGCTAGAAGGTCCGCCAGTAGTTGCGACTGATTAAAGCCACGTTCCTGCAGGCGGGTTGGATGCAAGGGCATGGCCAGGAGCAGATCAGGGCGTGGTGCCGACTTGGCATTTAAGATGAGTCCCTCAGCCAAGGGCTTCGCCAAAGCCAGCTCAGCGCCATATTTATAAGCGGGGATAAGCCGGTCCAGCGGCCAATCATAAGCCCATGCGGCAATAGTGCTATCGAAACCAGGCGGATGTTGAAGACAGCCCCCACAGCGCTCACCCTGGGGAGTGGGTAGGGCGCAGCAGGGACAACGCAATTGCCCCAACTGCGGCATGTTAGCCAAACACGGCGCGCATAGCCCGCTCGCACCACTTTGCGCGGCGCACAGTACGCAGTGCTGGGGCAGCATCAGATTGAGCGCGCGCTGCGTAAATCCCGAGCACTTGTCCAATAAATATCGACTGAAATTTGACAATGGAGGCGGTCCGGCCAAGAATTCGCAGCAATTCTAACAACTTCATGCCCGGCTTCCCTTTATGAATCAAGCAATCGAGCCCCAGGCGCTTACTTTTCACAAGAAGCTGCTTCCCCATGCAGAGACCGAGCGTTGGACATTGGAAGCCATAACCGCGCTATTCAGTCTGCCATTCAACGACCTGCTCTTCCGCGCCCAAACAGTGCATCGCGAAAACTTTGATCCTAATCGGGTGCAATTGTCGACACTGCTATCGATAAAGACCGGTGGTTGCCCCGAAGACTGTGGTTATTGTCCGCAGTCAGTGCGTTACGACACGGGCGTGGCCAGCCAGGATTTGATGCCGTTGGAAGAAGTCTTGGCAGCTGCGCAGGCAGCTAAGCAAGCCGGTGCATCGCGCTTCTGTATGGGCGCTGCGTGGCGCGGCCCCAAGCAGCGTGACCTGGAAGAAGTAAAGCAGATAATTGCCGGCGTAAAGGCGTTGGGCATGGAAACGTGCGCTACATTGGGCATGCTGAAAGAGGGTATGGCTGGCCAACTGAAGGATGCGGGTTTGGACTACTACAACCACAACCTTGATACCGCGCCGGAAAAGTATGAAGACATCATCGGCACGCGTGGCTATGACGACCGCTTGGATACCCTGCGCCAAGTCCGCGAGTCTGGGATGAATGTCTGCTGCGGCGGTATTGTCGGCATGGGGGAAACCCGTGAGGAACGCGCTGGGCTGTTGGTGCAACTGGCCAACCTGGACCCGCAACCCGAATCGGTGCCCATCAACAATCTGGTCAAAGTGGAAGGGACGCCGCTTGCCGATGTGGAGGGTATTGACTGGAGCGAATTCGTTCGCACGATTGCCGTTGCCCGGCTGGTGTTGCCCCAAAGTTTTGTCCGCCTTTCAGCCGGTCGGCAACAAATGCCGGAATCGGTTCAGGCACTTTGTTTCCTAGCCGGTGCAAATTCGATTTTCTACGGCGAAAAGCTGTTGACCACTGGCAACCCTGAGAGTGATGGCGATCGCCGCTTGTTTGCCAAGCTCGATATCCAGCCGTTGTAATTTAAGGGTTCTACATAAACGCCGAGCCATCAAGTACCGGCGTTTTTTGTTTGGCAACGTGGCGGATATTAGGCCACGACGATTCCAGCTACGCCTGTCGCCAAGTGCCCAATCTCTGCTGCTTGGTGAAAGCCGGCTTGGTGGAAGGTTTGCAAAACCTTTTCTACCTCACTTTCCGCACATGATACGAGCAAGCCGCCGGATGTCTGGGCGTCGGCCAGGATACGGCGCTGCCAATCGGCAACTGTCGGGGCAAAAGTCACCGCATCGCCAAAGCTGGCAAGGTTGCGCTCGATAGCCCCGGGGCCGATGCCTTGTTGTGCGAAGCGAATGGCGGCTTCCAGCAGGGGTAGCGATAGGCTACTGAGCGTGGCCGTCAATTTACTGCCACGGCAGACTTCCAGCAGATGGCCCAGCAGCCCAAAGCCGGTGACATCTGTCATGGCATGTACGCCTGGCAGGCCCGCCAGGGTGCTACCAACCTGGTTGAGCTGGGTAGTCGTGGCAATCAGTGCGGCGTAACCGGGCTCATCCAACAGCCCTTTCTTCATGGCCGACCCCAGAATGCCGATGCCCAATGGTTTGCCCAGAATAAGTCGGTCGCCTGCTTGGGCTGCGCTATTGCGTTTTACCCGCTTAGGGTCGACCAAGCCAATCACCGCCAAACCATAAATTGGTTCTGGTGCATCGATGGAGTGTCCACCAGCAATGGGAAAACCAGCTTGGCGAGCAACTTCTGCCCCGCCAGCAAGAATTTGCTGAATCGCCTCGACTGGCAGTTTATTCACCGGCATGCCCACAATTGCCAAGGCCATGATAGGGGTGCCACCCATGGCGTAGATGTCCGACACCGCATTGGTGGCGGCGATGCGGCCAAAATCGTAGGGGTCGTCCACAATCGGCATGAAGAAGTCGGTGGTGGCGATGACGGCCTGTTGGTCGTTGATTTGGTAGACCGCAGCGTCATCGGCGGTTTCGGTGCCGACCAGCAGTTGCGGAAAGGCTTGTGTAGCAGGCAGCTTGGCCAGCATTTCCGCGAGGACAGCCGGGGCTATTTTGCAGCCACAGCCA
Organism: Chitinimonas sp. BJB300; assembly: GCF_002735695.1. Taxonomy (GTDB): domain Bacteria; phylum Pseudomonadota; class Gammaproteobacteria; order Burkholderiales; family Chitinimonadaceae; genus Chitinimonas. Next base: position 30,545 of record NZ_PDZH01000044.1, read on the forward strand.
CCGCCGTGGGACAATTGAGTCAGTTTTATCGACATGGTTGAAGCCTGTGAAAGATCAGTTCGCGACGCTAGCAGAGCGTTCCCGTTTTGACGAGATCATTGATGTACGCACCCCGGCGGAGTATGCCCAAGACCATCTCCCTGGAGCGATCAATGCACCTGTACTGACAGATGCGGAACGCATTGTGGTTGGCACCTTGTATAAGCAGAATCCCTTCGAGGCAACCCGTGTGGGGGCGGCGATGGTGGCGCGCAACCTAGCTCAGCATCTCGACACCTTGTTTGCCGATCGGCCCCACACTTGGCGGCCCATGGTGTATTGCTGGCGAGGGGGAAAGCGTTCCGGTTCGATGACTGCCTGGATGAACCTGATCGGTTGGCGGGCGCGGCAGTTGGCAGGTGGCTACAAAGCCTATCGGCAATGGGTGCTGGAGCAGCTTGTCCATATACCCGGCCGATTTCAGTTTGTCTTGCTGACGGGTTACACCGGCTGCGGCAAAACCCGATTGCTGGAAGCGCTTGCAGCACAAGGCGCGCAGGTGATGGATTTGGAAGGCTTGGCCTGCCATCGTGGCTCGATATTGGGTGCATTACCCGATGTGGCTCAGCCTAGCCAGAAGGCGTTTGATAGTCACCTCGTGATGGCGTTGGCAAGTATGAATACTGACCGACCTGTTTTCATCGAAGCAGAAAGCAAGCGTGTGGGCTTGCTGCACTTGCCCGAAGCCTTGATGCAAGCCATGCGGGCTGGGCGAGTGGTGGAAGTGCAAGCCGACACAAATGCGCGAGTCGCCTATTTGTGTCGCGACTATGCGCATCTGTTTGCCCAGCCGGCGCTGTTCAAAAGCCAATTGAGCCGGCTGACCGCCTTACATGGCAAGCAGATGATCGAGCACTGGCATGCCTTGATCGAACAGCAGGCCATGCAACCATTGTTTACTGAACTCATAACGCACCATTACGATCCAGCTTACCGTCGCAGCAGCCCGCTTAAACACCAGCCTGTTGGTTGTACGCTGCAGATAGACCCCACCAGTGATCTGCGCAGCGCTGCAACGTCATTGCTAGCCAACTTCTAGAGTTGTGTGCTGAAGTTCAAGCGTGAGGCGCTTCAAAGTAGAAATTGCCCGCTTTGTCCAAGTAACCACCGGGGTTCCAGGCAATTTCCCACAGATAGCCATCCGGATCGGCGAAATAGCCATGCCGACCGCCCCAGAAGGCGTCCTGCGCCGGCTTGGTAATGGTGGCGCCTTTCTGGGCCAATTCCGCCAGCAGCGTGTCCACATCCAGCCGCTCAGCTACGTTGTGCGCGAGTGAAATGCGGGAGAAGGCGCCAGTCTGGCTATCAAGCCCCGCATCCTTGGCTAGTTCCTCCGCCGGAAACAAAGCCAATACGAAGCCATTGAGCTGGAAGAATGCAACACCATCCTGACTTTTCGGGGAAAGCGACCAGCCAAGTATCTCGGTATAGAAGCGGCGCGACTTTTTCAGATTGGTTACACCCAGTGTGATAAAGCTGATGCGGGCATGCATGGGATTTCCAGTGAAAAACGGTGGCATCAAGCCACCGTTCCTATTGACGTATCGATTTAGGATTTAATTGACCGATACATTTTCAAAATTGTTATTGATAAATGGACTGAGCTTGTAACCCGCCACATTCTTTTGGAAAGCCACGGTAATCAACGGTTCCACCAAGCTAGCATAAGGCATTTCGTCGATAAACACCCTTTGAGCAGCTTCATATAGCTTGGTTCGTTCCTTGATGTCAGTAGTGCGCTTTGCCTTGGCGATAAGACTATCAAACTCCTTATTGCACCAGCGCGAGCGGTTCTCGCCTGATTCAGCTGCCGAGCAGCTCAAGTTCGGCGTTAGGAAGTTGTCTGGATCGCCATTGTCGCCAGCCCAACCGTAGATGGTTACATCATGTTCACCAGCTTTGGTGCGCTTTTGCAGTTCCACCCACTCCATAACTGTCACCTTCACATTTACGCCGATCTTTTTCCAGTCGGCCTGTAACATCTCGGCAGTTAATTTCGGATTGGGGTTAGATCCGCTGCCGCCATTCCTAACCAAAATGTTGATGTCAAAGCCATTTTCGAAGCCGGCTTCCTTGAGGAGCTTCTTGGCTTTTTCCACGTCGAGTTTGTATTCAGGAATGGATTTGTTATACCCCCACATCTTCGAGGGCAACGGCAGGTGTGCCGGTGTGGCATTGCCTTGCCAGATGGCTTTAATCATGGCGGGTTTGTCGATTGCGTAGGCTAGGGCTTGGCGTACGCGTTTATCTTTCAGCTGCGGTTTCTGCGAGTTGAAGGAAACATAGGTCAGTATCAGCGCCGGGTTTTGCAGAACGGTCAGCTTGGGGTCGGCCTTAAGGTTTGGGATATCGGCAGGGTTTGGGTAGACCATTAAATTACATTCGCCCCCCTTGAGTTTCTGGGTACGTACCGAACCATCGGGGGAAATGGAGAAGATCAACTTGCTGCTGCCGGGTTTGCCTCGCCAGTAATTAGGGTTGGCGTCGTAACGGATCTGCGCACCTTTGTCGTAGCGCTTGAAAACGTAGGGTCCGGTACCGATGGGCTTGAGATTGATGTCGCCAGGTTTGCCGGTTTTTTCCAATTGCTGTGCATACTCGGCCGAAACAATATCAGTGAAGCCCATGCCAAGGTTGGCAATGAAGGGCGATTCGGGTTGGCTCAGCGTGAACTTGACCTTGTAATCATTGACCCTCTCGATGGATTTAATCAGGGATGGGAAACCCATGTCGCTTGCATAGGGCCATCCTTGCAGGCTGGCTTTGGCCCCTGGGTGCTTGTTATCAATCATCCGTTGGAAGGTCCACAGCACATCGTCGGCATTGAAGTCACGGGTGGGCTTGAACCACTCGGTAGTGTGGAATTTCACCCCCTTGCGCAGGTAGAAGGTGTATTCGAGGCCGTCGGGGCTGATGTCCCATTTTTCAGCGAGGGCGGGGATGACACGCGTGCCGCCTTTCTCGAACTCTACGAGACGGTTGTAGATGGCCTCGGTAGAGGCGTCATGCGTTGCAGCGGCGGTAAACATGCCGCCGTCGAAACCTTCGGGTGCTGCTTCCGAGCAGTAGACCAGCGGTTTGGCGTGGGCGGCGGCGGACAGTGCAAGGGCAATGGCAGTGTATTTGATCAGTTTCATGAGGTATCTCGCGAAAACAGGCATCGACTGGATGCCAATGAACAAGCGGCGTAAAAAAGGACAGGCATGCCTGTCCTTTTCATCCTGCAATGGCGGTCTTATTTAATCGACACACCATAGAAAGCCATCAGGCCAAACGGACTGATCTTGAAGTTCTGCACCGACTTGCGCACCGGTACATTGACCGTCGAGTGGGCTATCGTGGTCCAAGGCAGTTCCTTCTTAAAGATTTCCTGCGCCTTGGTATACATCTCGGTGCGTTGCTTCACATCGGTTGTACGTTTGGCATCGGTTATCAACTTGTCGAAAGACTTGTCGCACCATTGGGCGTAGTTTGCGCCGCCGATGGCTTCGCAACTCAGATTGGTGCCCAGCCAATTGTCTGGGTCGCCATTGTCACCAGTCCAGCCGAACATACCGGCATCGATTTCGCCCGCTTTGGCGCGCTTGAGGTATTCGCCCCATTCATAGGTCGTGATACTGGCCTTGACGCCGATCTTGGCCCAGTCGGCCTGGATCATTTCCGCCATCAACTTGGCGTTGGGGTTGTAGGGGCGCTGTACCGGCATGGCCCAGAGGGTAGTCTCAAAGCCATTTGGGAAGCCGGCCTTGACTAGTTCAGCTTTGGCGGCAGCCGTGTTGTAGGCGGCGTCTTTCAGATTCTTGTTGTAGGACCATTGCGTAGGCGGCATCGGAGCAACGGCAGGTTGGCCCATACCCTGGTAGACCGCTTCGATAATGGCTTTCTTGTTGATGGCCATATCCAGCGCACGACGCACCGCAAGGTTGTCGAGCGGCTTGTGCTTGACGTTGTAACTGATGTTACGCAGTGCATACGATAACCTGTCGCCATGAAGAACAAAGAACTCGATTTGTACACCGACTATTTGCTGAGCACGTTTGGTGCGGCGACAGCAACGGGCTTGTCGGCGATGGTAG
>NZ_PDZH01000045.1 GCF_002735695.1 Chitinimonas sp. BJB300
CACCTACCATCGCCGACAAGCCCGTTGCTGTCGCCGCGCCAAACGTGCTCAGCAAATAGTCGGTGTACAAATCGAGTTCTTTGTTCTTCATGGCGACAGGTTAGCGTATGCACTGCGTAACATCAGTCAATAAGGTATTTCAGTCTATAAAACTTGCTAGAGGCTGTTCAGTGACGCTGATGACGGCCACTATTGGCCTGCTTTACCAGGATTCGACAACCCGGCTCTGCAACAGCTATCTCACGGATGAGCAGGTCACGACGGGTACGGGGTTGATCATCTTGGCTACCGCCTTGGTGGTGGTATGGTGTGTACCGTTGCTGGGAGCGAAGTCCACACGCTGACCAGGAAGGGTTTCCGCTGTGTGGTTATAACCACCCTGCCCGCCTGAAATGCCACCACAAGGCATAGTCCAGCGCTGCCATGAGCAATAAAGTGAGTGGATAACCCAATGACCATTTTAGTTCCGGCATATGTTCGAAATTCATCCCGTAAATGCCGGCAATCATGGTGGGAACGGCAAACAGCGCTGCCCAAGCAGCCAGTTCTTTGGTAACGGCAGACTCACTCAATGAGATCATCGACAGATTGACCTGCAGGGCGGTGCTCAGAATGTCCCGCAGCCCGTCGATAGTCCTGCTGATGCGTTCCAGATGGTCAAAAATATCCCGGTAGTACTCTTGAAGATCAAGACATACTTGCGGTACTCGACCACCGTAGAGACGTGATACCGCTTCAAGCAAAGGTGTCACGCTGTGTTGGACCAGCATGAGTTTGCGCTTGAGGCCGTACATCTCTTCAATGCTGGCGCGCGTTGCGGCGCTGCCGGAAAAGATCTTCGCCTCGATTTGTTCCAGTTCGCCTTCCAGCGCATGAATAATGGGGATGTAGCGATCGATCACCGCATCCATCAAGGCATACAAGACGAAACCTGCGCCAGATTTCAGTAGATGTGGTTCACGCTCGCACCGTTCACGTACATTCAGGAAGTTGATGCCGGAATGGCTGCGCACCGATAGCACATAGTTCGGCCCGACAAAGACCCCGACTTCACCAACGATGATTTTGCCTGTCGCATCCATTTCCAGCAGATGAAGCACGACAAACAAGGTATCGCCATATTCTTCGATCTTGGGTAGTTGGTGGCCGTGGCTGACATCTTCGAGCGCCAGCTCATGCAAGCCGAACTCTTTGCGCATTTCCTCCAGTTCTTCTGCTGATGGATCGCGCAAAGCCACCCACACGAAGCAACCAGGTTGCTGGACGTATTCGCTGATGTCGGTATAGGGGATATCAGCAAGCTTTTCGCCGCTTTGGTAAGCAACACAGTTGATCAGCAAGATTAGCCTCTGTCTGATTTGCGCATAACTTGTATCTATTGAGTATGGCGTGTTTTCTGGAGGGGATAGGGTAATTTGCCTAACCGGCTCAGACAATTGAAAACCGATTTTGTTACCCAGCGCCATTCTGCGGTCCATCGCCTGCCGCGACGCAACATGCTTGCTGCTTGACATTCTTTCCAAGACTCACTGAGACTAGCGCAAACGTTTGCGTGTCAGCATATATGCGGCGTTGCAAGGTTTTGCACACTATTTGAACGCACCTAATTTAAATCGAAGGAGATTTGGATGACCCAACGCCGTCATACATTAAAGTTGCTTGCCGTCGCGGTTACCCTCGGTGTATTGCCGATGCAGCACGCTATCGCGGCGACTACCGAAAAGCCCAAGGTTGCACTGGTGATGAAATCGCTGGCTAATGAATTCTTCCGCACGATGGAAGACGGCGCCAAAGCGCACCAAAAACAAAACGCCACCTATGACCTGGTGGCGAACGGCATCAAGGATGAAACCGATACCGCCGGGCAAATCAAGATCGTTGAGCAGATGATCGCTCAGCGGGTCAATGTCATCGTGATTGCACCGGTTGATTCCAAAGCGCTGGTGCCGGTCATGAAAACCGCCATCGACAAAGGCATTCTGGTGGTGAATATCGATAACCAGTTTGATGTTGCAGCACTGAAGGAGAAAGGGCTGAGCATTCCTTTTGTTGGCCCCGATAACCGGGTTGGCGCGCAACTGGTGGGTTCGCATCTGGCCAAGCAATTGAAGGCAGGCGACAAGGTGGGGGTGATTGAAGGGACGTCCACCACCTTCAATGCACAGCAACGCACCCTGGGGTTTCAAGATGCGATGAAGGCCGCCGGTGTGCAGGTGGTGGCAGTGCAGTCGGGCCATTGGGAAATCGGTAAAGGTAATACTGTCGCCTCAGCCATGCTGCGTGAATACCCGGATTTGAAAGCCTTGTTATGCGGCAATGACAACATGGCCCTGGGCGCGGTTGCTGCCGTCAAGTCCGCCGGTAAGGCGGATGCGGTGAAGATCGTTGGCTACGACAACATCATGGCGATCAAACCCATGCTGACGGCTGGCCGAGTGGATGCCACTGCGGAGCAATATGCCGCCAAGCAAGCGGTTTTCGGTATTGAAACCGGTTTGAAAGCTTTCGCTGACAAGACGCCGCAAGCTGCATTGCCAGCCCATGTGAAAACACCCGTAGAGCTGGTCACCAAGTAACTCGCAGCAATACGTAAGCGGCCGGTCACCTGCTGAGAACCTGTTCATCTTTCTCTACTGAGCGTATCCCTCTAAAGGATGTTGAACAGGTGTCGGGAGTGCCGGCCGATGGTTTCACCTCACTGGATGTGGCTATGACGCCCCCTACCCCTTTGTTACGCGTTACCGGTATTTCAAAACACTATGCAACGCCGGTATTGAGCGACATTGCGCTTGACCTGCATGCCGGCGAAGTACTGGCATTGACGGGAGAAAACGGTGCTGGAAAAAGCACGCTCTCCAAGATTATCTGTGGCTTGGTGCAACCCACTACCGGCACACTGACGCTGACAGGACAGCCCTTTCAGCCTGCTTCACGCAGCCATGCCGAGCGATTGGGCGTGCGCATGGTGATGCAGGAACTGAGCCTGATTCCTACCCTGAGCGTGGCTGAGAACCTGTTGCTGGACAAGCTGCCGCATCGCTTCGGCATGATTGACCAGCGTGCCCTCTATGAACAAGCCAAGCGCCAGATGGCGGTGATTGGCCTGGATGATATTGACCCGGGTGTGCTGGTGGGCTCGCTGGGGATTGGCCATCAGCAGATGGTTGAAATTGCCCGCAATCTGGTTGGCGATTGCAAGTTGTTGATCCTGGACGAGCCAACCGCGATGTTGACTGACCGGGAAATTGCGCATCTGTTCGAACAGATTGCTCGGTTGAAGGCCCGTGGCGTCGGCATTGTCTATATATCGCATCGCCTGGATGAGCTACAGCGAATTGCCGATCGAGTCGCTGTCTTGCGGGATGGCCGGCTGGTTGATGTGCGGCCCATGGCTGATGTTACCCAGGATGAACTGGTGCAACGTATGGTGGGCCACGTGGTGGACGAAGGTGCACAGCGGCCTCGTCGCGTGGCAGGTGCTGTGCGCCTGGAAGTACGGGGACTACATTGTGGCGAACAGGTACAAGCTGTTGATCTGTCATTGCATGCCGGTGAAATCATGGGGCTGGCAGGCTTGGTAGGTGCAGGCCGAACTGAATTGCTGCGCTTGATATTCGGCGCGGACCGTAAGGACGGCGGCGAGTTGTTTCTTGACCGTAAGGCGCAGCCCGTCACGATTGACTCGCCGATGACGGCTATTCGTCATGGCATCGGTCTGGTGACCGAGGACCGCAAGGCGCAGGGCCTGTTGCTCAACCAGTCGATCCGGGTCAATACCACCTTGGCCAACCTGGCTGCCGTCAACCGGCGCGGCTGGCTGAATTATGCAGAGGAACACGACGTAACGCGGCGCTTGACCGACATTCTGCGAGTGAAATACGGCTCGGTTGAGCAAGTTGTGGGCGAATTGTCGGGCGGCAATCAGCAAAAAGTCGTATTTGCGCGATGGTTGCACCGTGATTGCAATGTCCTCCTGCTGGATGAACCGACCCGTGGCGTCGATATTGGCGCGCGCGCCGACCTGTATCAGGAGCTTGACCGCCTAGCTGCAGATGGCAAGGCGATGCTGATGGTTTCGAGCGACCTGCGCGAGTTGATGACTGTCTGTGACCGTATTGGCGTGATGAGCGCCGGCCGATTGGTCGGGGTTTTCGAACGCGGAGAGTGGACTGAACAAATCCTGCTGGAGGCGTGCTTCAGCGGTTACGCCAATCTCACCCCTACGCCGCAGTCTGCGGCAGCATCTCTTTGAGGTTCTCATGCAATCCTCCTCTCAAACCATTTCCGTCACACCGATTAACCAGCACGCTTCGGTCAATCGCTGGCGCAGCGCGTTGGGTGGCTATATCGGGCTGATTGCCACGCTGGCCGCAATGGTCGTACTCTTCGGCTCACTCAGTAAATACTTTCTGACGGCAGATACCTTCATCACTATCGCGAACGATATCCCTGCCCTGGCGATCATGGCGGTGGGCATGACGTATGTGTTGGTCATTGCGGGTATTGACCTTTCCATCGGTTCTGTCATGGCGTTGGGCGCCGCTATCACCGCGATTGCCCTGCAACAGTGGCAATGGGGGGTGTTGGCTGCTGCCCTGCTCGGCCTGATGGTAGGTCTGGGCTGTGGCTTGGTGACGGGTATGGTGTCGGTGGGCTGGCGTCTGCCTTCGTTCATTGTGTCGCTCGGTATGCTCGAAATCGCCCGTGGTAGTGCCTATATTGCAACCGATTCACGCACCCAATACATCGGCAGCAATGTAGAGTGGCTGAGTGCACCCATTGCCGGTGGTATTTCCCCCGCCTTTATCCTGGCACTCGTTATCGTGATCGTCGCCCAGATTGTGCTGTCGCGCACCGTGTTTGGCCGCTACATGATAGGCATTGGCACCAATGAGGAGGCGATGCGATTGGCCGGGGTTGACCCTCGACCGGTGAAGGTGGTGGTGTTTGCGTTGCTGGGCGTCCTGGCCTCGCTGGCGGGTCTGATACAGACTTCCCGCCTAGAGGCTGCCGACCCGAACATGGGCGTGGGTATGGAGCTACAGGTGATTGCTGCGGTAGTGATTGGCGGCACCAGTCTGATGGGCGGGCGCGGTTCCGTCATTAATACCTTTTTTGGCGTTCTGATTATTGCTGTGCTGGAAGCGGGGCTGGCACAAGTCGGCGCCAGCGACCCCACGAAGCGCATCATCACCGGGTGCGTCATTGTTGCTGCCGTTGTGCTGGATATGATCCGCGAACGTCGACGTACCCGCCACGCATGATGAAAAGCCGCCGGAGTCTTGTATGGCCACGATGAAGGACGTCGCGCACCTTGCCGGTGTATCAATCACCACCGTGTCGCACCTGCTTAACAACACACGGCCTGTCGGTGATGAGGCCCGCGCGCGCATAGAGCAGGCGATCCGCGAACTTTCCTACGTGCCCAGTGCGGTAGCCAGAAGCCTGAAGCATAACGTTACCCACACAGTGGGGATGATGCTGCCGAACAGCTCCAACCCCTACTTTTCGGAATTGATGCGGGTGATTGAGGCGCGGTGCTTTGACGCGGGCTACAACGTCATTCTGTGCAATTCGGACGACAACCCGGCTAAGCAAAGCACCTACCTGCGCGTGTTGACCGAGCGGCGTGTTGATGGCCTGATTGTGGTGACCTCTGGCGAAGACGTTGGCCTGCATGCGTTGCTGAGCGAATTGAGCTTGCCGGTGATATTGGTGGACCGGGAAATCAATCGGGTGCAGTACGACCTGGTCGAGGTTGATCATGTCCAGGGCGGTTACCTGGCAACCCAACACCTGCTGTCGCTGGGACATCAAAATATCGCCTGTATTGGTGGCCCCGTCGCACTTTCCTCCAGCGACCAACGCATTGCAGGCTGGCGGCGGGCAATGGTCGAATGGGGCATCAACCCCACTGATGTCGACTTGCAACGTGGCGATTTCACCAGCCGAGGCGGTTATCAGGCCATGCATGCATTGTTGAAACAGGCGCAGTGCCCCAGTGCGGTGTTTGCCTGCAACGATTTGATGGCGATAGGCGCAATGTGTGCCGCTTACGAGTTAGGTATACGTGTACCGGACCAGCTGTCTATCGTCGGTTTTGACGGGATCAGCCTGGCGTCATTCAGCAGCCCGCCATTGACTACGGTGATTCAGCCCAAGGAAATCATCGGCGCCATGGCTGTAGACATGCTGATCGAAGGCATAAGGGGGCGTCGGGCCGAGCCACTCTGTGTCGTGTTGCAACCGGAACTGTGCATCCGCAGTTCTACTGCCCCCTACGCCGCCACGGTGGGTTTACCGCGGCATTTTCAATCCAACCAATCTTAATCAGCAACCGGATATTCCATGACACTCAAATCATCTCGTCGTCTAGTTGTTATTGGTAGCTTGAACATGGACTTGGTCATGCGCGCCCCCCGTGCGCCAGAAGCGGGCGAAACCCTTACTGGGCATGGTTTTACCACCCACCCTGGTGGCAAGGGCGCGAACCAGGCAGTGGCCTGTGCCCGTTTGGGCGGCAATGTGGCCATGGTGGGTCGCCTGGGGGATGATACGTTTGGTAAGGCGCTGCGGGCAGGCCTGGTGGCGGAAGGGGTTACCGATAGCATGGTTAGCACCGATGCTGAGGCTGCAAGCGGTGTCGCCATGATTCTGGTCGATGATGAAGCGCAAAACCGTATTACCCTGGCCCTGGGTGCGAATAACCAGCTTCTTCCTGAGCACCTGGATGCCGCGGCAGAGCTGCTGGATGGCGCTGCGCTATTGCTCTTGCAGCTGGAGGTGCCGATTCCTACCGTGCTGCACGCGGCCAAGCTGGCCAAGCAATTCAACTGCCCTGTTCTGTTGAACCCGGCGCCTGCCGCAGCGTTACCCGATGAAATATGGCCGCTGATTGATTATCTTGTCCCCAATGAAACCGAGACTGCGTTGTTATGCGGCCGGCCGGTAACCGATGTGGCGTCGGCGGCAGTGGCGGCCGAGGTGTTCCTGGCAAAAGGGGTACGCCATGTATTGATCACAATGGGATCGAAAGGTGTATTTGTTGCCACAGCCGAGTTCAGCCAGCATCTACCGGCCTTTCCGGTTAAGGCCGTGGATACAACCGGTGCAGGTGATACCTTCATTGGCGGATTCAGTGTCGGTCTGTCTGAAGGAAAATCCTTGCAGGACGCAGCTCGCCTGGGCCAGCGCGCTGCCGCGCTGGGGGTGACACGGCATGGCGCACAATCATCCATTCCCTACCGGATCGCATTAGGCACCTGACTGGCAGGTGACTATTCGGGATCGATTTAATGTCGTGCGAACCAGGGCGAGATAAGACAAAACGACAGCGGAAGCGGCATTCACAAAGGGGGAGTGAGTATTTCGAGGGTGTTTTTAACGCCGTATCGCAGACGCGTAGCAGCCATGGAACATGGTTCTAAGATCCAGCACGATCTTGCCATTAGGAAATGGTCGTGTAACGGTCTACAGAGAGTTGTATATGAACAAAACACAGTTGCACTATGCCGAAATTTCGCCAATGACGGCCTATAGGGGGCTGGGCGATAGACGCGCTGTCCTGGCTGTCGGTCTACCGGTTGCCCACACAGCTCGCATGCATGATCTTGATGTAATCAAGGCGGCTGTGCTGGCTGGATTACAGGATGAAAGTGCGCTGTTTCCCCCTGTGCGGTCATATTGTGATGCCGGCTTGGCGCTGCAATTGACGGCGCAGTTGACCGGTATCGGGTCACAGGGGGCGGCTATCGAAGAACCCCGTCAGGGCCAGCCGGATAGCGGCCCGGCAGCTTTGCGAACGGGTGGATATATGCCTCACGCCAATGTGATTTTGCATGCGGGTTGGCTGCTTTGAATGTTTCGTCTGCTTGGTGGACGTTATATTGCACCGGTCAAGCCGGTGTTTAAGGCATGACCTACCACGGCAATGCTGCCAGTGCGTGCCACGGTCAGTATTGTTGGGGTTGGAAAACGGGCTCACCTCGACTTGGCTTTGTGGTTGGTACGTCGCTCCAGCCCGGCGTTGGCAACCCTTACTGCGCGGTATCTGGTTATGGACCCGCGGCCTTCACAAGCGGTTTTTGTGATTTCTGATCATGTCGCCCATACCGAACCCATCGTCGAGCGCTTTGACCATTGGGCCAACGGCTTTTCAGTGACGGCGCAGGGGCCTGGCTGATGAAGGCGAACCAGTTGACCACTAGGCAACTGGCCTGCCCTTCTGCCTTCTAGCCAGCACGACTTTTCCCATACAACCGCGCATCGAATGTAAATGGCCGTGTTTGCACGAAGGTGATTTGGGCAAAGGCCGGGTGACGTGGGTTGAGGACGATATTGCGGGCTTCGGGTACGAGGATGGAGGGCAGTACCAACCCCAGATGCATACCCGATTGCAGAAAGCGATCGCCATGGCCCATGCTGGCGGGGCCCGCCGGCAGACTGTCCCAGCCAGCTGGCAGATCTGCTGCACTTGTCTCGGTATAGAGCCTTGGGTTATCGGGCAGAGCAAGCGTTACCAGAACACGCAGTTGTTTGTCGTGGTTGCCTAGATGCGCGAAGGTTTCGAGTGCGGCTGTTGCTGGGTTAAGCGCGGCATAAACGGCCGGGGTGCCGATGGGGTTCCACCGTCCGCCATAGATAGCGGCACCGCTGCCGCTAAGGTCGTTGGCATAGCGGGCATCACAAATTCGCCAAGCCTGCATTTACAGCACACCGCCATAACGGATATTGCCTATTGCCCGGCGTACCTGTTCGGCACCTAAAGCTGTGTCCAGCAGATCAATCGGGCGCTCGCCGCCCAAGGCGAAGTTGCTGGCCGCCAACCAGTCGGCAGCGGCATCTGCCGCCCCCAGAGTGTCGCTGGCCAAAGCGAATATCTCGGCTAAACGATCCACCCGCTCAGAGGTCGATTGATCGAGCAGTTTGTGTTCACGGATAAATTTGCTGGCCGTGGAGGGAGGCAAACCAATCACTTTGAAGACTTCGCTTTTCTGTAACTTGAGCACACCGGGTATTTCCGTCAGAACATCGGCGGGAAACCCAACGCGCATTTGGCTGATTCGGGCGGTTGGTGTGATTTTACTATTGATCAGTCGCTCAAACACACCTACGTGCACCTTACGCTTTGCCTCGGAATGGGTCGCGGCTTTCATGGCAGCTCCTCTGAGTTGCTAATACTAGCAGTAATAGTGCTCATATTAGCAGAGGTTTACATTGCTGACCAATTAATCGCAACGGTTTCGTTGTTGATCACCACCCACTGAATAAGAATCCCCATCGATTTGTCGATGGGGATTCTGGTCATCGCTTGTCAACTGCTTAGAATCTACTTACGCTCTTGCTACGCAGCCATTAGGCAGGTTCTTAGGCGTCTGTTGCGTCGCAACCGATTCTCAGCGTCTGCCTAGACCATCGTAGGTATCAATGTTGAATACATCCCACTCGGCGCTCACATCCCAGTTGCCGGGTGCGGCTGCCGGTAGGCTGCCTTTGACAACGCCTGCTTTGCGGCGCAGGGTTTTATTGGCGGTACAGTGGTTGCCGGTTTTCCATTCGGTGCCTGGATCAAACCCTTTTTGGCCAATGGCGTCGATGGCGATGCCCGACTTTTCGAGCACTACGGCGTCGTTGCCATTAAAGTTGGTCACATTGCTGGTTTGGCTGCCGGGAATACTGCCAAGCCTGTAGCCAAGGTGGACCAATACCAGGGTATGCCCTGGGGCCAGCGAGCCAGAAAGTGCCTGAGCCGATGAGGCTGTGCTTGCTCCATTGGCGTAGAGCCTGACGGTATAGGCAGTCAGGTCAACCATTCCATCGGTTGGGTTGTAGATTTCCAGCGCCTTGTTATTGCTGCTGCCTTCCAGGTATTCGCTGAAAAACAGTTCCGGCACAACAGCGGGGGGAGTGCCGTGGGTGATGTTGATGCTGCTTACCCGCTCTGCGCTTTGGCCATGGGCGTTGGTCAGCCGCAGGCGGAGCGTGTAGTTGCCGGCTGTGGCAAAGGTGTGAACGGCCTCTTTGGTTGCCAGCGGCAGTGTTGCCTGTACGCCATCACCCCAATCTACGCTTAAAGCGGTGCCGTCGGCGGCGACAATACCGGTGATGCTCACCGTTCCACCAACGATACCATTGGAGGGTAGGTTGGCGCTAAGACTAGGTGCATGCACAACGACATCGGGGGTCAGATTCAAGCCCACGAGTACGGGGTCATGGTCGGACGAACGATACGGTGAAGCGGCGTAACGGTCATCGGGTTTGAACTCAGTGTTGTAATCGAATACCGGTGGTTCTTCAGCATTGACGTGCCACACACCCAAACCATTGACTTGACTACGCATACTGGCGCTGGCAAAACCGTGGTCCAACGCACCGCTTTCGCCTGAGAACACATAGGTATAGCGTTCGGTAGCGGTCAGGCGCTTAAGCAATGCCTCAAAGCCAGCAGTTTCAAGCATCCTGATGGGGTCTTCGTTCAGGTAGCTGTTGAAGTCGCCTACCATCAGCACATCACTCTCTCCCGAGTCGGCTACCAAGCCATTGATCCAGTTCTTCAAGACAGTAGCTTGCCGGGTGCGTGAGACATTCCAGCAGCCTTGCCCGGTTTCCCGGTCGGGATTATTGGCGCCACTTGGGCAGGACCCCTTGCTCTTCAGGTGGTTGACCACCATCCAAAAGCTGCCGTTATTGTCCAGCGCAGCAAAACGTTGTGCTACCGATGGCCGCATGCCACCCGCTACCGAGAAGTCCGAGTCATTCAGCACGGCGGGGGTGCCAATGGGTTTGACCTTGCTGGGCTTATAGATCATGGCCACGGTGATCAAATCGGTACCCGGCTTGCCGGCATCGATATAGCTATAGGTACCAGCACCCATCTTTGCGTTTACAGCATTGACCAAGTCTATCAAGGCGGCCGCACCGTTGTTTTCGATTTCCATCAACCCCAGCACATCGGCATTCAGACCGGTAATGGTTTCGACCAGCTTGGCCCGTTGGCGGGTAAATTCTTCGGCCGTATTGGCACCGCGTTGCCCCAAGGTGGTGAAGTAGTTGAGGACATTCAAGCCACTGGCGCGTAGCGTGCCACCCACCGTTGGTGGCGTGGCAGGCCGAGGGTTGATCTGGCTGAAGACCGGTGCGACAACAGGATGGATACGATAAGCGTCGGACCCCCAGCTCATCACGCCTTGCAAGCTCGTGACGACATCGCCCACGCGCCGTGTACCCGTGGTGTCGGCTGCCGACAGATAGGGAATCGGTTTGGGGTTCTGCATGCTGCGGCCATCATCGAGGATGATGCTGGCGAGCTTGTTGCGGGTGACGATTTCGTCGATCGAAGCGTTATAGGGATGGTTGTATGGCTCATAGAGCCGCCCACCGGGTGACAGCATCAACTCACCATAGCGGCCGAGTTGATGAACGTCTGTTACCGTCAAGTCCTGGTGGAACTCGACCAACATCCCTTCGAAGGGCTCCAGCTCGTTAGGGGTCGCCACGGGTAGCTTGACCAGGTGCGGGGGAATTGTCGGCCCCCTGCCGCACACGCTGATGGTGCTGACTTCTGTCATCTCGGTCAGGCTTGCAGTCGCTGTATTGCTGCCTTTGAATTCGGTGACTTTGCCGCTGACCTGAACATAATCGCCCACCTGTATATCCAGGCCGCCTGGGGCATAAATAAACAAGCCTTCCGACGTCCTCGGGTCGTTATCTGCAACCGCCTGCTGGATATAGAACCCCTTTAGTTGGTCGTCAGCTTGAAAATCAGCGGTCACTACACCCCGCACGCTGACCAACTGGTCAACATAGGGGCTTGCACTGCCGGGGCCTTGGACGGCTGTGATATCACGCAGTGTATTGGGCGGCGTCACGCAGCTGAGTACATTCATCGACATTGACATGGCTTGAGGCTGCTGGGGTGTCGATGTCGGTGACGGATCACCCCCCGCATCGTTACAGCCAGCCAAGCCGGCCAGTAGCGCCGCGCTAAGCAGCCCGTATTTTACGTTTTGCATTGTTGTCTCCCTTTTTTGGCTCGCCACGCTAGGCCAAATAGCCCATGCAGGCAAGCGAGCGCTTGATGCTAACGGGCATAGATGACATGAGTGTTGCCAGGGTACGACGCTCGGATTACGTCTTTTCCCTCACATGAATGAGGGCAGCCAATTTTTCATGTGCTACAGCTCTTATATGAGATCAGCAGCAGCGGTTCCAGGCACGGTAACAACCCTGCTTAGCATTGGCGATTAAGCAAAGAACGAAGCCCGTAGAGGCCACCTAGGAGTGAGGGTTCATGAAGCGATTTATCGTCGCCACTGCGTCGTGTACGGCACCTATTGCCGGTGCCGAGGCACATGCCGTCGGCTCACCCTCTGCAGTCTTCCCCAATCAACAACCTATGCAAGCGCAGCTTCCAGTCTCCCCAATCGGGCCGGACTAGTCCCTTCCCCTGCTATTTCCGCCAATGACGGCAACCCAATTGGCGTACCCGCCCAATTGGCCACTTAAGAGAACGGAGGATGTATGGCAATTGAAAAGGCAACAGGCCCGCAACGTTGGGCGCGCGATTATGTGTTCGATATCTTGAGCGAGCTGGAAATACACCACATCTTTGGTGTGCCGGGCACCAATGAGATTCCCATCATCGACGGTACGTGCTACCCGGAGAATAAAGTCGAATACATTGAATGCCTGCACGAAAACATCGCTATCGGTGCGGCGATGGGGTCGGCCCGCATGACGGGCAAACCCGGCGTATTGGTCGTGCATGTCACTCCCGGCATCGCGCACAGCATAGGCAACCTTTTCAATGCGGCGCGATCGCAGGTGCCGCTGGTAATCCTGTGCTGCCAGCAGCAGAACGAACTGGTAACACAGGAGCCGCTGCTGGCTTCCAACCTCGTCGACCTCGCCAAGCAATACACCAAGTGGGCACACGAGGTGCGCACACCGGAAGAGTTTCCAATGGTGCTGCAACGGGCTTTCAAGGAGGCGATGGCGCCGCCCAATGGGCCGGTGTTCGTATCCATCCCGTGGGAATTCACCATGCGTAGCATCGGCGACCTTGACCGTGTGCCCGGCGTGACACGCATTTCGCCACACTTCACCGGCGACCCACAAACTATCCAGCAGGTAGCCACGCTGCTTTCTCAGGCGCAAAACCCGATCATCATTGGCGGCGATGCCGTTGGCTATGCCGATGCATGGCCGGAAATGCAGCAGCTTGCCGAGCTAGTTGGTGCGCCGGTACTGCTGCAAACCTTCAGCAGTGTCGCCAACTTCCCCAACAACGACTACCACTGGCAAGGTGAACTGCCGGGTAGCCAGCAGGCAGTGCAGCAGGTGTTCGAGGGCCATGACGTGGCTTTCCTGTGTGGTTTCAGCAACCAAGCGCAGATCACTGTGTTCAAGTATTCGCAGGGTGCCCTGATTCCGCCGCATGTGCGGCAGATCTACCTAACCAACAACACCTGGGATATCGGCAAGAACTATTACGGTGAAGCGGCCATATTGGGTGACATCAAGGCGACGTTGCCGCTGATCAATGACAAAATCCGCCAGCACCCACCGGCTGGAGCCGACCAGCGCAATCAGCACCTGCGTCAACTCGATGCGACGCGGCGTGTTGCTTGGGATCAATACCTGTCGCAGGCGATGCGGCAGGACGAGATTTGGGCTGTGGTCATTGCCGATGCGCTTCGCAAGGAAATCGAGCAGCGAGGCCTTGCCAAGAAGTTCGTCTATGTCCACGAGGCGGTTTCTGATCCCGCACCGTTCCAATATTTGCTGCCATTGGGTACCGAAGGCTCTGCCCCAATCAGCTACTACTGCGTGGGCGGCGGCTCACTTGGCTGGTCGATGCCGGCGACGCTCGGCATCAAGCTAGAGCAACGTGGTTGGCAGCAGATCGAAACCAGCCTGGTGGTTGCGGCGACCGGAGACGGCTCTTCACTTTTCTACCCGCAGACTTGGTGGACCGCCGCGCATCGCGAAATCGGTGTGCTCTATATCATCACCAATAATCACGAATACCACACGCTGCAACTCGGTTTGCAACAAGTCATCGAGGCCTATGGGTCGGCACCAGGCTATGGCTGGAAGCCCAAGACCGACGACCCGGAATACTTGCGCATTCATCGACCCGAGCCCGACTTCGTGGCGCTCGCCAAGTCCTTGGGTGGATTGGAAGGCGAAGTTGTAAATCACCCTGAAGCCGTCCGGGCTGCTGTGCAGCGTGGCATCAGTCACGTCACCCAGACCAAGCAGTCGTACCTTCTCGACATGCGCACCGCGCAGGCAACACCCGTACCACCGTCGCGAGAGGAGGCAACCCGCAAGGCCATGGCGCGTTATGTGGGGCAACCGAGGCTCGACGTCTTCCACCACCCAGCCGGCAAAGGGCTTCTCGGCGCTGATGGAAGCGGTACTGCGGCCAATGTTCCCGTCATTTTCTAAAACAACCTTCCCAATAAAGGCGCGGCCAATTTGGCGCGCCGCATTCAAAGCAAAGGAGAATACACATCATGGCTAGCGAAACGATGGATATCGCAATTGTAGGTGGTGGTATTTCAGGGGTTTACAGTGCATGGCGGCTCAAGAAGAGCGACACCAGCAAGAAGATTGTCGTGTTTGAGGGAAGTGACCATATCGGTGGGCGGCTGCTGTCGGTCCAGCCGCCCGATATTCCAAATATGGTAGCGGAGCTAGGCGGCATGCGTATTCTGCCAGCGGTGCAGCCGCTTATTACCGCGCTCATCGATGAACTCAACCAAGCGCTACCCGCGGAGGAAAAAATCGAGCTGTATGATTTCCCGGTAGATCAGCCGCAAAATCTGGCCTATCTGCGAGGTGTCTATCTGCGCCTCAGCGACTTTACCAATGAGCCGGACAAAGTGCCCTACCAGCTCTCCTTCCTGGACCACGGCTCTACGGCGGGCGGCATCATCCTGAGCGCCATCGAGCAGATTGTTCCAGGTATCACCTCACCAAACCTAACCGAAGAACAACGACGGACAATGGCACAGGAAGCCAGTTTCGGCGGCGTGCCGCTCTATCAGCAAGGGTTTTGGAATGTCTTGCTGCGCGTGATCAACAGCGAGGCCTATCAGCTCAGTATTGATGCGGGTGGTTACGACTCAACGTTGTCGAACTGGAATGCCGCCGACGCCATTCCTTGGTATCTATCTGATTTCGGTGTCGACGCCAAATACAAGGGATTCTGCAAAGGGTTCCAGGAAGTACCCAAGTCGGTGGCACAGCTATTCCAAAACGCAGGTGGCGAAGTACGCCTTAACGCCACCGTCTCCAGCATCAAATGGGATAACGGTGCCTTCGAGTTTACGGCCGATGGCAAGATCATCCGCGCCAAGCAATTGATCCTGGCGATGCCACGCCGCTCGATTGATATTCTGGCGACAACCAGCCCACTCCTGATGGAGTTTCAACAGCTTACCGCCAGCGTCACGCCAAGGCCGCTATTCAAACTGTTCACTACATATAGCAACCCTTGGTGGAAAGCCGCCGGCTATACCGATGCCGACGGCAAGTACGTACCGGTGCTAGCTGGCCGCTCGGTAACCGACATACCCGTACGGCAAACCTACTATTGGCCCCTGAGCGATGGCCAGCCTGCCGAATCGGGCCGCGCCATGCTGCTGGCCAGCTACGACGATGGTTCCAACACTGGCTTTTGGGATGGCCTGAGGCCACAGCGGCACCAGGCGCGCCGAGGTAGTCTGAGACCCGCACCCGTAGCAGACCCCTTCATCGGCGACGCCATAGGTAAGCTGACCGAATCGACCTGGCATCAGTACACCGCTCCGCGCCTCATGGTGGGTGAAGTTTCACGCCAGTTGGGCCTCATGCACGGGCTCAACTACACGCCCGAAGTGCTTAATGCAGCCTTCCGAGACTGGGGCGATGACCCTTTCGGTGGCGGCTGGAACAGCTGGAATATTGGCGTGAAAAGCTGGGAAGTGAAGCAACGCATTATCAAACCTATGGATGTTTGCCCGCTCTACATCTGCGGCGAAGCCTATTCCGACGCACAAGGCTGGGTCGAAGGTGCATTGCAAACTGCAGACATGATGTTGAAAGCGTTTAAGCAGACTTAAGAAGCTGTTTGCGTGGCCTGAACCGCCCCAGGTATTGAGGCGGTTCCCCTGCTTTCTTGTCTAAGAACCAGTCTAAAGTCTTGCGAGCTAAGGCAAGATAAGGCGGAAACAGCCGAGGAAGCGGAGTTTACGAGTGGTAAATGAGCATTCCGAGGGTATTTTCAACGCCATATTGCCGACGCGCAGCAGACTTTAGACAGGTTCTAAGACAGCGCTGTATTCCAAGTTGGCAAAAGGGATAAGCGCGATCAGGCTTTATCTATCTTCCTCACCCGTATTGGTTGCCACCGTGGGTAGGGGAACAATATGTAAGTTGTGTTTGCCAATTAAGAAGCGGCTCAGAATGCGATAGATATCGACATCGAAATGGGCTGGCGGCAAGGCGGCCAGCAGATCTGCAAAATCAACTTCGCTACTTGCGGTGCCCAGATAAACCCAGTGATCGAACAGATGCCAATCGCTGGCGATGCTGGCCGGGTCTTGCTCACGAATCGCTATACGGCCAGCAAAAGGCCATGGTTGCAGCCGGGCTTTGGCCAGGATGGCCGATAAACGCGCCTGATGTGTTCGCATTGGCTCCTTGCCCACACAGGCTCCCCTGCAATGCCCTGCTTGCATGCCAAAACACGGTGCGCCGGCCCGCTTGCCCGCTTTCTCCAAGCCTAAGGCCCACAGGCAAAGCTTATTGGCATCGGCCATTTTCTTCAGGGTATTGTTGGCTTCGCGCTGGCTGCCATAAAGCCCGTACAGATGGGGCTCCTGGCCAAAATCCACCGCACTGGCAAATACCAAGGCGGGTTGTGCACTACCGTCTTCATTCGGTTTGTAGCGCCAGCTACATAAGGTGTCGGCTTGCTGCAGAACATGGTTGTGCGTGGGGGCGAGAGATTTGATCAGCCGGACTTCGGCCAGCTGCGCGCCCAACTCCCCGGCGGTGGAAATCCACTCGATACGCCTTACCTGTTGGCTGAGGCGTATTTCCTTGTTTGCACGTAGGTCGGCGGCAAAATGCGCCAGCACCCGCTTTTTCAGGGTGTGGCTTCTGCCCACATACAGTGGCTGCGCATGCTCATCGTAAAACATATAGACCCCATGGCCATCCGGCATGGTTTCTATTAATTCCGGGTCGATGCCGGTGGGTAGGTTCGCCTGCCGGCTGACTGCCTCAAGCGCCGCATCGAGTGCTTCAATCCCCCGCTCTGACTTGATTTTGACCAGGAATTGGTAAATCAGCCTTGCATCGGTCAAGGCGCGGTGGCGCTCGCCTTCTGCGCGTAGCCCGTTTCTCTCGGCAACAGCATCGAGGTTGTGCTTGTATTCACCCGGGAAAAGCTTTTTCGACAGCTTGACTGTGCAAACAGTGCGGGCCCGAAAATCCAGTCCTGCACGCTTGAATTCATTCTTCAGGAACCCGTAGTCAAAACGAGCGTTATGCGCGACAAACACCCTGCCCTGCAACCGTTCCAATAGGTCGGCCGCCACGCTGGCGAAGCTCGGCGCATCAGCCACCATGGCGTCATCGATCCCGGTCAGCGTGGTAATAAAAGGCGGTATGGGTGTACCGGGGTTGACGAGGGTGCTCCACTCATAAGCGTATTCCCCCTGCCACTCGACCACCCCTACTTCGGTAATCCGATCACGCTGAGCGTTGGCCCCGGTAGTTTCAAGGTCAACGAAGATAAAGGGCTGGTCAAGCAGGGAAGGCATGAGGTTTTCTGTGCGGGTGGCAGAGGTCGCCAACCTGATAGGTTAATCAAAAATCCAGGAATACAGCACGTCCATCGCACTGGTGTCGCCGGCGCTCAGGGCGATGGAAACACGTCGCGAAAGCTGGTAGGTCAGTTTCACGGCGGAGCCCACACCGTCCAGCCCCTGCTCGTAGCTCAGATATGCTCTATCGGACAGTCGCTTACCCAGGCTGATTACGCGGCCGGCCAATGCGCCATCAGGGTCAGCTGGGTCGGTTGATTTGGTATAGGTGTCCGAACGACCAATGCTGATATCGTCCAAACCAAAGGTGCTCGCGATCTGCTGACGTAGGCTGACCGACTCTCCGGCGGTGAAAAGTGCGTCGGCCGCTGTCAGCAAGAGATCGGCATCGCCTTGGCTGCCGGCGCCACCAGAGCCGCGCCCCAATACCAGCCAGCTGAGCTTCTCGTTGTCCGGCATGGGCTCATCAGAATACAGCGTTGCGCGTGGTGCCAAGGTGGTGCCGACGATTTGCACGCCTACTTCGTAGGGGAGGTTCTTGCGGATGGCCAGAATATCCAGTGCCGGAGTATCCAACGGCCCTTGGAAGGTGATGATGCCGCGCATGATGGCAAGGTTCTGTCCGTAGGCGGCATAGCGGCCTTCTTCCACCTTGAGCGCCCCGCTGGCACTCAGCGGTTGGGTGGGACTGGCAACCAATCGCACTAAGCCGGACAGGCGGGCGTCCACCCCTTGCCCTTTGAAGACGAATTTCTCTCCCAGGT
Organism: Chitinimonas sp. BJB300; assembly: GCF_002735695.1. Lineage (GTDB taxonomy): Bacteria > Pseudomonadota > Gammaproteobacteria > Burkholderiales > Chitinimonadaceae > Chitinimonas. Next base: position 18,584 of record NZ_PDZH01000045.1, read on the forward strand.
TGAGATCCAGCCGCAAGGTCAGCAAGGTGGGCTTGGCTTGCCGCTTGTTCGGGTCGGTGCGGCCTTTCACAACTACATCATCGCCCAGCTTGGATGCGCTGCCTTTGGAAAGCTCGATCAAACCCGAGTCGGCTGTCAATTTACCCGTCAAGGTCAGCGCTTCGCCCTGTATGCCCAGATTGGTTTCGCCCGAGACGATCAAATTTCGGTCTGGACGGCTTAATGCGCCAAATTTGTTGAAGGTGACAGCCAATGCCCCCTCCGGCCCGGCATTACGCAGCGACATGCGGCCCGACGCGCTGGCCTCGCCATTGCCGGCTTTGAGCGAAAAAGTCGCCAGCTTTACGCTGTCGCCTTCCAAAGTGGCCTCAAGTTTGCCTTCGCGCCAATTCAATCCGGTATCGGGCATACGCAAAGCAAAGTCACTCGCCGAGATACGTCCGAACAGCCGTGGCGCGCCAATTTCGCCACCAGCACGCAGCTCGGCAGACAACTTGCCATCCACCTTCGCAGTGGGGCCCAGCAAAGGGCCCAACCAGGCGAGCGAAGGCATTTCGGCAGAGAGCTGCCCTTCCAAGGCTGCGCCACGCGCGGGTCGCCAGCCGGCTTCGGTTCTCTCAAAACGGCTGGAGAACGTACCGTTGGCGCTGCCAAAGGCTTCTGACTTCAAATTGACGGCGATGCCAGCCCGGTCGCCATTCAAATTTAATTCCAGCTTGGCTGCGGATAAATTGAGTGGCATGGGTTTGATCGACGGATCATCCACTGACAACGCCAAGTCACCAGACTGGCGTTCTATCACCATATGGCCGGCCAATCGGTCATCTCCGGTCAGGTCGACATTCGCCGCCAGTACCAGATCGGTAGAAAAGTGGGGTTGTAACTTGGGCAGGCGTGCCAACCATTCCCGCACCGCCACATCCTGCACTTGCCCCTGCAGGGCAAAATGCCCCGCCTGCCAATAGGCACGACGGATATTGACTTTGGCGCCGACTGCCAAGGCATTCAACCCCGTGAGTTCGCCTCCGCTTGCATTGACTTGCAGTTGAGCGGGGCTGTTCAGTCTTAATGGCCAGCTACCGGTATTTTCAAGCTCCTCCACTTTGCCGCGCCAGGTTGTGGCTTCCAATGCGCCGGCTGCGCTGAGCTTTAGGTTGAATGCCTGCTCGGCGGCAGTCCCTTCCCCCGTCAGCTGTATGCTGTGTGCAGCCTGGGTGCCATCGACATTCAGATTTAGCTTGGTCAGAGAAAGGTTGGGGCCCGTCAGGGTGTTCACGTCGAGCTTGAGGCTGAGGGGACTGTTGGTGGTGCGTTTCGGAGCAGCTTCGAATTTGGCGTGAAGCGCCGCGGTATCCAAGGAAAAGCCACCGGGCAAACGTAGCTGCCTGGCTTGGGCGTCGCCTTCCAGATTGGGGCGTTGCATGGTGCCGGCCAATGTCAGTTTGGCATCGAGCTTGCCATTGAAACCCGGGCCGAAGTCGCCAATGTCCGGTAACGAGAAATCAACCATCAAGCGGTCGGCTGGCCGGCCAAAAGCACCATTGGCATTCAGATGATTGCTACCCAGATTCAATGAAAGCAATACACCTTCTATATGTTGTTCTCGCCAACCTGCGCGGAGTTGGCCATCAAGGGGGTGACCATTGAGCCGGCTGGGTTGGAATTCCAGCCGGATATCTGCCTGTAAGGCGGAAGCCAGCTTGCCACGTGTGCTCAATGAGGCATTCAGGGCGCCTGCCGGTAGGGGTCTTCCCGCCAGCGGGCTGAGGGAGGCAGGATCAAACTGAGCCAACTTCCCTTGCAGGTCAAAACGCTGTTGGCCTGCCAGCTCCAGCATGCCTGCCAGTTCAAGCTGGCCATCTGGATGTTTGATCAGCAGGCGCTTTGCCTTCAGTTGGCGCGCGTCACCCTTGCCTTCGAGCGCGGCTTCCAAATTCAGAGAGAGACGCTTATCACCGAGTGCTGCGACTATCTGGGGGGTGGCGGGTGCACCGTTGAGCGCGAGTGTGCCGGATACCGGCCAATCTGGCCCGCCCAACGTAACCGGGTCGATGTTGGCCAGGGTTGCGAGTACGTTCAACTTGTCGAGGCTGGCATTACCGGTGACAGCCACACTGCCACCGGCCAGCTTGGCTGTCAGTTGGCGGATAGTGACTTGTTGGGTATCCAGTAACAGTTCGGCATCAAGGCTTTCGAGGGGTAACCGGGCGGCGGGTAGATTACCGGCCAGCGTGTTGTGTACGGTGACTTTGGTGAAAACTGCTTTGCCCGCCGGGGTGGCTTGCAGCGAGAGGTCGAGCGCTGTGCGCGGCAGATTGGGTGCCAGAGTTTGCAGGTCTAGTGCCTTCATATGCAAGGCGCCACTTTTTAGCATTGCCCAGGTGGAGTCCGCAAAAGGCGCTAGATGCAGATCGAAATCTGCCCGGAATAATTGCTGTGCAGGACCAGGCTTCATATGGCCTTCACCATTGCCGCTGAGCTGCAATGCTTCCAGGTTATTACGCAGTTGCAGGTTCAGCTGCCAAGGGGTGTCGGGGGTGCTACCCACCAGTTGTACTTTGCCGCCCAGTTTGAAGGGCCGGGTGCCGCTGAGTTTGAGCTCACCATCGCCGGCGAACCAGGGTGTCTTGGCGCGTAACAGTTGTAGCGTATGGGTTTGACCATTGCTATCGACCCGAATCAGGGCGTCTGCCAGAACCTGCTTGTCGTTGAGGATCAGGCTTGCCAAACTGCCCTGCTGTAATTGCAGCGGCAATGGCAGCACCAGGGAATTAGGGGGTGTGCTCGGCTCATCAGTGGGCTTGGTGTGTAACTGCAGTCGTCCCAGCACAAGCTGTTCAATCTGTACTTTGCCGTCGAGCAAGCTCGATGGCTGCCAGACCAACTCGGCGCGATCGAGCTTCAGCTGGAGATGCGCGGTTTTCACTTGCAGGTCATGCAGCACAAGGCGCTGCCAGAGCGTCCCTTCCACCCGGTCCACCCGCAGCATGCCGCCCGATAACGGGTCGGCGAGCCGAAACAACAACTGGGTGCCTTGCGGGCTCACGACCAGCAGGATCACTACCGCCACAAGCGCCATACAGCCCAGTAGAAAGAGTTCCAGCCATAAAAGGCCAAATCGGAAACGCCGTCTGGCAGGCTTGTTCTCGGTTGGCGGCGCGGGAGGTGAGTCCGGCGTGTGCGCTGGTTCATTCATACTTGGCTCGGTTGACGAAGGTTTTTGGTCACATTGGATAGATAGGCAGGATGATTAAATTGGGGCTTACGCTTAGAACCTGTCTAAAGTCTGCTGCGCGTCGGCAATATGGCGTTGAAAACACCCTCGGAATGCTTATTTACCACTTGTAAACTCCGCTTCCTCGGCTGTTTTCGCCTTATCTTGCCCTAGCTCGCGAGACTTTAGGCAGGTCCTTAGAATCCCACACCCATCGAAAAGTGCAGCTGGGTACGTTTAGCTTCTACCCCACGCGCCACATCCAACGCCAATGGGCCGACCGGGCTGATCCAGCGTACGCCCACCCCATAACCGTGATAAGCCTTAAAGTCGGTCCAGTCCTGGGCCGCGCCGCCCATGTCGGTAAATACGGCAGCGCGCCACCGGCCAACGATCTTATGCTGGTATTCGACACTGCCTGTGGCCACTACCCGGCCGCCCAATACGGTGGTGCCGTCGTTGACACCGAGGCTCTCGAATTTGTACCCCCGTATTGAGTTGGTCCCCCCTGTGCGAAATAGCGACTTGATGGGGACATTCTGTGAATCGTCCGCCACTACCTGCCCCGCTTCGCCCCGTAATAGCCACAGTCCGCGCTCGCCCGCTGGGTGGTACCAGGCGATACGGCCATAGGCACGCACGAAGTCTGCATCCGACAACAGCGCCCGTGTTGCACCGGACAACTGCCAGCTCATTACTGTGCCGCTACGTGGGTCGTTGGGGTTGTCGAGATTTCGTCGGGTCCAGGTTTGTGAGGGAATCAATGCCCGGTTGAGGTTCTTTTTTTCCGCACGGTTATCCGCCGATGCGTATTTGGCTTGCTCCATCGTGTATTGCAGACCCTGCGTAACTTCAATGTCGCCATGCTTGCGGGCGCGTTGTATCCCTAAGGTGTGCGTCAACGTATCCAGCCCCGAGACATCCTTGTGCTCAAAATTGTAAGCGCTGGAGTAGATGTAGCGCTTCTTATCGGGTGGTAACTCAATCTTTAAATTGAAACTTTGCTCTGCCCGTTGTAGCGCAAGCCCGGTCGTGCCTATCCATCCCAGGCCACGGATATTGGTATAGCGATAGCCCAGACTGCCACGCGGGCCTTTGTCCGTATCGAAACCGAGACCGGCATCCACTTTTCGCGGTGGTGCTTCTACCAGATCCACGCGCACCGGGACATCAATCGGTTGGTTGGCGTCGAGCGGCATGTCCATGAAAACCGAGGTGAAATAGGGCGTGTTTTGCAAGGCGCTTTGAAAATCGAGCAGTTTCTGCTGACTGTAGCCTTCGCCGGGATAAAAGGTCACCATGCGCTCGACCAGTTTGCGCGGATATCGCTTCAAGCCGTTGATTTCGAGTGGGCCAAAGGTGAAGCGCGGGCCAGAATCAAATACCGCGGATAATTCCGCCGCGGAGCGATCGGGGTCGATCTCTGCCTTGCTGTCTTTGATTTTTGCCGTGGGAAAGCGGTCAATAATCAATGCCTGCAAACCGCGCCGTTTTGCCGCGTCCCAATCCGATTGGGTGAACCGCGCCCCAATGGGCAGCGGCCAAACCTGGATAAGCTCTGCCCAACGTGGACGAAAATCGGGTTCGTCCCGGATTGCACCTTCAACCTGCAAGTCCACATCGTGGATCAGCGTTTCGTTGCCGCGGCGCACTTTGAAGCGTACGAGCCAGCCGGTACCTTCGGGCGTGATGCTGGCGGTAATCTGCGGATTGAAATAGCCCAGCGGGGCCAACAGGCTCTCGATCTCGTGAGGGGTGGCCTCATACAGGCGCTCCAACTGCTCACGGTCGATATAGTCACTGCCCCGCCATCGAATGATGCCCAGGTTCTCCTGAAGTAGCTTCTCGAACGAAGAAGAGGCATCAATTTCGACGCGGTAAGCCACCCCTGTCGCGGCGGCCGGTAGAGCCAGGAACAGGGTAAGCAAGCAAGCGGGGAAATGAGTAGAAAAGCGGCGCACGAGGGACAGTTTAGCGAGCCTGGGCAAAGGCGTCATGACAGATATTGCATTGCAGGGTCCATAATTAGTGAAAACAAACACTTGCACGATATTCGGCATGTCGCCGCCATCATGGCAAGGGTAAACTGGCATAGGCAAAGCGTGTCTACATCGCGCAGCATGATTGGAATAGACCCATGAGTGTCTCCGGGGTTTCCGCAGGCGGTAGCGCCTCGATGGCTTACAGCAGCATGTCATTGCATGCGCCGGGGTGTACTTGTTCTCTGTGCAGCCCCGCCCAGCCGTTGGAAACCACGTCCAGTGCGTCTGTCTCTACCAACGGCAAGGCGCAAAGCGGCAAGAAAAACGACACCGACTTGTCAGAAGAGGAAATCGCCCAGGTTCGCCAGTTGCAAGCGCGTGATCGGGCGGTACGCCAGCATGAACTTGCCCATATGAGCGCGGCAGGTGGGTTGGCCACTTCCGGTCCCAGCTATACCTACCAACGTGGCCCGGATGGCGTGAACTACGCCATTGGTGGAGAGGTGAGCATTGATGTCTCACCGGGCCGCACCCCGGCAGAAACGCTCGAAAAAGCCAAAACCATAGAGCGTGCCGCACTTGCACCTAAAGACCCCTCTGGTGCGGACAGGGCTGTAGCGGCTCAGGCGCGAAATCTGGCATTGTCGGCACAGCAGGATATGGCGAAGGGTGGAGGCGCTGCTGACGAGGAGGAGACGGTAGTGAAGGCAGAGAACACTGTTCAGGACGCTGCGCAAAGTAAGCGCTCGGACCAGGTAGAACAAACCTACCAGACCGCCAGCGATGCACGTAATCCCCTTACCCTGATCAGTGCTTATGCCTAAGAATCTGTAAACAGGTTCTAAATGGTTGGGGTGTCTACTGCCATTTGTTCAATATCTTTTCCAACGTGCCGTCGCGGCGGGATTTTTCCAGACCTTCGGCAAATAGCGACGCTTTGGCTTGCTCATCCTTAGGGAATCCCACGTAACGCGGCACCTCGGCCAGGGGCTTGCCAACCGTACGTACATCCCTCTCTACGCCTAGTTCCCGCGCCAGATACAAAAGCTGAGCCTTATCTCCAATGACGACATCTACACGGTGGGCAATCAGCTTTTGCATCAGCTGCTGCGGGTTCGTCGCCCCCGAATCTTTCTTCAGTGGCGCTTTGTCAAATGCTTCTGTATACGAGTATCCGAACACCGTCCCGACGGTATAGGGCATCAGGTCTTCCAGCGACTGGTAACTAATCGCGCTGTCTCGGCGCGCCATCAGGATGGTGATGCCATGTCGAATAGGCCCGACCAGGTGATACTGGGCTGCTCGTTCCGGTGTGCCGGCGAATTGGTAGGCCATGTCTACCTGCTTGAATTCGAGCATTTTCTTTACCCGCTCCCATGGGTAGAGCTTTATCTCATAGGGTTGTTCCATGGTGTCCATGATGGCGCGGACGATTTCGGTATCCATCCCCGCCGGCTGCTTGGTGATCGGGTCGATATAGGCATACGGCGGAAAGGCTTCATCGCTTGCGACCAGCCAAGGTGCGGCCACTACCGGTAGACTGATGAGCAGTAGGCTGGAAAGCAGCAGGCGCACAAGCACAATAACGCGCTCCGGATCGGTATTCTCCTAATAATTATAGACATCCTATCCGTCTATAGCTTTTACTTTGCAGCCGAGACCAGCCTCCTGAGTTTCTTAAAGGCTCCGTATGTCAAAGTGCTATGAACAGGACAACTCTCACCTTGCGTTGCGCATGAAGTCAGCGGTACGCATAAACGCCTGTTCCAAATGGGCTTTCAATGCGGGTTGATCGCCAATCTGCTCATCCATAGCTTGGTACATGCAATACAGCCATTCATCCCGCATACGTTCGTCAATATGAAACGGCAGATGACGCGCACGGAGCATCGGGTGGCCGAATTTCTCCACGAATAGAGGTGGCCCACCCAACCAGCCTGAAAGGAACAGGAATAATTTCTCGGCAGCCTCGGTCAGGTCGGGTTGATGAATCGCTCGGACGCCGGCTGCAACCGGGTCGGTATCCATGATTTCATAAAAGCGATTGACCAATTGGCGTACGGCAAGCTCGCCACCGAGTTGCTCATAGGGGGCGATTTCCTGAATGTCACTCATTGCTTCTGACTGCCTCGGCAAGCGGTTGAAAAATGGATCGGGCTACTTGGCTCAGTATGAGCGGTGGTAATTGATGCTTATTCCGTGCGGCCGTGCACTGGCTGTCGCCCGGTTGGACTTCACGACAGGGGCTGGGACGCGCATCATAAACGCTGCAGCGTGTTGCCTTCCCTACTTCACCTTCCAGTGCCACGCAACGCGGCTGGCGCGCCCAGCTGCCGGCCATGCACAGGTGCCAGTCGTTTACTTTTTCGGTCATCGCATCCGGTAGGCTACGCATTGATGCTTCAGCCCAGTAGAAGGAAACACGAAAAGCGGCACAGCAAGCACCGCAGTTAAGGCATGGATGAGCATCGGGGGTATGGGTCATGGCAAGGCCGGTTTGGACCCCAAAGGCAGTCACCGTTAAGCGGGTAAGAACTTGTCTAAAGTTTGCTGTGCATTGGCAATATGGTGTTGAAAACATCCTCGGAATGCGCATTTACCCTGTGTGAGCTTCGCTTCCTCGGCTGTTTTCGCCTTATCTTGCCTTAGCTCGCAAGACTTTAGACTGGTTCTAAGCTATTCATCTGTTGTTGGGTACGGATTTCACGAAACAGTGCCGTGGCTTCCGGGTAACTCCGGCGCAAATAACCCAGCCACTGTTTGAGGCGTCCGGGTGCATAAGTCGGCGCGCCCTGGCCAATCAACCCCTGATGGAACTCGCCGATAATCGGCAGCATGTTAGACCACTCCACCACATCGGCGGGCTGGCCGGCGACAGCGGCGCGAATCTGCCGTGCCAGATCGGGCCGGGCCACCAACCCCCGGCCGAGCATGAAATCTTCGCAGCCCGATTCCCGGCGACATTGCAGAAAGTCTTCAACTGTCCATATCTCGCCATTGGCAACGACCGGCACAGATACGGCTTTTTTGATAAGCGCAATCCAATGCCAATGCGCCGGTGGCTTGTAACCGTCCAACTTGGTGCGGGCGTGTACAACCAGCTCGGCAGCGCCGCCATCGGCCAGTGCACGGGCACAGTCCAACGCCAGATCGGTGTTTTCGTAACCCAGTCGCATCTTGGCAGTAACCGGCACGGAGGCCGGCACGGCACGACGCACTTCGCGCACGATGGCATGAAGCAAGTCAGGCTCCTGCAATAGCACCGCGCCCCCCCGATGGCGGTTTACCGTCTTGGCCGGGCAACCAAAATTCAAGTCTATGCCAGGTGCGCCTAATTCAGCCGCCCTGGCGGCATTGTCTGCCAGGCAAACAGGGTCCGACCCCAGCAGTTGCAGTTTGAGCAGCACCCCGGCCGGTGTATGCCAGTGGTTGGCCCATTCTGGCGCGACACGCTTGAAATAACGCGGTGGTAGCAACGTGGACGTGACGCGTACAAATTCGGTGACGCACCAATCCACGCCGCCAATGCGGGTGAGTGCGGCGCGCAATGGGGCATCAACCAAGCCTTCCATAGGGGCAAGCGAGATGCGCAAGATGAAATCCAGGTTTTCCAGAAGGCAAGGATTCTAGCAAATGTTGGCGATGCCTGAGCCAACCACGGCATGCAATTCTGTCTATAACTCAATGTACGAGCGGCCGTAATGCCCGGCCTGGGCAACACATGTGCAAGGTTCCTGCCCTCCTTGGCACAAAGATAACAAAGCTAATAATCTTGGGCGACGTGGAGCCCCATCATGAAAAACCTTAGTTTCGCCTTGCGTATTGGCATTGGCTTTGCGCTTTTACTGGTATTGATGGTAACCGTCGCCATTACCGGTACGCTGGGCGTACAAGGTCAGTATTCAAAAATCAAAGATTTGGTGACGGGTGATATTGCAATGAACAGCATTGCAGGTAACACCCGTTATCACATGGGTAATCTGCGTCGGTTTGAGAAAGACTGTTTCATCAATGTGGAGTCATCCGCAAAGGTCAAAGAGTACCGCGAGAAGTGGGATGACTCCTTTCAAAAGGCCAAAGCCAGTCTGAAACAGTTTGAAGTCTTGCTCAGCAATCCCACTACCCCGCCAGAAGCCCGTACCCGCCTTTCCGCGTTGGTTAGTCACATAGATAAATATGGCGATGGGTTTGTCAAAGTCAGCGGAGAGCTTGGCAAGACACTCACCACGACCAATGACGCCAATAAGGCTATGGGGGCATATAAGCCCGTTGTGCACGATATGGAAGAAACCCTGACCCAGATAGTGAAAGACTCCGAAGAACGTGCAGGCCACGTAACGGATGAGCTTTCCGCCAGCAAGGCAAGCACTGAAAAGGCACTGTGGGTGCAGGCAGGCTTGGCGATTCTGGTGGGCGTCATCATCGCGTCTTACGTCGCCCATTCCATTCGGCAGCCGCTGAATGAAGCTCAGGCTGCTGCCAGCAAGATAGCAGATGGCAATAACCTGACGGTCGCCATACCCAGTTCGGGCAACAACGAAGTCAGCCATACCGTGAATGCCTTCCGTCGTGTGTTGGACAGCTTGCGTAGCTTGGTAATTGAAACGCGTACGGGCGCTCAGGAAGTGGCGACCTCCGCCAACGAAATGAATACCATCTCGGAGCAAGTCGCTACCGCTTCCAGTAAACAAGCAGCTGCATCGGCTGCCGTGGCATCGGCAATTGAAGAGTTGACAGTCAGCATTGCCGTGGTGTCGGAAAGTGCGAACAGTGTAAAACGCGATGCCAATCATGCGGCTAGCCAGGCAGGGGAAGGTCAGCAGTTGGCCGGCCGCACGGCAGATGAAATTGCCCATATTGCCGATGCCTTGAGCGAAGCAGCGACCGCGATTGAGGCACTGAATGCGCGCTCGGATGAGATCGGCGGCATTGTGCGTGTAATCAAAGACATTGCTGATCAGACTAATCTATTGGCACTGAATGCCGCCATTGAGGCGGCACGTGCCGGCGAGCAAGGCCGTGGCTTTGCGGTGGTGGCGGATGAGGTACGCAAGTTGGCTGAACGCACTACCACGGCAACGATCGATATCTCCAGCAAGATCACCACGGTTCAGCGCGATACGGACAGCGCCAGCCAGCGCATGTTGGACGCCAGCGGCAGAATCGACACTGGCGTGGCATGTGCGCGTGAACTGGCGGAGGCTATGGCCCAGATACGCAAGGGATCGACCAGCACGGTCAATACCCTGACTGAAATTGCCGATGCCATACGAGAACAAAAAGTAGCGGCAGACCAGATTGCGCAGAATGTGGAACGGATCGCCCAGATGAGCGAAGAGAATCATGCCTCGGTCTCGTCGGCCAACTTCCTGGCAAAGCGCTTGAGTACGTTGTCGCTGGGGTTGAATGCGCAGATTGGCCGCTTTGTTGTGGACTGAAGTCGGCCAGGCTATTAGCTAATGGGGGGCTTGGCGTGTGGCCGTGGCTATTGCGCCGTGGCCACGAGATAGCCCGCCATGCTTTGGTTTGCAAACGGGTCGGCCGCGTCGATATAGCGCATCGCCGACTTTACGTCCCGCCAGCCTATATATTCCATCAGGGTTTTCAAATCCCAGCCACTTGCGGTTGCCCAGCCGGCAAAGCCTCGGCGTAGCGAGTGGCTGCTGAAATCATCGGGTACCAGCAACCCTGCCTGCGTGAACAACCGGCGTAACAGTGGGATCAAGCTGTTCAAGTGTAAACCGGTGTCGCTTACCTTGCCCCAACGGTCAATCCCGCGAAAAACCGGACCACTGGTCAAACCGGCCAGACCAATCCAGTCGCCATAAGCCGTGACAGGGCACAGCTGCGCCAGCGCCGGAACCCGGTAGGTACGTCCCCGTAGCTGCCGGTCTCCTTTGCTCTGCGGCAGAAAGCATTGCATTCCCTGTCCTGGCAACAGCTGGATGAATTCCACACTCAGCCGCTTTAATTCATCGCCGCGAAACCCACGCCAGAAACCGATCAGCAACAAGGCTTTGTCACGGGTGTGACGCAGTACAGCGGTTTGATCTTCAGCCGTTTTGGCTTGGCTTATTGCGATATCCAGCCATGCAGCTACTTGTTGAAGTTGGTTGATCTGTAAGGGGGTTGCCTGCTTCTCTTGTGCCGGGTGCAGTACTTGGATGCCCTTGAGCGCCTTGCGTACCACCGGGGCCTTTGTGGGGTCGGGAAAGCCTTGGTCAATATGCCATTGGGCCAGTGCTGCCAAGCGTTGTCTGAGCGTATTGACCGACAACTTGCCTGCATAGTCCACCAGATACCGGGCAATGGCATCTGCCGTGGCCGGCAGGAACCCACGCCACTCCACTTCGAAATGCCGGACTGCCGAGGCGTAGCTGCGCCGCGTGTTCTCGCGGGTGGCAGCTTCCAAGTATTGGTTCAACTTACTCATTCACTGACATCTCGTAATTCAGGCTTGGTTTACAGGCTTGCGGCGACATTGTCACTTCGCGAGATTGCCTTATATGGCGGGTGCAGGCAATCCAGCGTATTTGCAGTTAAGGCCTGCTCTCGATTGGCAGGATGGCCCGGAACCGTGAACCTTGCCCCACGGTGCTGTCCACTTCAATCCGCCCGCCATGTTGCTGGAGAATGCCCCATGAAAGCGCCAGCCCCAAACCCGTACCGGTACCAATGGGTTTGGTTGTGAAAAAGGGTTCGAAGATACGCTTCAGATTCTGGTAGGGAATACCGATGCCGGTATCTTCCACCTCTACCCATGCCCAGTCGTCGTGCGAGCCAGTACGCACCGTGATGACACCCTGGGTTTCTATGGCTTGTGCGGCATTGATCAATAGGTGATAAAAAACTTGGTTGAGTTGAGGCAGATTGCACATCAAAGGGGGTAGGTCTTGATATTCAAGTTTGATATGGGCTTTCTGCCTTAGGATAGGGCCTAACAAATTAAGTGTACTATCAAGCCCTGATTGTAGATGCGCGGTTTGAAACCCCGTGGTATGAGTAAATGAAAATTCTTTCAGGTTGTTCACAATGACTTCAATACGATTCAGACCCTCGCGAGACTCCTGAATCAATTGCGACATATCCTGCCGTAGAAAATGGAAATCGCAAGCTTGGTAGAGATGCTGTATATGCGCCAGTGTTTGAGGCTCTTGCGCAATCAAGGATTCGGCAGCACCATACGCATCCAATATCTGTAGCAATTCTTGGGCATATTTTTCCAACGAATAAAGATTTGAGCCGATAAAACCGATAGGGTTATTGATTTCATGTGCCACCCCAGCGGCTAATTGGCCGAGCGATGCCATCTTTTCATTTTGCAGTAATTGGCTTTGAGTGGCTTTTAGTTTTTCCAACAACCGGGCTTGTGCTCGCTGCGTACTTGATATTTCACGTTGCTTAGCAGCGAGTACGCCATTGAGGGCACAAATACATTCAAATAAGCGTTCACTTTCACGCACATCATATTCGCCAATCAGTTCGATATGATCGCCGCGGCGATAGACCTTGCCGGTAATGCTATGCCCATGGGCATGGCTATCGACGAAGGTGAGAAATCCAGAAAACAGCAAGTCTCCCGCTTCAGCGGGTTTTTCCAATAATTCGCAAAAAACAGGATGGGTCATACACAATGCAGCATTCACTAAGCCATCGTCGGGTTGCCTGCCCAGTAAATGATAAAAGCCTGCATTGGCTTCAAGGCAATACCCATCGGATGACCATAAAGCATAGACAACGGCATACAGTTCACGCAGCACGGGTGGCATAAGGGCCATTACTGCCGACCCACATATAGTTTGATGTAAGCCATGAAAAAGATGCGTAGACAGCTGCTTTCTGAGAATGACTGGGCTGCATAATTAAGTCGCATTACTCGCTGCAACTCACAAGCGTCGTGTATTATCACTGCGTATTTCCAGCAGTGTTATTGGGCCCGGTTTGCCGAATCGGCAGGGAAATATGAAATGTCGTGCCCTTCCCTACTTCGCTTTCTATCTCAATGGTGCCATGGTGTTTTTGGATGATGCCGTACGATAGCGACAGGCCAAGCCCTGTGCCCTTGCCTATGGGTTTGGTGGTAAAGAAAGGGTCAAACACCTTGGACCGGATATCGTTCGGTATGCCACAGCCGGTGTCAGAGAAGGTTATCCATACTTTGTCTTTACTGCGGCCTGTCCGAATCGTAATCTTGCCGCGCGTTTCGCCTATTGCATGGGCGGCATTGATCGCCAAGTTCATGAACACTTGATTCAAGTGGGCAGCCACACATTCGACTTCAGGTAGTACACCATACTCCTTGATGATTTCAGCTTTGTATTTTATTTCATTGCTGACGATATTCAGCGTTGAATCAATGCCTTTATGTAAGTCGGCCAGCTTAAAATCTAAGCTGTCATCTACATGCGAAAAATCCTTGAGGTCTTGTACTATGTTTTTGACGCGCGATATGCCGTCTTTTGACTCTGTAATCAAGTTAGGGATATCTTCCTTGAGGAATTCAATATCCAATTCTTTTCGCAGGCTGGCCAATTGAGCGAGCTGATGCTCATCTGCCATAGTGGCGGAAATCTGCTCATACGTATCCAACATTTGGAATACAGAAGAAAGATATCGTTCTAATGAACCGATATTGGAGTAGACAAAACCGATAGGGTTATTGATTTCGTGTGCAATACCCGCCGCCAGTTGGCCGATGGACGCCATCTTTTCAGTCTGTACCAATTGCTGTTTGACGTCTTGCAAAGAATGCTGGACTCTGGCAATCCGCTGCAAAGCCCGTATCCGTGCATCCAATACATCGAATCGAATGGGCTTTATCAGGTACTCATCCGCGCCGGCTTCCAAACCTTCGATCAGTGATTCGGTCCCCTCCAGCGACGTCATCATGATGATCGATACCCACCGATCTGTTTTGATTTGCCTTATTAGCCGCGTGGCTTCAATCCCCCCGATACCCTGCATTATGACACCCATCAGGATGACATCGGGTAACTCTTCCAAATAGCATTGCACGGCATCTTCACCGGATCGTGAATGGGTTACGCGATGCCCCTTGTCTTCAATAAATTCTTTGACGGGCATGGCATAGGTTCTTGAATCTTCAACCAGCAGTACATGTAACGTTTGTTTGTCGTTCATGTATTCCCCCAATGGTGGGCTGAAGTCCGCCAGGTGCACTTGGCGACTTCGCCTCTGATTGTTACTTTAGACCAGCAATCCCCCTCATCTAAGATACTCTAGCTAAATGGTTGGTGGTTGAAGTGGATGAATGAATACCCCGTAGAGGGATATAACAATATGCCTAATTCGATGGGCCCAAATGGATAGCAGAGCCTAAATGCCGCCAGGAGTTGCAATTACCCACGTACGGCATATCTTTAATACTCTGCGCAGCGCTAATAAATGAGTAGGCACCCGGAAGTCATTTGACATGGAAGTAACACCGCCATCTGATCTGGAAGTGAAAACCGCAGACGTAAGGCCGGTCATTCTGTTTGTCGATGATGAGGCCAACATACTGTCGTCCATGCGTAGGCTGTTTCATAGCAGCCCCTACAGCATTCTTACGGCCAACAGCGGACACGAGGCGCTTGCCCTGTTTGAACAGAGCGCGATTGACCTCGTGGTGTCCGACATGCGCATGCCGGAGCAGAGCGGTGCTGAGTTGCTCACGTTGGTCCGGGCCAGGTGGCCTGATACGGTCCGCATTATTCTTACCGGCCATGCTGATCTTACCGACACAATTCGCGCCATCAATAGCGGCGAAATCTATCGTTACCTGCTTAAGCCCTGGAATGACGAGGAATTCACCAGCGTTGTGAAAGACGCTTTGGCGATCAAGGCTTTGCGTGACGAGAAAGTGCGCCTGGAAACGCTGGTGAGGCAGCAGAATAGCGAATTACAGAGCCTGAATAGCAGCCTTGAAGAGAAAGTGCGTGAGCGTACTGCAAAAGTACAGCGCACCATGGGCTTGTTGAGTACAGCGCATGAGAGCCTGAAAAAGAGCTTTCTGACTTCCATCAAGGTGTTCACTGCCCTGATTGAGCAACGAGGTGGTGTGATTGCCGGCCATTCTCGTCGTGTAGCCGAACTGGCCAGGAAAATAGCGCACGAACTAGGCCTAAGCGATACGGATGGGCAAGAAATCATGGTGGCAGGGCTGCTGCACGATATTGGCAAGCTAGGCCTGCCGGATAAGCTGATCCAGACACCTTATGTGCTGCTTAGTTCAGCCGAGCGGGTGGAGTTTGAAAAGCATACGGTCAATCGGCATAGGGGCGACCAGATGTTCTGGCCGACCCCTGCCACACCACCCGGCATGCGGGTCCGCACCGGGCGGTTGGAGCAGTTGAGGTCAATCTGCCTCCAATTGATGCACATCGCCCGGTTTC
>NZ_PDZH01000046.1 GCF_002735695.1 Chitinimonas sp. BJB300
CTTGAATGCCTGAGCATCAAGACGCAGAAGAACCCATTCGCACTTTGCCGCAAGTTACTGATCAACGCCTCCCGCGCGGCTTATGATCAGTTACAGCTGCTTCTCGCAGCTACTGCGTAACATCAGTCACTAATTGGCTTAGACAGGTCAGTTTGAGCAGGGAATAACAATTGACGATGGCCTGTAAGCGGCTTGAGCGTTTCTAGCAGCCCGATTGCTTGCTTGGACAACGGGACAATATGCGGAGACCGCATTTTCATGCGCTCAGCAGGAATACGCCAAACAGCGGCATCAATGTCCAACTCGTCCCAGCGGGCACCGCGCAACTCGCCAGGACGTACCATTGTCAGCATCAACAAGCGCATCGCGATTTTGGTCTGATGGCGTAGCGGCTCAATTTCCAGACGGCGGAAGAACTCCGGCAGTTCCTCGCGTGGTAAAGCTGGGCGGTGTTCAACCTTCTTGGCTATTAGGGTCTCGGCAAGGCGGTGAGTCGGGTCTATTTCGGCACGCCCGGTGACGATGGCAAATCGCATGACACACCCCATACGCTGAAGTACGCGCTGGGCGGTTTCTATGGCACCTCGTTTTTCGATTTTACGAACCGTTGCCAGAATTAAGGGGGCGGTGATTTGTAGAACGGGCAACTGGCCCAAAATGGGGAATGCATCCGCCGCTAACGACTCAAGCACCCTGGCAGCATGGTCAGGTGACCAGCGAGCAAGCCGGGATGCGTGCCATTCGCGGGCAATCATCTCAAAGGTATTAGCCGCTTCAGCAGCACGAACCACACGCTCGGCCTTTCTAGCCATTCTAGGGTCAACCCCGCTTACAACCCTCTCCAAAGCGCCGTCGCGGGCTTTACGGGCCTCTGCTAAGCCCGTGTCTGGATAGTAACCAAGCCATTGCTTGCCGGCCTTGCCGTGCAGTCGAAATCGGTACAGCCACCGCCGCCGTCCTTCTGGGGTAACAACCAAGAAAAGCCCTTCGCCATCCGCTAAGGTGTATTCCTTTTCAGCAGGCTTTGCATTTTTTATCTCAATATCTCGGAGCTGCTTGGCTCCTAGCTTTCGCAGCATCTTGCGTCCCTACAGTTGAAACAACTCAATTGGTTTTTGTGCCCCTATTTTCAATCAATTTGATGAGAAGGGACACAAGCGGGGGCGCAAAAAACGTGGCTGTAGGAGGAAGTCCTAGGATGGTCTTGGACAAGAAAAAACCCGCACAGCTAGTATCTATGCGGGTTTCTGGATTTCCCTGGACTGCTAGGGACTTGTATCTGGTGCCCGGGGTCGGACTCGAACCGACACGCCTTGCGGCGGGGGATTTTGAGTCCCCTACGTCTACCAATTTCATCACCCGGGCTGAGTGAGGACGCGGATTATGCCCAGCTGTTTACCGCCGGTCAACTGTCTTTTGCATCTTCTTTTAGCTGCAGTGCACGTTCGTAGAGAGTATTGCGGTTACCGCCGGTAATTTCTGCTGTTAATTTAACAGCTTGCTTGAGAGGAAGCTCTCGAACCAAAGGAACCAGGATACTGTCGAAACTGGCGGCGGCATCATCTACTTGGCGGGGTGCAGCTTCAACCAATACCACCAATTCACCCCGCTGCTGGTTATTGTCTGCGGCAACCCAGGTAACCAACTCGCCCAATGGGGCACGGCGAATGGTTTCAAACGTCTTGGTAAGCTCCCGGCATACGACGGCGACCCTATCAGGCCCGAACACGGTAGCCATATCGGCCAAGCTATCAGCAATACGGTGTGGAGCTTCGAAAAAAGCGACGGTGTGCGGTAGCTGCTTCAGGGCTTCCAGCTCCTTACAGCGAGCTGTGGTCTTGGGTTCAAGAAAGCCATGAAACTGAAAACGCGGCGAGTGCATGCCCGCGGCAGCGAGCGCCGCCAACACTGCCGATGCACCAGGAACAGGCACAACACGAAAACCTGCCGCGTGCACTGCTTGCACGAGACGTGCGCCAGGGTCGCTCACGGCAGGTGTGCCCGCATCCGATACCTGGGCAACTGCTTCGCCCGCGCGCAGGCGTTCGATCAGTTTGTCGGCCACTTCGCGTTCGTTATGTTCACGCAGCGAGATCATTCGGGTGTCTATGCTGAAGTGTTTCAGCAATTGTCCGGTCACGCGTGTGTCTTCAGCGGCAATGACATCTGCCTGGGCAAGAACAGCGCGCGCGCGCGGAGTTAGGTCGGCCAAGTTCCCGATAGGCGTGGCCACCACATATAATGCAGGTCGATCTATCAACCACGGCTCGCCATGCACGGTTCTATTCCTTCTCGTTGGACTGCTGTTTTTACGGCGGCGCTACTCTACCTTGGCCTGGCAGGTGCGGCCAGTGCGGAAGAAGCCACACCACAACCACCGCCCCCCTTACCAGCCAAGCAGGCGCATATCGCGCTGATCTTGCCGACCAAGTCCAAATCCTTTGCCGGCCCGGCAGAGGCGGTGCAGTTGGGGGCCCTGGCCGGCGAAGAAAAACTCGGAGACGAGCTTACGCCCAAACTGCGGCTTTACCCTACCACCGAGCGCGATGAAGACGCGTTGGCGGCTTATCAGCAGGCTTTGACCAATGGTGCAATCGGCGTGATTGGACCGCTTACACGCGGGGCAATCGCCAAGCTGGCCGAGTTTGGCGGGCTTGAGATACCTGTACTGGCGCTCAATAGCCTGGAAGGTATCAATAATGTCAGCAATCTATATGGCTTGGGTTTATCGATTGAAGCAGAGGCCCGCCAGCTAGCGCGACTGATGCAAGCCGATGGCAGCACCAAACCTCTGCTGATCGCAACCGAAGGCGCACTATCAAAACGCACGCGTGACGCCTTTTCAAATGAATGGCATCGCATCAGCGGCTCCCTACCCATGGAAGTGAAATTCACCGAAGGTAAGGATGGCCTCAACAGGTTGAAGGAAAATATGCGTGCGCTGGGCGCAGATGCGGTATTCATGGCTGCCGACCAGAAAAAGGCGCGGTTGATTCGCCCTTATCTGGGTATCGACCAACCTGTTTACGCTACCTCCCACGCATGGAGCGGTAAGTTCGGGCGAATGTCGGTCGCGAATAACGACCTTTTGGGCGTGCGCTTTGTGGATATGCCGTGGTTGCTCGACCCCTACCATAACGATATGCAGCAATTCAAACACGCAAGCAAACCGCTCTCGCCCGATCTGGAAAGGCTCTATGCATTGGGCTTGGATGCTTATCGGCTCAGCTTGCAGATTGTGACGGCTGCACCAGGAGCAAATATCGAGCTGGCTGGCGTGACGGGCAATTTGCGGATGTCCGACAGCGGCGAATTTAGCCGGGAGTTGATTCGCAGTGAGATTGGCGGACAACCTCGCACACCAAAACCTGAACCAGAGCCGACTGTCGACCCTGAAGCGGCACCAAATACCGTTACCTACTAGCAATACCCCCCGCAGCCAGGTTGCATGCTTTGAGGCCCCCCTCATTGCGTGTTACATGGCTTTGCCCAGCTATAGACATACAGTCTTGGAATGCCATGTCACAAACCAAGGGAGCGGCAGCAGAAACCCTCGCGGCAGCGTATCTTGTTCAGCGCGGCCTCAGCATCGTTGTGCGAAACTGGCGCTGCCGCATGGGCGAACTCGATTTGATCGCCAACGATGCCGGCACCCTGGTGTTTGTGGAAGTCCGTAGTCGGGCTGTAGGCCGGTTTGGCGATGCCGCGGCAAGCATTACTGCCAGCAAGCAAGCTAAATTGGTTGCTGCAGCCCAGCAATACCTTGCTACCCTCAGCCGTACCCCACCCTGCCGCTTCGATGCCGTCCTGCTCGATGGAACTGCCGAACCACGCTGGCTGAAGAACATCATTGAGATTTGAAACATGGATTTGATTGCCCGTATTAACCAACACTTTCTCGACAGCATGACCGCGAAGGAAGATGCCCGTGAAATGTTGGCGGCCCCTACTGCCGTGGTGGCAGAACGTGTCGTAACCGCCCTGATGGGCGACCATAAAATGCTGGCTTGCGGTAATGGCCCCTCGGCTGCCGACGCTCAGCATTTTGCCGCCCGCATGATTGGCCGCTTCGAAAAAGAACGCCCTGGCTTGCCTGCCATTGCCCTGACCACCGATACTGCTTCGCTGACCGCCATTGCAGATGATTACGACTATGACTTGGTGTTCTCCAAGCAGGTGCGCGCCATTGGCCAGCCCGGCGATGTGTTGCTAGCGTTCTCTCCCTCGGGCAATTCGGCAAATGTCATTGAAGCGATTTATGCAGCACACGAGAAACAAATGACCGTTATCGCCCTTACCGGTGGCGATGGCGGCAAGATCACTGAACTTTTGGTCGGTGAAGACATCCAGCTGAATGTGCCTGCTACCCGCCCGGCCCGTATTCAGGAAATCCATTTGCTGTTGATTCATAGCCTTTGCGATGCAATCGACTGCATTTTGCTTGACGGAGAATAAAACGAATGCTGAAACGCCTGTCTCACCTCACCCTTGTCCTGATTGCCACCAGCCAGTTAAGCGCCTGCTTTCCACTTGTAGTGGCAGGCGTCGGCACGGGTGTTGCCGTAACGCAAGACCGCCGCACTTCCGCCGTCGTGTGGAGTGACCAGCAGGTCGAACAGAATATCGGCAAGGAAATCGCCAACCGCTTTGGCAACCATACCCATGTGAACATCACCAGCTACAACAAGGCTGTGCTTTTGAGTGGCGAAGTACCCGACGATGCCGCCAAGGCAGCCATTGAAAAGCTTGCTCGTGAGACACCTGATGTACGCAAGGTATACAACGAACTTGCTGTCATGCTGCCTTCCAGCATTTCTGCCAGGGCCGGCGACACCGCCCTGACAACACGCGTCAAAGCCCGCATGGTTGAGGCCGGCAAGTTTTCCCCCTTGCATGTCAAAGTAGTCAGCGAGCGCAAACAGGTATACCTGCTCGGCCTGCTGACGCGCCAAGAAGCCACAGATGCATCTCAAATCGCCAGCCAGACCCAAGGCGCGGAAAAAGTAGTGACGTTATTTGAACACCTGGATTAAGCAGGTGATGGATTTAACCGCTTTGGTTTAAGAACCTATTAACGATCTTACTGCGCTGCGCTTCACCCTGCTGACGGTTGCTCGTGACAGATCGTAAACAGGTTCTAAGTGAAAACCCGCCATATGGCGGGTTTTCTACATCTATCGATTGCGGATACTGCGCGCCGCAACGTAAATTCAAACGAATCTTTCTTTGCCCATTCCCATGCTCATCGATACCCATTGCCATCTCGATGCCCCTGAGTTCGATACCGACCGCGACGAGGTAGTGGTGCGAGCACGCGAAGCACAAATAAGCCAAATCATTGTGCCAGCCATCAGCCTGCCTACGTTTGCTGGCACACTCGCCATGCGCAACCGTTATGGCTGCCCTGTCGCGCTGGGCTTGCATCCCATCTATGAAAGAACCCACCGCGAAGAACACTTATTGACTTTGCGTGACGCCATCGCCAACGAAAAACCGATTGCCGTGGGCGAAATCGGCCTCGACTTCTTCGTTGCCGGGCTGGATACACAACGACAGACTGATATTTTCGCCGCCCAGTTGAAACTCGCGCGCGATTTCGACCTGCCTGTCCTGCTGCATGTACGCAAGTCACAGGACCAAGTACTCAAGCAGCTACGCCGCTTTGGCGTACGCCGCGGCATTGCCCATGCTTTCAACGGCAGCCCCCAACAAGCTGCGGCTTATATCGAGCAGGGCTTCAAGCTGGGTTTTGGTGGCAGCCTTACATTTGAGCGAGCACTGAATATTCGCCGCCTCGCCACCGACTTGCCCTTGGAGAGCATCGTGCTGGAAACCGATGCGCCCGATATCTCGCCCAGTTGGGCATACAAACAGCGCAATGAACCCGCCTATCTCAGTCGGATTGCAACCGAATTAGCCGAGCTGCGGGGTATCAGCCTTACCAAGTTGGCAGCTCAAACCAGCACCAACGCTCGGGAAGCCCTCAACCTACCTTTGCGTTAACTCCCTGCTGCTATGGCTTCAGCAAAAAGGCAAACCCTACGTTTGCCTTCGTTATTTTTGCTTGAGCCTCACTTTTGGACTAGCGTCAGCTGATCGGCTGGCACCCAGCCGGCACGAACTGTATCAGCGCCGGAAACAGTATGAGGGCGGTAACCAACATAGGGGTCATGCGTGACAAGTAAATTATTCTTCTCACCCATCACGACAAAAAACCACCGACGATTATTTTTTGTGGTTTCGCCCACAACGGTACCTGTGGTCCCAGGTAGATACTTCCTTACAATATTTCCAAATACAGCCCGCTCAATATATTCGCTCTGTATCCGGTCATACGCATCCACTTGCTCAGGGCTTGAACGAAGCGCTACCGCACGCTTTGCTTTGAACTGAAGGGAATGACTGTATTTCTTTAATGGCAATACCGTCTTCGCAAGGAGTGCAATCTCGCTGTCTCGTCGAAAATTATCCACGGTATCCTGGAAATAGATATCGGCCAGCATCGCACAACACCCTTGCTTTACGCTGATGACCTCATGGCCATTCGGTGCAACGCGAAGCAGTAACACCTGCCAACTGGTGGGCTGTTTGACAACATAACCATCTTTGGTCCCATACCAGATAACTGTCGCACTACCCTCGGAACATAGCGCACTACCTGTGTACACAATGTCCGAAAAACCATCTTTGTCTACGTCGACAACATGGAATGTCGTTGCTTCGGTTGGCTCAAAAACGCGTTGAATAAACGAGCACTGTGCCCATTCTAAGTTCTCGCTTGCCGAGAGCGCTGCCCGACCTGTCTGCTCCAATTCCTTTTTGAGTGCTGCCCGGTATGCCCGCTCTAACTCATCGTTAAGCGCCACTCGCTTGTCAGCTGGAAGTACAGGGCTGGCGCTGATAAGAGGCCAATTACGCGAAGCGGGATACAGCACATCAGATACCGCCAAGGACCGTGCCTCTTCTTGCGTAGCTGCCTGTGCCGGCACCAGGCTCAAAGTCAATAACGCCAGTGAAATGAGAAATGTGCGAATAGAGAGCACAGGATCAACCTTGAAAATAAGGACATAAAGGATAGGGAATAACCTAGAACCAGCCTAAAGTCTCGCGAGCTAGGCCAAGATAAAGCGAAAATAGCCAAGGAAGCGACGTATACAAGTAGTAAATGAGCATTCCGAGGGTGCTTTCAACGCCATATTGCTGACGCGTTGCAGACTTTAGAGCGGTCCTAACTGTAACGGCGTTGACGCACCCATTTGGTCATAATCCATTTCTCGCCGCCTTCAACCGGTGCACCGCCATGTAGGCTCAGAGGGTCGATCTGGCCTTGGCTGTTGGTATAACGAAAGTACACCGCGCTGCCTTTGCGCGGATTTACCGTCAAACCTACATCGGGGAAGATGGTAGCGCCGCCTTGGTCAACATCACTCAGGTAGATCACCAAGGTTGCAACACGCTGGCCGCCTTGGGCGATGTGCTTCGCGCTGCCTGGGTCTGCGGGAGGGAAGTAATCAAAATGCGGGCGGTATTCACCCCCGACGCCATAGCGGAGGATCTGCAATCCTTCGCCGTTTTCCACCGGACAGCACATGAGCCGGGCTATGCGTGCATCAAGCCGGGCAATCAGGTCATCTTCCCTTAACGCAAAGAAGGTTCCCTCGCTGCTGCGTTGGGCTATGACACTCTCTTCCCCACTTAATGGGTCTACCGTGGTCGACCGCCGCAGTTTGGTTTTAGCACGGGCAATCACCTCGTCGCATTCATTGTCCGATAGCACTCCATCAAGCACCAACGCCTGCGGCTTCTCGCAGCGCATCACCACCGTGGCCCAACCATCGCCGCCATCTATGCGATTACCAAGAAGCGCTATCGGCCAATCGTCATAGATGTACTCACCAACCGGGGGGCGAATTGATTCCTTGAGTGGTATATCTTTACCCACGCTGACCGCCGCGACGGCTGCACTGGCTTGTTGCGCATCGAAGCCCGCGCTCACCATGGCTTCCACCATTGAGGCAACTGAGCAGCCACGCTGTAAGTTGTCCTTCAACCATATTTGCCATTCCCTACTCAGCTCGGGCATTACGCTGCCTCCTAATCAACAACTGCTTCGATCATGAAACAGGTGATCCGATGAAAACCCCGCCCTTTAGAGAGAGGTCTTCATCGTATTGCCAACAACATGGGAAGCGGCTTACCTCACCGTACCCATTTTGCTCATCAGCTCACCATCTGCCGTATCACCATCCAATGACCAGCTCATCATGCCACCCAACCCCTTGGCTTTGACGTAGTCGATCTTAGTCTGGATATCGGCCGGCGTATCGTAAGACCAGAAAGTACTGCCGTCGAACTTCCAGCTTTGCTTGGTAACCGGGTGGGTAAAGACTTGTCCAGGTGCATTCTTGAGTACCTTATAGTCTTCGATACCCGCCTCATAGGTACCACGTGCCGGCCCCGTAGCAATTTGGTAAAGGCCGTTGTTCGTATTGGCTACCCCGGTCCAGCCCCGCCCGTAGAACGGAATCCCCAGCACAATCTTGCTGGCAGGCGTACCCGATGCCAGCAGATTATTCACCGCACCCTCAATGTTGTAGCTTGCACCAAGCGGTGTTGCCGCATTGGGGCTGGCTGGATCATTTATCAGGTGCGAATGGAAGTCTGTCGGCCCCTTGGCATCCCACCCACCATGGAAATCGTAAGACATCAGATTGATCCAGTCCAGATACTGGCTGTACTGCGCCGGCTCTGTCATATCGATCTTGTCTTTACCGGCCCCGATCGCCACGGTCAGTTTGTACCGCTTACCCGTGGTAGCCCCTAAAGCATCAAGCTGTGTGCGGAATTCCTTCAACAGCAAAGTGAAGTTCTGCTTATCAGCCGGGCTAACCGTGTTGTAGCCAAAACCCTGTATACCAGGGAATTCCCAGTCAATATCGATACCATCAAACAGCCCCGCCGCGGCACCGGCGCCGCCAGCACCATCGTATGCTGGCAGATTACCCTTGATGTAGACATCCACACAGCTCTTTACCAACTGCTTACGCAATGCGTCGGTCTCTGACGCGGCCGAGAACCAACGTGACCACGTCCAACCACCCAGCGAAATCATCGGGCTGATGTTTGGGTAGCGTGCCTTTAGCCGTTTGATTTGGCCAAAGTTGCCACGCAATGGGCTATCCCACTTGTCCGCCACACCATCCACCGAAGCCGCAGCCGGGAAGGCCTTGCTGTAGTCGGCAAAGGGGTCGCCACCATCACCGTTACCCGACTCGGTGCGATACTGGATATCGCACTCATAGCCGCCATTCTTCTTGTAGACGTTGCCAAAGGCATAGTTCAAGAAAGTCAGCTTCGCAGCCGAACCCGACGTCTCGATCTGCTTCACTTGGTAGTTACGGCCATAAATGCCCCACTGGGCAAAGTAGGAGCCCACCTGCCGCGCACCCGGTGTCGGCGTTGGCGTTGGCGTTGGCGTTGGCGTTGGCGTTGGCGTTGGCGTTGGCGTTGGCGTTGGCGTTGGCGTTGGCGTTGGCGTTGGCGTTGGCGTCACCGAGCATGCACCCACATCTTTCCATGGCTTACCATCACCCACATTCGCAGGGGGTATATCACCCTGAGTCCACCACTTGGCCTCGTAATTGCGCCCTTCATAGGTAACGCGCTGCCCGCCGTTATAGGCTGTAGCCCCGACCCAAGCGATGTAGCAAATATTGGGGCTAGGCGTAGGTACTGGTACAGGGGTAGGTATAGGTGTTGGCGCAGGAGCAGGGACACCGCCGCCAATACAACTACCTTGTGGTTGCCACAGCGTAGGCGATGCCGCTGGATTCCAATTCGCACCCACATAAGCAGTATGGGTAACCAGCGCTTTGTAGTTATTGCCCTGGTAAGAAGTCTGGCTGTTGGCGGTATAGGTGTTACCTTCAGCCCAGGTGGCTGCGCAATTTGCAGCCAGTACAGCAGGCGCATACAGCAGGCCTGCCATAGCAAGGCCAAGGGTAACGCCACGCAAAGCAAAGCGCTGGGACTGCTTATAGTTGGGGTACATACGGTGTCTCCATCCAAAGGGGAAAGAGCGAGGTCACCGGATAGCTAGGCCGGTTTACATCCCGATTCCCAAACCCCTCGCACATAGACTGGGAACCGTATGCTGCACTAATACCGGTATTATAAATACAAACCATATTGGTAATTATGATGTATTAACTTGGTATTACGTAAAACTCAGCCCAGGCCAGCCAGTAACTTATTCATTTGCCATTAAATAATCTAGGCGCAGTGAACTCTCCATTAAGCCCGGCTCGCACAGACTGGGCAATGAGGGTCGCGTTTAAAGCGCAGGTTGCGCCAATCGTGGGTGCGTAGATCCAGCACCATCAACTTACCGAGCGGAATGCCGGGCATGTCGAGCAGGATTTTCAATGCCTCGGCTGCTTGCATGGCGCCGATAATGCCTACCAGGGGGGCAAATACGCCAAATGTCGCGCAGGGGCCATCGCTGGTGTCGCCATCTTCATCAAACAGGCAGCGATAACAGGGACTATCTGCTTGGCGGGGGTCGAATACGGCGAACTGACCGTCAAAACGCACGGCTGCACCCGAGACCAATGGTTTACCCTGTGCAAAACAAGCGCGATTGACAGCGTGGCGGGTGGGAAAGTTATCGGAACAATCCAGCACCACATCCGCCTGGGCAATGGCAGTCACCAGTGACTCACCTTGCAAGCGCTCGGCCAGTGGTACTACAGTTATCTGGGGGTTGATACCTGCCAGCGTTGCTTGTGCAGAGGTCACCTTGCGCTGCCCCAAGCTGTCGTGTCGATGCACTATCTGGCGCTGTAGGTTAGTCAGCTCGACCGTGTCGGCATCTGCCAACAAAAGCTGCCCTACCCCTGCAGAGGCAAGGTACATCGCAGCGGGCGACCCCAGTCCCCCCATGCCGACAATGAGTATGCTTGCCGCAGCCAGCTTACGTTGCCCCTCGATGCCGACTTCGTCGAGCAGAATATGCCGGCTGTAACGCAGCAATGCGTCATCAGAAAAATCTCGGTTGAAATCGCGCATGGCTTGGGTGACGTGAATGGCTAGACGAGGTGGACGATGATAAGCCGCCCGCTAAGCAACCACCAAGTAGCCACCAAGAACCACCGAAGCACATAGACCACTTCAGCTTTCCACGTCCCGGGAAGCCGATAGAAATCACAGTTAGCGTAGGGAGGACAAGCAGAATTCGTATTGACGATAGGCGCTCACCTCAGCACAGCTGAGTAAGCTTGTATCATCAACTTAACGAAATACGCGCTACATCGACGATGTAGACTCAGCCGCCAAACTTCTTCATTGCCAGGCCCACCATTGCAGCGGCCTGCTGGAGATATTGTAGATCTTGCTGGCTCCAGACCTTGATTTGCACTGTGTTTTCACAACAAACGAGGCCCAGTGGCGAACCATCCAGTTCAATTGCTGCATTCAAGACGGAATAGATATTCAACGGCTCTAAATAAGCATCGTTGAAACCCTCCGTTGCGGGATAGGTACGTGCATCACTGGCAACAATCAATCGTTCCTCGCGCATAGCGGTAAAGTAGTCGGGGAAATCATCTTCGCTCAACGTCATGCCACTGGACCACTGGCCGTCGCTGGCATCGTACAGCCCCTCACACACAGCGCTATCCTGCAAAGTGCCTGTATAAAACCAGAAGCTGGCGCGTGTGCAGCCAACCTCCTGCACCAGCGTGCGACTCAATAAGGCAAAGAACTTGGCCCTATCGAGCTTGCCTTCCCCCAGCATGGTGTAAAGGTTTTTGAATAAATTAGTATCGTGCATTTTGATCACCCTCTCAGCACACGTGCACGAGGCCCGTCTACCTGATGTTATAGCCCTACAGCACCCAAAATGCAGAAAGCCCGCATTTGCGGGCTTTCTGAAAAGGCACAACCAAATACAAACGGCCTATTTAATTACCACCGTGTTCGCACGTACCACCTGCTGCACCTTCAAGACATTCAGCGCCTGCTGTAATTGGTAATCCTTTCTCAGCGAAATCTCACCCGGCTTCAGCTCTTCCTCTTCCGAGGGCTTACTTTCCTTAGACTTGGCTTTATCGATACCTTTTTGCTTGGCAGGTTCCAACTTGGCTTCAGGCTGCACTTCCGGTGCTGCAATGGGCTTGGCATCCAGTTTTACTGCTTCACCCTGCGGGTTGGTCAGATGGTGTTCAAGATCAGCTTCGCGTACCCGGAAAGCCGCGCTATTCAACCCATTTAGCGTAGCTTCTTCAACCTCGATATCCGGAGTAATGCCTTTGGCTTGGATAGAACGGCCATTTGGCGTGAAGTAACGCGCGGTGGTCAACTTGATAGCAGCATCCTTCCCGACAGGCAAGATAGTCTGCACCGATCCCTTGCCAAAGGTCTGCACGCCAACAACAACAGCACGCTTATGGTCCTGTAAGGCACCCGCCACAATTTCGGAAGCAGAGGCCGAACCGGAATTCACCAGCACCACCATCGGTACATCTTTCACCCCATTCGGCAACTTGCCTTCACGAGCACCGAATTCAGGGCTGGCCGTCAACTTTACCTTTGCATCACTGGCGCGGCCCTCGGTATATACCACCAATGCTTTCTCGGGAAGGAACAGCGCCGACACCCCTACCGCTGAACTCAATACACCACCCGGGTCATTGCGCAGATCAAGCACCAGGCCCTTCAGGTTCGCATTATTCTCCTTGTATAAATTCTCGAGCGCGCGCGCCACATCGTCAGTCGAGCGCTCTTGGAACTGCGCCAAACGCACATAACCGAAACCGGGCTCAAGCATCCGGGATTTCACGCTCTGTACTTTGATTACCGAACGATTGAGCGTAAACACCAAAGGCTTGGTCTCGCCCTTGCGCAATATCGTCAGCACAACCTTGCTATTGGGCTTGCCGCGCATCTTGGCGACCGCATCATTCAAGGAAAGGCCCCGGACCGGTGCGTCGTCGATCTTCATAATGTAATCGCCTGCCTTGATACCCGCCTTGAATGCAGGTGTATCTTCAATCGGCGAAATCACGCGGACTAATCCGTCTTCCAGATTGACTTCCAGCCCCAGGCCACCAAACTCGCCTGTCGTACTGACCTTCAAATCCCTGAATGCTTCCGCATCCAGGTAGGCGGAATGCGGGTCCAAGCCAGTCAACATGCCATTGATGGCTTCGTTGATCAGCTTTTTATCTTCAACCGGCTCGACGTAATCTTGTTTGATGCGGGCATATACCTCGGTAAAGGCGCGCAGCTCGTTAATAGGCAGTGGCGACAAGCTTTCCTTGTCGGCCAGTGCGCTGGCCCCAGCGGTCAACAGCACACCAATGCCTGTACCGATGAGAAGCAATCTGAATTTCTGTGCTTTCGCTTGCATTACTGTCCTTTTACTACCTGCCAACAGCCGGCTCGAACACGCTGCTGTTGAATAATTGCCAGCCTATTTTGCCCAGGCGAGCGGGTCCAGAGGTTTACCCAGATGACGTATTTCGAAGTATATCCCCGTTTGTTCACTTCCACCGCTATTGCCACTGGTCGCTATATCCTCCCCAGCCGTTACCTTGTCGCCAATCTGTTTGATCAGCGACTCGGCTGCGCCATAAAGGCTGAGATACCCACCACCATGATCCACGATGAGCATATTCCCGAAACCGCGTAACCAATCCGCAAATACTACCCGACCGCTAGCGACCGCTTTGACGGGCTGACCGCCGCTCGTCCGAATAAATACTCCCTTCCACTGCGTACCCTCACTACGTGGGGTGCCGAACTTACCTGTAACCTCACCCCGTGCAGGCAAACGCAGTTCACCTTTCAACTCGGCAAAACGACGCCCGTCCGCCGTACTGTCGGGCAAGGCATCGTTTTGCTTGACCACCGGCTCTGGCTTGGCAGCAGCCTCGCTTGGCTTTTTGCCTGACTTTGCTTCCCTTGCCGCGCGTGCAGCTTCACGCGCTTCTGCCAGTTTCTGCGCTTTAGCTTGCTTTTCGCGCTCGCGCGCTTCTTTGATCTCACGCTCGCGGATCATCCGGTTGATCTTTTCAACCAACTGGGTCAGACGCTTTTCATCGCGCTGCAATTTGCTGATCTGCTTACGCTGCTCACCAATCTCGCCAGCTATTTTGCTCAACACTTCTTGTTTTTCGGCTTGTTCGGCCTTCAACCGATCACGTGCTTGCTTTCGCTCAGCCGCAATACGCACCAACACCTCGTGCTTCTGACGGATGACTTCTGCAAGCGCATTGAGTTTATCTAGCTGCCCATTCAACTCTCCCGACAGCTTGTACTGCGCTTGCGCGATATAACGGTAATAGCGCAAATCGCGCGCAAGTTTGTTTGGATCCTGCTGGTTCAATAAAAGGCGCAACGCCTCATGCTGGCCGTTGCGATGGCGCGATCGAATCAAGTCCTGCAAACGCTGTCGATTGGATTCCAGATTCTGGCGGGTCTTGACGATATCCTGGCTGATATTGGCTAACGCAGCTTCGGACAGCTGCTGTTCCCGATTAAGCTGCGCCACCGCACGATTGGCTGCACTGATAGCCTGCTCGGATGACTTTAAGGCATCTGCAGCATCATGGCGGGTGGCCTCATTCGCCTGTAATTCCTGCTTCAACGAGTCGATCTTGCGGCGTAGATCCTGCAAGTCATCTTCCGGCTGGGCAGCCCCTACCGCGCTGACCAGCAGGCCAGCAGCGGCAATCAAAGGAATCAGGCGGCGAATCACGCGAAATGGATCAGCGAATGGCCTGTCATTTCAGCCGGTTGTGAAATACCCATCATGGCCAGCAATGAAGGCGCGATATCTTTCAAGGCACCCGAAGATGCCAAGCGGGCCTTCCGGCCTATATAGATGAAGGGCACCAGATCGGTCGTATGCTGGGTATGCGCTTGGCCCGACACGTTATCCCACATCACTTCGCAATTACCATGGTCAGCGGTAATGATCACTTCGCCCCCGATTGCCTGCATGGCTGCTACAGCGCGGCCGACACATGCATCCAACGCTTCAATGGCTTTAACAGCCGCATCGAAATTACCGGTATGGCCCACCATATCGCCATTGGCGTAATTGCAAATGATGGCGGCGTATTGCTTTGATTCAATCGCCTCGACAATCTTGTCGGTCACTTCCACCGCACTCATTTCTGGTTTCAGATCGTAAGTCGCCACTTTGGGCGATGCGACCAGAATACGGTCTTCGCCAGGAAACTCTTTTTCCTCGCCGCCCGAAAAGAAATACGTCACATGCGGGTATTTTTCGGTCTCGGCAATGCGCAATTGCTTAAGGCCAAGACGGCCGATGTATTCGCCAAAGCTGTTCTGTACTTTGGGCTTTGTGTAAGCCACCGGATAAGGGTAGATCTCGGCATAACTTGTGAGTGTGGCAAACACGGCTAGCTTGGGACGGCGCGGGCGGGCAAAGCCGTCAAAGCTATCTTCATTGATGGCAACCGTGATCTCGCGGGCGCGGTCGGCACGGAAATTCATGAACACCACAACATCGCCATCCTCGATTCGGCTAGGGTTGCCATGCGGGCGTATCGCCGTCGCCAAGACAAACTCATCGTTCTCACCCCGTGCATAAGCCGCCGCCAGCGCTTCTTGCGCGGTCACCGCCACATATTCGGCTTCGCCATCGACAATCAGACGATAAGCCGGCTCAACGCGCTCCCAACGCTTGTCACGGTCCATCACATAGTAGCGTCCCACCACTGAGACGATTTGCGCGCCGGGGTTCGCATCGCAAACCGTTTGAAGGCGGCCAAGATAACGCTCGGCACTGCGCGGGGGAGTATCGCGGCCATCCAGGAAAGCATGTACGGCGATCTTCGCCACACCTGCTTGGTGTGCCGCGCGGATCAGCTCATGAATATGGCTTTCATGGGCATGCACCCCACCATCGGACACCAAACCCAATATATGCAGCGTCGTCTTAGCAGCCGCTGCCGTATCTATGGCTTGCTTGAGCACCGGATTGCTGCCCAGAGACTGGTCTGCCACATCACAATCGACCCGACTGATGTCTTGTTGCAACACTCTGCCGGCTCCGATATTCAAATGTCCGACTTCAGAATTACCAAATTGCCCTGCCGGCAAACCCACAAATTGCTCCGAAGCATTGATGGTCGTGTGGGGAAATTCCGCCATTAGACTATCAATATGCGGCTTTTGCGCATGCAATATAGCGTTGTCTGCGCCTTCCAGGCGGTGACCATAGCCATCGAGAATAAGGAGAAGGACAGGCGTCACGGTAGTCATAGAAGGTGTACCAACGTTTCGTTGAAGACGAACCACATTTTACCGCGACATACGCGGTTGCGCGGGCTTTGGGCCACGTTTAACATGCCGGCACCTGCGCAGTGCATGTATGCTGCACCACTATCCAATAAAAAATAGCTCGCTATGGCATACCACTTAATCGAGGACGACGAACAGATCGAACAGGCCTCCCGTGCGATGAAGGCAATGTCTCACCCGCTACGGCTGAAGATCCTGTGTGTTCTGGGCGATAAGGAAGTAAGTGTTCAAGATATTGTCGATGCGGTCGGTACTTCGCAAAGCAATATTTCACAACACTTGGCTATCATGCGCGAAAAAGGCGTCTTGCGAACCCGTAAGGATGCCAACCGGGTCTATTACCGCGTTGGTGACCCAAGGACGCTGGAAGTTGTCAGCATGATGCGGGATGTATTCTGCGGCTTTGCCCGTTGAATCATCACTGGCCTTCGGGGCCGGCGTAAGCCGGCCCTTTGCTTTAATTACCTGACACACCTGCATTTTCAATGCACTGGTCGACATTTTGTCGCGCGATCCTCTCTTAGGCTTACGTCGAGTCCAAAGCCTGTATTACAACACGCCTAACAGCCAAAGCGCTTTGAACCGAGCTTCCTGCTCATCCTACGTCCTATTCCCCTTCAGTGCCGAATTTCTCCTCGCAACGAACTACGACCAAGCGCTGAATCCCCCGCTGCAGTCTCGTCTCTACCAGCACGCCCTACTACCGTCCCTGCATTGGTAGATCAAGCTGCTACATTGCTTTCATGTGATGCCATTCCAGCAGTCAGGTGATCAATGCGGCACATTTTTCGACTCCCTCCCAGGCAAGCCATGCTTTGGTCACGGCTATGGTCGGCTGCCATCTTGCTGCTGGGAGGGGTACTCACCTATCTGAGTGTGCAACAAACCTACACTTTCGATGCCGAAAACGCAGCGAATCGGTACCAATTCCTGTCCGAGCGTCTGGTCACCGAGATAGATCGCCGTTTTCGTACTCCCCACTACGGCTTGATGGGTGCGAAGGGCATGATGGCAGCCACAGGCAAGCCAAGCTACAGCGCATTCAAAGCCTATGTCGCCGCGCGTAATCTGCCACAGGAGTTTCCGGGTATCCGCGGGTTTGGCTTTATTCAACGGCTTACGCGTGACCAAATCTCTGATTTTCAAGCCGCCGAGCGGCATGAACAACCTGGGTTTACGCTCACCACCCCTGGCGATGCCAATGATCTGTATGTCATTCGCTACATTGAGCCCATCGAGTCCAATCGCCCTGCATTGGGCTTCGACCTGGGCTCGGAGTCATATCGACGCCAAGCAATAGAGCGCGCCATACGTACAGGCAAACCATCGATTACCCACAGCATCCCCTTGATTCAAGACACCTTCGCCCGGCTAGGCTATCTCTATATCCTTCCCTTGTATCAGTCTGATATCACGCCGAAAACCGAGGATGAACGTAAAGCCAAGCTCAAAGGCCTTGTATATACACCAATCGTGGTGGCTGAAATTCTCAATAACGTCGATGAGACGGCTGCAAAGGAGCTGACTGTCGAGCTTTTCGACGGTGCGCTACCAACAAATACGAATCAGGTCTTCGATAGTGCACGCCCTGCAGGCAGCCTCTCAACTAAGCCTAACGCTAAAAGCGTTGCACCAGAACAACAGTATGAGCCTCGTTTCAAGCAGGTACATCAAATCGAAATTGGGGGCCGCCAACTCAGCTTGCGTATACAGACCACGCCACTATTCGATACTGCAGTCCGCTCGCCGACATCTCAAATCGTTGCCGTTTGTGGGGTGATGTTGAGTCTGTTCTTCACCTTGATATTTTGGCTGCTGATGCATAGCCGATTACGCGCAGAACGGCTCGCCGAGAAGATGACCGCGGATGTGGAACGCTTGGCCATGGTGGCCCGATTCACCACCAACGCCGTGTTCATTACCGATGCCCAACGGCAGATCGTCTGGGTAAATGAAGGTTTTTCCCGCATTACCGGTTACCAGCCTCATGAGGTAATGGGTAAAACACCCGCTAATTTTCTGCTGTCACCCAACATTGATGTGCATACCCTTGCCTTGATGCGGGCCCAACTCGACGCGCATCAAAGCGTCAGCAGCGAAGTATTGCACCAGACCAAGGAAGGCCGTGAATACTGGGCGCATGTCGAATTGCAGCCGCTACAGGATCGACTCGGCCAATTCACTGGGTACATGGCCATCGAAACAGACATCACCACGGCACGATCGGCCTCAATGCAGCTGCAATTGGCATTGCGCGAGAGCAATGCGCTCAATCAGGTTATTCGGGACCACGCCATTGTTTCGGTGACCGACAGAGGTGGCCGCATCATCGAAGCCAACGATGCGTTTTGCCGTATCAGCGGCTATATGCAGGATGAACTGCTGGGACAAAACCATCGCATTATCAATTCCGGCCATCATGACAAGGCGTTCTGGCAAGCGATGTGGACTACCGTCACCCAAGGTAATGCTTGGCGCAGCGAGGTATGCAATCGCAACAAGCTGGGCGACCTGTACTGGGTTGACTCGATCATTACACCAATGCGTGGCGAGGACGGCCAAATCAATCGTTACCTGTCGATCCGCGTGGACATCACGTTTGGCAAACAGGCTATGCAGCAATTGGCGCAAGAAAGGCGATCACTGGAGAACGTACTCAAGGGTACGGATGCCGGCACCTGGGAGTGGCATGTTGAAACCGGCGAGTCCCATTTCAACCTGCGCTGGCTCAAAATGCTCGGTTATACCGCGATCGACCTCGAAGACCTTTCACATCACACCTGGATCAGCCTCACCCACCCCGATGACCTGCCCGAAGCACAATCGCGGCTAGGAGCGCACCTTGCCGGCCAAGCACCCGACTACGAAGCTGAATTTCGCATGCGCAACCGCGCCGGCAATTGGCAGTGGGTGCAATCCCGCGGGCAAGTGATTTCGCGTACGGCGGAGGGTAAGCCGGAGTGGATAGCGGGGATACACCTCAATATTGATGCGCGCAAACGCGCCGAAATCTCGCTCATCGAAGAAAAACAGCGGCTGGCCCGTATTCTGGAAGGCACCAATATAGGCACGTGGGAATGGCAGGTGCAAACCGGTGAGACGCGTTTCAATGAGCGGTGGGCAGAAATCATCGGCTACTCGCTTGAAGAACTCATGCCGGTGGATATCAATACCTGGTGCAGACTGGTGCACCCGACTGACCTGTCCCGCATCAGCGAACTGTGGCGACGCCACTTTTCGGGGGAGTTACCATATTACGAATGTGAAACGCGGATGCGGCATAAGAATGGCCATTGGGTTTGGGTGCTTGATCGGGGCAAGCTGAACAGCCGGACCGACAGCGGCGAACCCAAGTGGGTGTATGGCATCCAAATGGATATCACTGAACGCAAACTGGCGGAACAAGCCGTCAAAGATGCCCGGACCTGGATGGAGCGCACCGTGCAGATCGCCGGGCTGGGCTCATGGGTAATCGATCTGTTGACCGACAAACCCACCCTGTCCGACCAGACCTGCAAGATCCACGAAGTACCGCCGGGCTATACCCCCACGCTGGAAACCATTATCCAGTTTTATGCGCCTGATGCACGCCCCATCATCGCAGCCGCCATTCACCGCAGCATCGAAAACGGCGAGCCATG
This sequence comes from Chitinimonas sp. BJB300, assembly GCF_002735695.1. Classification (GTDB taxonomy): domain Bacteria; phylum Pseudomonadota; class Gammaproteobacteria; order Burkholderiales; family Chitinimonadaceae; genus Chitinimonas. Next base: position 19,974 of record NZ_PDZH01000046.1, read on the forward strand.
GGACCTGGAACTGCCATTCATTACCGCCACCGGTCGAGCCATCTGGGTGCGGACGGTGGGCGAAGCGGAATTTGAAGACGGCAAAGCGGTTCGCCTGGTGGGCGCTTTCCAGGACATCACCGAGCGACGCAAGAATGCCGAAGCCATCGAGGAATCGCGCTATCTGCTGAGTTCAGTGGTGAATGCCGCGAATGTGCTGTCCATCATCGCGACCGATAAAGCCGGCCAAATCACCTTGTTCAACGATGGGGCTGAACGCCTTCTGGGCTACGAAGCCGAGGAGGTGGTCGGCCGGCAGACACCGGCTATCTTCCACCTCGCCGAAGAAATGGCGGCGCGCGGTGTTGAGCTTACCCAAGCAATCGGGCGTCCGATTGAAGGATTTGACGTATTCATTACCAATCCACTCATCGGTGTACCCGAGGAGCGGGAATGGACCTATGTGCGCAAGGATGGCGCCCATATCCCGGTTTCCCTCGCGATCACCGCCATGCGTACCGATGGGGGGGAATTGGTCGGCTTTTTGGGGGTCGCCCAAGACATCCGCCTGCGTAAGGAGTTTGAAGCGAATCTAGTTGCCGCCAAAGACATGGCCGAACAAGCCAACCAAGCCAAAAGCCAGTTCCTGGCCAATATGAGCCACGAAATCCGCACCCCCATGAATGCCATTCTGGGGATGTTGCAGTTGCTACAACACACTGCGCTCAGCAATACGCAACGCGACTACACCAGTAAAGCGCAAATGGCGGCGCATTCATTGCTCGACATCCTGAATGACATCCTCGATTTTTCAAAGGTGGAAGCCGGCAAGCTGGAGCTTGATCCGCAACCATTTTGGCTCGACAGCCTGTTCCGGCATCTGTCAGTGATCCTGACAGGCTCCAAGGCGGCCAAGCCAGTCGAACTCTTGTTCGACCTTCCCCAACGCCTACCGTATCAACTCGTCGGCGATGAAGTCCGGCTTAATCAGGTACTCATCAACCTTGCAGGCAACGCCGTCAAGTTCACAGAACAAGGCGAGGTATTGATTCAGGTATCGATACAGAAACAGGACGACGCCCAGATCACTTTGTGTTTCGCCGTCAAGGACACGGGTATCGGTATCAGCCCCGATCAGCAGCGCAAGCTATTCCATGGCTTCCAACAGGCCGAAGCATCCACAACCCGCCGATTTGGTGGCACAGGGCTTGGACTGGCCATCAGCCAACGGCTGGTACAGCTCATGGGCGGGCATATAGAAGTGGAAAGTGAGGTGGGCAAAGGCAGCAACTTCCATTTCTCGCTCAGCTTTCCGCTCGCAAACACCATTGCTTTCGATCCACTGCCCACGACGCACCTGCATGTATTAATCGTCGACGACAACGAAAAAGCACGTACCGTCCTTGCCAGCATGGGCAAGCATCTGGGGTGGGAAGTAACCTTGGCAGCAAGCGGCAAGCAGGCGTTGGACCTGATGCAACAGTGTATACAGGCGGGTGAGCACTATGATGTCATGCTCATTGACTGGATCATGCCGGATATGGACGGCTGGGATACCTGCCGCGCCCTGCATGCGTTGGTAGGCGATGCCCCTCCGCTGATGATTATGCAAACCGCACACAGTTCGGAAATGCTGACGCAACGCTCTCCAGCAGATCAAGCTTTGCTGGACGGCTTTCTTGTCAAACCGATCACCGCGTCCATGCTGCTCGATGTCATCAGGGAGGCCAACGCCCGGCGTAACAACGCCAACCATGAAATGCCCGTGTTGGCGCAGCCTGCTTCTTCACGGCTTAGTGGTATCCATGTGCTGCTGGTAGAGGACAACCCCATCAATCAGCAGGTTGCCAAAAGCCTACTTGAAACCGAAGGGGCGCAAGTCACGGTCAAAGACAATGGCTTGCTGGGGGTAAAGGCCATCGCCGATTCGCCGAAAGCTTTTGATATCGTCCTGATGGATCTACAAATGCCCGTCATGGATGGTTACCAGGCAACACGTGAAATAAGGCAGACCATCAATGCGAATATCCTACCCATCATTGCCATGACAGCCAACGCGATGTCCTCCGACCGCAATGCCTGCCTGGAAGCCGGCATGAATGACCATATCGGCAAACCATTTGAGTTAGGGTATCTCGTCACCACCATCCTGCATCATCTACACGGTGCAGACCACGCCAAGCCACTCACTCAACCCACATTGGACAGTGCGATCACCCCTCCCCTGCTCAACCTGGAAGCGGCGGTGCAACGCCTGGGTGGCGACCGTATGCTGCTCGACTCGCTGGTAGACGATTTTCTACATGACCTGAACCATGAGGTGGAGAAACTCGGACAATTGCTGAGTACCGGCGCGCAGCAGGATGCCTACCGACAGATGCATACCCTGAAAGGCACCGCCAGCACCTTGGGGGCAGAACGCCTGGCGGATGTCGCCCTGGTATGGGAAAGCGTGCTGAAGCAAGCCGGCACAGCCCTCCCCGATATTGCGCTACACCAGCAACTTGTTGATTGCATTGCTGAAACCGCTGCCGCCATTCGCATCGCCTTCAATCGCGGTTAGCCGGTAGACAAAGAGGTAGCCGCCGCTTTCCATTTGCCATGAAATGAAAAAGGCCAGGTACACACCCAACCCTTCAAGTTCACAGTATCAGGCTGACTGTTTGGCCCGCAGCGGCGAAAAGTCCAGCTTCACCGCGGTTGCTTCGCCGATCTCCGCTTCGGTCACGCCCGGTGCCAGTTCCAGCACCGACAGCCCTTTCTCACTGATCTCCATGACACCCATGTCGGTGATGATGAGATTGACCACGCCCAGCCCGGTCAGCGGTAGGGTGCATTTTGGCAGGATCTTCGCATCGACCGTACCATCCTTTTTGCGTGCCACGTGCTCCATCAGTACGATCACCCGGCCAACCCCCGCCACCAGGTCCATGGCGCCGCCCATGCCCTTGACCATCTTGCCAGGGATCATCCAATTGGCAAGGTCGCCCTTCTCGCTTACCTGCATCGCGCCCAAGATGGCTAAGTTGATCTTGCCACCCCGTATCATGCCAAAGCTGTCGCTTGAACTGAAAATCGCCGAGCCGGGCAAGGTGGTGATGGTTTGCTTACCGGCGTTAATGACATCGGGGTCTACCTCTGCATCCGCCGGAAAGGGGCCAATGCCCAACAAGCCGTTTTCTGATTGTAACCAGACTTCCATGCCCTGCGGCACGTGGTTCGCCACCAGCGTTGGCAAGCCAATACCTAGGTTGACGTAGTAACCATCGCGCAATTCCTGTGCGGCGCGGATGGCCATTTGTTCTCTGCTCCAAGCCATTCTTCTTCTCCTTAAAAACCCGTTCACTTACCCTGCCAGCGCACAAACGCTACACAGCAAGGCCAGGGACCGGTTATCAACCATTCGGATTTTCGCGGGTAGTCCGTTTTTCAATACGCTTTTCCGGCTTGGCATTCAGCACGATACGGTGTACGTAAATGCCGGGCGTATGGATGTCATCCGGGTCAAAGCTGCCGATCTCGACGATTTCCTCCACTTCCACCACCGTCACTTTACCGGCCATGGCGACGTTTGGATTGAAGTTGCGCGCAGTTCGGTGATACAGCAGATTGCCCGCCTTATCGGCTTTCCAGGCCTTCACCAACGAAATATCCGCTGTCAGGGCATGTTCAAGCACATACATCTTGCCATCGATTTCGCGTGTCTCCTTACCCTCCGCCACCAGCGTGCCGTAGCCCGTGGCAGTGTAGAAAGCAGGGATACCACAACCACCGGCACGCAGCTTTTCCGCCAGGGTGCCTTGCGGTGTGAACTCCAAAGCCAGCTCCCCAGCTAGATACTGACGTTCGAACTCTTTGTTCTCACCCACGTAAGACGACACCATCTTTTTGATCTGGCGGGTTTCCAGGAGTTGGCCCAGGCCAAAACCATCAACGCCGGCGTTATTGGATATCGCCGTGAGATTTCCCACGCCACTGTCACGCAGCGCGCCAATCAGCGCCTCGGGAATACCACATAAGCCAAAACCGCCTACGGCAATGGTCTGGCCATCCTTGACCAGGTCGGCAAGCGCCGCCTGGGCGCTGGGGTAGATTTTGTTCATGCTCTTTCCTGACTACGCTAGATTTGAAGACATCAGAAATCGCTTTTCACGCTTTCCAATAGGAGCGAGGCGCGACATGGCGACGGCCCCTTCGGTAACGCTATTGTGCCATCCAGCCACCATCCCTATTCCATACCACGCCAAGGTTTTGCGTGCATTTTGTTTATCCTTGTCGCGTGCTGGGATGCCCCAACCAAAATCCATCTTAGAACCTGTTGGCTATCTGTAGCGAGCGCGCCGTGAACTTGGCGGCAAACACACCACACAAGTTCGCGAGATACTGCAATCATCCTGCCCAATCTCGCGCGCACCATTCCTCAAGCACATCATGCCGCGCTTCGTTATCCTGCCCCCTTTTGCCCTAAATGAAACTGCTTGCCATGGCTGCCAACAAAAAAACCGTCCTCTCTGCTTCAAAACCCACGACCCCTATTGCCACCAAACAACCTCAATTTCGATTTCTTCATGGCGACGCCCGTGATGACGATTATCGTTGGCTGCACGACAAAGACAACGTAGAAACCATCACTTATCTGCAGGCCGAGAACAGCTATGCCGAGGCCATGACTGCCGACCTGAAACCCTTCGAGACATCACTCTTCGAGGAAATGAAAGCGCGCATCAAGGAAGACGATAGTTCCGTGCCTTACAAGTTGGATGGTTACTACTATTACTCGCGCTTTGAAGCCAGCAGGGAGTACCCGCTCCTATGCCGCAAACCGATTGACGCCAACGGCGGGTGGGCCGACTCGCCCGAGCAGGTACTGCTGGACATCAATGTACTCGCCAAAGGTAAAACCTTCATGGAGGTCGGCGAATTCGAAGTCAGCCCCGATGGGCACATGTTGGCGTTTTCCACCGATGCCACCGGCTTTCGCCAATACAAACTACAGATCAAAGACCTGCGCAGCGGCAAACTCCTGCCATTCAAGCGCGATCGCGTCACCTCGGCAGCTTGGGCGCTCGATAGCCGTACGCTGTTTTATTCCACCGAAGACAAACAGACCAAACGCTCCAACCAACTTTGGCGACATACGCTGGGCGAATCTGTCGATAAGTTGGTCCATGAAGAAAAAGACGAGCGCTTTGGCCTGGACGTGTACCTCACCCGGAGCAATGGCTATCTGATCGAACAGATAGGCAGCCTTACCAGCAGTGAAATCCGCTATCTGAAAGCCGACGAGCCCAATGGGCGCTGGCGCGTGCTGGCGCGCCGCCGGGCACAGATCGAATACAACGTCGACCATCGTGCCGATGCGTTCTACCTCCGCATCAACGACACCGGGCGTAATTTCCGCTTGGTGACAGCACCAATTACGAACCCCGGCCGTGAGAACTGGCTAGAAGTATTGCCGGCACGCGAAGATGTCATGCTCGAAGGCATCGACCTGTTCCAGCACTTCATGGTGCAGTACGAACGCGTCAATGGCTTGAACCAACTGGTTATCACCGACCTTCGCACCCAGGCGACCCATGGCATGGCATTCAGCGAACCGGTCTACAGCCTTGGCGTGGAGGCAAATGCAGAGTGGGATACCGAAGTTTATCGCTACAGCTACGAGTCGATGACGACACCGAGCACCGTGTATGACTACCACATGGCGACGCGTACACAGACTTTGCTGAAACGCCGCCCTGTGCTGGGCGATTTCGACCCAGTCAATTACATGACTGAACGCATCTGGGCAACCGCGCGCGATGGCGTCCCCGTACCCATTTCACTGGTCTATCGGAAAGGTAAGGTATGCAATGGCAGCTCGCCGCTGTGGCTCGACGCCTATGGCGCTTATGGCATACCCAACGATGTGTACTTCTCATCCAGCCGGTTATCGTTACTAGACCGCGGCGTCACTTTTGCCGTGGCGCACATCCGTGGCGGTGGTGATTTGGGTAAGACGTGGCACGATGCGGGCCGAATGCAGCACAAGATCAACAGCTTCACCGACTTTATCGCCTGCGCGGAACACCTGATTACCAAGGGCTATACCAGCAGTGACAGGTTGGTCATTGAAGGCGGGAGCGCAGGTGGCCTGCTGATGGGCGCGGTGAGCAATATGCGTCCCGACCTTTTCAAGATTGTCGTTTCACAGGTGCCTTTTGTAGACGTACTCAGCACCATGCTGGATGCTAGCCTGCCGCTGACGGTAGGTGAGTACGAGGAATGGGGTAACCCAAACAAGAAAACCGAATACCACTGGATGCGCGCCTATTCGCCTTACGACAACCTCAGCGCCCAGTCCTACCCCACCATGCTGGTCAAGACTTCACTCAACGACAGCCAAGTCATGTTTTGGGAGCCGGCGAAGTATGTCGCCAAGCTGCGTACCCTCAAGACCGACCAGAACCCGCTTCTGCTGATGACCAATATGGGCGCAGGCCACGGCGGGGCAAGCGGCCGTTTCGACAGGCTGAAGGAAATAGCGTTCGACTATGCGTTTGTATTACGCGAACTCGGCTTGAACTAAGAACCTGTCTAAATTCTGCTACGCGCCGGCAACACGGCGTTGAAAACACTCTCGGAATGTGCATTTACCACTTGTAAACGCCGCTTCCTCGACTGTTTTCGCCTTGTCTTGCCTAGCTCGCGAGACTTTAAACAGGTTCTACGGAGAAGAAATAAGTCCTCATCCGGTCTACAACGCAACCAAAGGTTGCGCTGTCACCACACTATATATAAGTAATATCTTTTTCTGTTTAACAGCATTTTGACAAACCGGTTTGGTCAAATAACCCGCCGACATTGGCGCTATCAATTGCTAGGAAATGAGATATGCAATTCAATCGCAAGGTGTTTTTTACTGACTGGAGTGCCCGTACCAACCTAAGCTTGACGCCAGAACGCCAAGCGGCTGTTACCGCCTTGCTTGACTTGATCGAAGCTGACCCAGGCTTTGCTCAGATCCGTGAAATAGCCTATTTCCTAGCGACGGTAAGGTGGGAGAGCAATCATACTTTTGCCCCCATCAAGGAAAAACGTTTCAACAGCCAAACGCGGCCGCGCGAATGGGCTAGCCAGAATGTGTACTGGCAAACCGGTTTTTACGGACGTGGCCTAGTGCAGATCACCTGGGAAGTAAATTACCGTAAGGCCAGCAAAAAACTGGCGGGCATGCAATTCAAACTAAACAGCGGTAGCCAACTGACGCTCACCGCCGATAGCTTGGTCCAACAACCCGACCTCACCATGGAATTAAGTATTGCTTACGCGATTGGCGCACGCGGCATGCGCGAGGGCTGGTTTACCGGCAAGAAGCTATCCGACTATATCAAGCCCAGTGAAGCACCCGATTATGCAGGTGCACGCCGCATCATCAATGGTGTAGACCGCAAGGACGAAATCGCAGCGATGGCTGCACAATTCGAACTGCTGCTGCGCGCAGCAGCCTCGGCATAGAACCTGTTCAAAGTTTGATAAGCTAAAGCGAGATAAGACGAAAACGACGGAGGAAGCAGCATTAAGTTATTGTAAATGAGCATTCCATAGGTCTTCTCGACTCCGTATCGCCTTACACACCGTTGGCGTTGAACAGGTTCTAAATGAGCTTCCGATTTTCCCGCAGCAAAGTTCGCCAGCTCATCACAAGCGTTAACTCACCGCTACGATGAGCTTGCCGAAGTTCCGCCCGTTCAGCATGCCAATGAATGCATGGGGTGCTTGCTCCAAACCTGGCACCAAGTCTTCACGGTAGACAACCTCACCACGCTTTACCCAGTTACCCATCGTTTGCAAAAACGCTGGGTAGCGGTCTTCATAATCGAAGTTGATGAAACCTTGCATGCTGATACGTTTCGTCAACAAGGTGCTCAACAGCGCCGGCACCTGATTCGGCCCTTCCGGCAATCCGGTGTCGTTGTAATGGGCAATCAACCCACAAACCGGCACGCGCGCATCTTTATTGAGCAATGGCAGTACCGCGTCGAAAATAGCGCCGCCCACATTTTCAAAGTAAACATCAATACCTTGAGGGCATGCAGCGGCAAGCGCTGCTGCAAGCTGTGGGGCCTTATGGTCCAGACAGGCATCAAAACCCAGTTCTTCCACGGCATAACGGCATTTGTCCGGGCCCCCGGCGATACCCACCACACGACACCCTGTAAGCTTGGCGATTTGGCCTACCGCAGCACCCACAGCCCCGGTAGCCGCCGCAACCACGACGGTTTCTCCTTCGCGCGCCCGGCCAATCTCAAGCAAACCCAGATATGCCGTGAAACCCGGCATGCCAAGCACCCCTAATGCCAAGGAGGGGCGCTCCAGATTATTCAGCTTGCGCAATCCCTTCCCGTCTGAAATGGCATGCGACTGCCAACCGGTGTAAGCCAGCACCCAGTCGCCCGCGTGGTAATCAGGGTGTAAAGACACCTCGACTCGGCAAATAGCCCCACCCACCATAACCTCACCAATGCCTACAGGCTGGGCATACGATGTCCCTTCGTTCATACGCAGACGCATGTACGGGTCTAAAGACAGATAAACCGTGTGCAAGAGCAGTTGCCCCGCCTCGGGCTGGGGCACCGTGCCGCGCTCGAAACGGAAATTCTCCAGCGTGGGCAAACCCTGTGGGCGGGACGCCAGGGTAATGCGTGTGTGTTGTGTACGAATGGTCACAATAGGGGCCTCCAAATTGGGTTGGGCTTGGAAATCAATTTCCTTTTAATCAATGCATGCCGGCATCCGTGAATGTGGCTTCGTACGCCACGACTAAACGCCCTACCAAAATAAGGCGTATAAATCACGGGCGAAGCAGGTATTCATTCCGGACACAGACCAGATTGTGGATGGGTTCCAAGTCCACTGCCGTATTGCTTGCAGATAGAGCCATGAGGTGATGGCTGTTCACAACAAACCCACGAGCGGACGCCCTGCTGCCTCCCAAAAATTTTCGTAAAACGGGCCACAGTGCATGCCCACTTATGAACTTATGAGCGCCACCAGCTTCAAAGCGCGGTAAGCAGAAACAACAACACCGGCGCCAGGCCGGTGTTGTTTGCTCACCAAAACGCACGCGGTTGGCTTTATCAGCCCAAAGCGGTCGTCATAGGATTTAAATCAAGCACTTTGTGGCAACGCGCCTTTATTGTCTGGCTTGGTCGCCACAGCCAAAGGGCGATAACCATGCGTGCCGTAGTAAGCAATGAAGAGGTAACAAACCAGTGGCACCACAAATGTAACCAGCAAAGTCATATGGTCAGCCAGCATAGCCTGCAACAAGGGCACAACCGCGCCGCCCACAATCGCCATGCACAGCACACCCGAACCCAGGCTCGTACGCTCGCCCAGGCTTTCCAGTGCCAGCGAGAAAATCGTCGGGAACATGATGGAATTGAACAAACCAGTCAGCAGCAAAGCCCACATCGCCACAGGGCCACCAATACAGATTGCCAACCCGATCAACATGGCGTTGATCATCCCTGCGCAAGCCAGCACACGGCTGGCCGGCACACTACGCATCAGCGCACTACCTACAAAGCGCCCAACCATGGCAGCGCCCCCGATGAAAGCCAGATACCGACCCGCAGTAGCGTGGCTGAAGCCAGCATTGGCCGGGTCGCTCATCAAGCTGACGAAAAAGCTGCCAATCGACACCTCGGCACCCACATAGGTAAAGATACCCACGGCGCCCAACACTAAATGGCGCTGCGACCAAATACTACGAACAGGTTGTTGGCTGGATGCCTTCGAGACTGTGTCTGACCCCATCTTGCGTACATCGGGCAAACGAAAGAGCGCCACAGCGGCCGCCAACACAAACAGCAAAGCCGCCAACACCAAGTAAGGACCTTGCACACTGCTCGGGTCATTCACCGCAGCCGCAGTGTGGTCAGCAACGCCGAGAATCGTGACCGCACCCACTAACGGGCCCAAGGTAGCACCCAGGGAATTGAACGCCTGGGCCAGATTCAAGCGGCTCGATGCCGTTTCAGGCGCACCCAGGAAGGTAACGTAAGGGTTCGCCGCTACCTGCAACAAAGTAATCCCTGACGCCAGCACAAATAGCGCGCCCAGGAAAAAAGGATAGGCACGCAAGCTGGCTGCTGGATAGAACATCAAGCAACCCACACCCACAGTGCACAAACCAATGATAATGCCGCGTTGATACCCCAGGCGCTGCAACAGCCAGCCGGCCGGCATCGAGACGACAAAATAAGCACTAAAGAAACAGGACTGCACCAAGATGGCCTGCACAAACGTCAGCGAGAACATCGCCTTAAAATGCGGCACCAGAATGTCATTCAGCGAGGTAATCAAACCCCACATAAAGAACAGCGAAGTCAGCACCGCCAATGGGCGGGAATGCGGTTGGTTCATGATGGCAATCCTGTCTTGCTTACGCAAAACTTACCTGTAATCAGAAAGTTCGCGATGCTAACGACTAGCCGCCCCCTGCGCACCTGGGATTTCCACAGCTAGCAGAGTTCGATAAATGCTTAATTCAATGTCAAAAATGGGGGGCACTGACGATATTTACCCATCCTCTAAATCCACACATCGCCACATGTACAAACCGCCCCAGGCCAGGATTACATCACTCAATTCGCCTGCGGGAAATGGCCGGTTTTCTATCGCTTTTTCTGCTACAACTTGCAAGTAAATTCCTTGCAAAATCCACATTCTAATTAATTACCCCTGATGTGGTGATTGCCCACCCGGGTTGGGGCGAATCGCTGTTTGTGAAAGACATCTTTCCCAACACCCGCTTAATCCACTTCTGCGAATTGTTCTACCGCGCAGAAAGGGGCCGACATCGGTTTCGACCCAGCCTCCAGTAACCCTGGACGACCGTGCCCGTATTCGCAGCAAGAATGCCCTGCACCTGTTGGCGCTCGATGCCTGTGATATCGGCATTGCCCCCACCCAGTGGTAGAAGTCGCGCTTCCCCGACGAATACCAATACTGAACCACCCCGGGTTTTGAGGAAGCTATTTCGTTAAAGTGTTTTAGCGAGTTACCAGTAATAGTTTGCCTCAGCTTCCACTGGTGGGATATAGCCAATGGGTTCGAGCAGGCGGTCGTGGTTGAACCAGGCCACCCATTCCAACGTAGCCAGCTCCACAGCTTCACCGGTTTACCACGGGCATCGCCGGTGGATGACCTCGGCCTTGTTCAAACCGTTGATGGTTTCATCGGCGATTGGCAGGGTTGGGGCGAGTGGTCGGCCAGATCACTCGCCCCTACTGTTTCATCGACTTTAAGACGAGCAGCTCACCGACAGCTCCGTTGCCCAGTCTGGTGGCAACCCTGCGTAAGCCTCAAAATCAGGCTGTTCATCAAATGGCCGCGCCAACAACGTTTGTAATCGGGTTATCTCCCTGAAGTCACCGGCATTGGCTTGGCGTATGGCTTGTTCCGCCAAATGATTACGCAGGATGTACTTGGGGTTGACAGCCAACATGGCCGTTTGCCGCTCGGCCTGATCACGGCCCTCTAAGGCCAAGCGCACTTTGTAGTCCCACGCCCAGGCATCGAAAGCATCCCGATCAACCATAAGGTTACGGACCGGTTCGTTAAGACTGGTCATATCGAAATGGCAAAGGGCGCGCCAAAAAATCGTCCAGTCAGTATGCCCAGCTTGCAGCAGGTCGAAAAGGCGGGTGAACAACTGCCAATCATCAGGCGCTTCATCAACCAGACCCAACTTGGCGCGAAAGCGCTCGGCCAGCGCGGTTTCAAACTCGCCTTGGTATTGCTTCAAAGCCGCAATCGCTTCATCGCGGTCAAGCAAAGGCAACAGCGCCTGGGCCAGACAGTTCAAGTTGAACAGGCCAACTTCAGGCTGCATCCCATACGCGTAGCGGCCACTGTGGTCCGAATGGTTGCAGATATGGCCGGCGTCGAATCCATCCAGAAAACCAAATGGCCCGTAATCGATGGTCAAGCCCAGCAGCGACATGTTGTCGGTGTTCATCACACCATGGCAAAAACCAACCGCCTGCCAATCGGCAATCAATTCAGCCGTGCGCGCCACGACTTCGCTCAGCATCGCCTGATAGGGGTTAGCGGCATCGCGATGGTGAGGGAAATAGTGAGCGATGGCGAAATCCGCCAGCGCTTTCAGCGCAGTATGGTTACCTAGGTAGTAAAAATGCTCGAAGTGGCCAAAGCGTAGAAACGATGGCGCGACGCGGGTCACCACCGCAGCGGTTTCCTGTGTCTCGCGCCAGACAGTCTCTGGGCTGGCAACCAAGGCCAGGGCCCGGGTCGTGGGAATACCCAAGCCATGCATGGCTTCAGAACAAAGATATTCACGAATACTGGACCGCAGCACGGCACGGCCATCTGCCCGCCGTGAATAGGGCGTCTGCCCTGCCCCTTTAAGCTGAATTTCCTGCCCGGCCAACTCACCCAGCAACATAGCGCGACCGTCGCCAAGCTGCCCGGCCCATACACCGAACTGATGTCCAGAATAAACCGTGGCGATTGGCGGTTCGGCGGCAATGGCTTGATTACCTGCAAAGCTATCCGCTGCATTGGGAATCTGGTTGACGTCCAGAGGCAAACCCATGCTGGCAGCAAGTTCACTATTCCATGCAAGGAGTTGCGTTGCTGGCAGCGGCTCGGCCACCACTTCGCTGTAAAACTGGCTGCCAAGTTGCCGAAAGCGAGCGGGATGAAGCTGGATGGATAACATAATGGTTCCGACGAATTTTGTCGGATCTTAACGCCGATGCCATTGCATCGCCTATCGTAGCGGCTAAGGACCATTGAATCGCAGGGCGATGCCCCAAGATGGCGGAAATATAGCGGAAGTGGTGGCCATTGCACCCTATGCCAGCGATTGCAATTGAGGTTTTAAAATACCCCCATCTATACTTTGACATAAAAAAATCAAGCCAATGATTAAGAATGGTAGCGTGGGGGCGAATTGATGGCTTTTTTTCATCAGCCCCTTCATTACAAGCCGCATGACGGAAAATACCCGAGCATAAACTGATTACACAACTCTTAACCATTGGCCAAGCTGAATGGGTAATACGAGCACGACCGGATGTAACCGAGGAAGAGGTAAAAAAAATTACAACTGACAATTGATAGGTTGAAAAGTGAAGGATTCTTTACAAAAATTTCGAAAGACTATATTACAGAGCTTGGGGATTAATAATAATCCTTGAACAATCTAAGCACCGCGAGGCTATACACAGCCCCCATCCTTATAAAATCACCGGCCAAGTAAATAGTGTGCAACACAATAATCTGCACACATCCCCCCAGCCGTCCCCTGCCAAATCAGTATTACTTGTATTTGGCGCCAATTTTGGCTGAGGTCCCGTCCTTTTCCATCGCATGGACAGCATCGTTGAGTTTCTTCACTGTGTCATCCGATACAGACGGATTGCACGCGACGTACATCTGGCTGTCTTTTGGGTCACCGGCAGTCAATACCGACTTTATCTTGCCCTGCAAGCCTTCGCGTGCCGCCTTGTAGGGGCCGCTATTCGCGCCTGCCACCCATAGGTCGATACGACCAGATAGAAGCTTGGGCAGATTCTGCGTATCGGTCACGACACGATCCAGCTTTACCCCTTGCTTCTCTAAATAACTGATGTTACGCAGTAGCTGCGAGAAGCAGCTGTAACTGATCATAAGCCGCGCGGGAGGCGTTGATCAGTAACTTGCGGCAAAGTGCGAATGGGTTCTTCTGCGTCTTGATGCTCAGGC
>NZ_PDZH01000047.1 GCF_002735695.1 Chitinimonas sp. BJB300
ACAAAAAACGCGTCACCTGGTCGTGGCTCACTGCACCACCTACCATCGCCGACAAGCCCGTTGCTGTCGCCGCACCAAACGTGCTCAGCAAATAGTCGGTGTACAAATCGAGTTCTTTGTTCTTCATTGCGACAGGTTAGCGTATGCACTGCGTAACATCAGTTATTGATTATCGTAGGGGAGAAAGCTTGCAACGGCTAATGGTGCACGTTGATCTGGTAGAGTCTATTCACGAACCCCAGCTGCACAACGCTGATCGCGGCACTTATCAGTTAGCGCATCACACTACTTGGCTTGTAGTCCCCCTGTTATGGAAGACTTTTTTAGCACGAAATGGGTTTGTTGCACGCCACAAAAGTAAATTGGCCAGAAAGGTGAGGCGATTTAGCCCAAATCCACGTACATCACTGCCAATACCTCGATCTCTTCCACACCACCCGGCCCACGCAGTACCACCACCTCGCCTTCACGCGCTTTTAGAAGGCAGCGGGCCAACGGTGAAATCCAACTGATATGGCCTTTGTCGAGATTCAGTTCATCGACACCGACGATGCTCACTGTCTGCTCTTCGCCATTTCCACGCAGGACAGTAACCGTAGCCGAGAAAAAGACTTGGTCAGTCGCTTCCCGCATCGCAGGGTCGACTACCTCGGCATTCTCCATGCGCTTGGTCAGAAAGCGGATGCGCCGATCTATCTCGCGCAAGCGCTTCTTGCCATAGATGTAATCGCCATTTTCCGAGCGGTCACCATTACCCGCTGCCCAGTTGATCATCTGGGTCAAGGCGGGACGCTCTTTGGTGACCAAACTGTGCAACTCCTCGCGCATGCGCTCCCAGCCGCCTGGCGTCATGTAGTTCTTGGTCGATTGAGGCAACTGCAAATCTTCCGGCAGCGCCTCATCTTCATCCCCTTCGTTTTCGCGGGTAAATGCCTTGTTCATGTTCAACTTTTGCTCAACGGTCTGGCGTACGGCCAGCCATATTCAGGCCAGCCCATTTCAGCACGGTTAACACTTCGCGCTCATCAAGTTCGTAATATTGGCCTCGTTTCAGACGCGAAGGCAGCGTAAGCATGCCAAACCGAACCCGCATCAAGCGCGAAACCGTCAGCTCAAAGTGTTCGAACATCCGCCTTACTTCACGGTTCCGCCCTTCCTTCAAGATAACGCGATACCAGTGGTTGATGCCTTCGCCACCCTGGTCCTGCATCACCTGGAAACTGGCTGTACCGTCTTCCAGCTCGATACCGTCCAGCATCTGCTGGCGTTGCTCTTCCGTCAGGCTACCCAGCACACGCACGGCATATTCACGCTCAACCTCAAAGCTGGGATGCATCATCCGGTTGGCAAGGTCACCCGAGGTAGTGAAAATCAATAGACCCGAGGTGTTGAAGTCCAAACGGCCTACCGCCACCCAGGCAGAGGACTGCACCTTGGGTAGGCGATCAAACACCGTGGTACGGCCTTCCGGGTCATCACGGCTGACCAGTTCGCCTTCCTGCTTGTGATACATGACGATGCGCGGCAAGCGATCAGGCCATTTGATGTCGATCTGCTTACCATCAAAACGCACCTGGTCGCCTGGAGTAACACGGGAGCCCGGTTCGGCAAGCTTGCCGTTGATCGATACGCGGCCAAGGGTAACCCATTCGTCGCAATCACGTCGCGACCCCACACCCGATAAAGCCAATGCCTTCTGGATGCGTAGCTCGCCAATGTATTTGGTTTCCACACGCTTCTCGCGCAACTGCTGGGCGTCCGCCTCCTGCTTCTCGCTGCCGCGTCGCACACGCAACTTTTTGGCACGTTCGACAACGGGCGCCGCCTGCACTGAATTGGCTTTACGCAATTCGCGTCGGGCATCAGCATCCAGGCTTTGATCACGCGGTGGGCGGGCAGTCCGATCACCTCGGCTGGCGGGTTCGGCACCTTCGTCGCCGTAGCGCTTACGCTGACGGTCTTCCACACTGCTGAACGCACGGCCACCCATGAAGTGTTGCTCAAACTGGCGCTTACGCCCATCCGCCGCAGGCGCATCACCTTGCGGCCGACCACGGCCGTCTCCTCGAGTATTACCACCTTGGCCACCACGGGCCGTATGACCTGCTTCGCTACGACCCTGTCCTTCTGGGCCGCTGCGCGGGCTACGGGGATTCACACCCTCCTGAGGGCGGGTTCTTTGACTAGGCGCAGGGGCACGGTTGCCATCAACAGGCGCCCGACGGCCATCACGATTCGGCTCGCCATAACGCCCTTCCGGCGCTGCATTGCGCGGGCCACGTGGATTTCCCCCTTCTGGGCTACGCGTACGCGGCCCGGCTGCCGAACTACGATTGCCATCGACCGGCGTACGACGGCTATCTCGACTCGTTTCGCCATAACGGCCTTCTACCGGTGCACTGCGCGGTCCACGTGGTGCTGCGACTTCGTTGCCACGGGCGCGGCCACGGCTGCTACCTTCACCTGCCTGGCCACGGGCATCACCATGATTGCTGCCAGCAGCGTTGGACTGAGGCCGGGCACGGCCACTACCGCGCGGACTGGCGGACGAACCAGCATAGCCGGCAGGGGATTTAGGGGAAGGTTTACGGGGCGGGGCCATGACAAGAAAACTCCAATGACAAACGGCGGTGCGTACACCGCCGTTGCCAAAAATTGATTCGAATAACGACATTATAGCGCTTTGATGGGCTCCCCAGCCGCCGCACGTGCCAACCAAGCCCAAACACGAGGGTCATCCATATGCGCGACATTGAAGCGTATCCAAGGCGTAGCCTCGCCTCGCGGGCAGAAAAGCACGCCTGGGGCCAGCATCAAACCTTCTGCCATCGCCGCTTCAGCCAGCGGTGCCGAATCCGCCACGCCGGGTAGGCGGGCATAGAAAAACATCCCGCCGGTAGGTTGAGCCCATAGAACGAAGCCCAGCGCCTCCAAGCGAGGCAGCACTAAATCCGTCACTTGTTTCAGGCGATTCTTCACCCGTTCCATATGCTTGCGATAAGACCCTTCAGTGAGCATTGCATGCATCACTCTTTCCGACACCTCCGACGTCGATAACGAGGTAAGCAGCTTCAAATCGCACAAATCCTGCGCCCGGCGTGGGTCGGCAACGATATAGCCCACCCTCAGGTTGGCTGACAGTGTCTTGGAAAAGCTACCGATGTAGATCACACGATTTAGCTGATCCAATGCCGCCAGCCGCTCGCCAGGGCCAGTTTGGAAATCGCTGAAAATATCGTCTTCGACGATAGTCATATCGTATTTTTCTGCCAGCTGCAGAATCCGGAAGGCATTGGCACGATTCATACTGGTGCCCGTGGGGTTGTGCAGCACACTATTGGTAATAAAGAGCTTGGGCTTATGCTCGATCAACAGCTGCTCCAGCACCACCACATCGGGGCCATTCGGTGTACGTGGCACACCCAATAAACGCGCGCCATTCAGCTTTTGGTTGGCGAACAGATTGAAAAATCCTGGCTCATCGACCAGCACTGCATCGCCTTCATCGACCAGATAGCGGGCGATCAAATCCAGTGCCTGCATTGCTCCCGCCGTAAGCACAATCTGCTCGGGTTGCGCCTCAATTTCCAACTCAGCCAAGCGTACACATAATTGCTGGCGTAGCGGTCGGTAGCCAAAAGGTTCCCCATAGGAAGCCAGACGCGCATTCGGGCGACGTGTGAGATCGCGTAGCGCCTTTTCAAGCTCTGCCTCCGGCATCCAATCCGGCGGCAGCCAGCCACAGCCGGGACGCAGCAAGCTGGTATCCGACGTCAGGGCATCGTGCCGCAGCAACCACAATGTATCCATGCAGCGGCGCAACGGCGGCTCCCGGCGCGGGGACAGGCGCGAACTGGCATCCACACGCGAAGCGACAAAAAACCCCGCGCCCCGACGCGATTGAACATAACCCAACGCCACCAACCTGTCGTAGGCTTCCACCACCGTGAACTTGGACACACGATAATCAACAGCGAAACGACGGATCGAAGGCAAGCGACTGCCCGAGCGCAGACTCTTATCTCCGATTCGGGCAATGAACTGCTCAACGATTTGCTCAACCAATGGGCGGGCTGCTGCGGGATCAACATGCAGGGGTGTCATGACTGGCTTTTAATGGTGAAGTGTTTTTAGTTGATAGGGATTTTTCGACCACGACAAAGCGACGTTTGAAATGAATCAGCACGTAACGCGCATGGGAATTGTCCGAACTGTCCGTCGATTGTCTGCATTACAGTCCAAGACAGCAAGGCAACTGGTCGGATGCGTAATAACTTAAGCTCCTGGCGAACCCTTTGCTAGCCGGCTCTCTCCAATCGCTGTGCCAGTACTTCGGGCAATCCAGCCGCACGCATAACTGCAGTAGCAGCAGCCGTATCATAAGGAACGCGGCGGTAAGTCAGCACTTGCGTATCGGTATCGAACAACGCATAGGCAGCGGCTGTATTGCCATCACGGGGCTGCCCTGCCGAGCCGGGGATTGCCAACCAACGGTTTGGTCCATCCAGCGGTAGGGGTTGCCCAGGCTGCGGCACACAGTGGCTCGCCTTGCCAAGGTTGGAGACGCTATACAGCGCAGGGTCGTGCGCATGACCACAGAAAATGAATTTATGCGGCACTACCGCCAATGCAAAGGACGCATCGGCAGGGGTCAGTATGTAATCCCACTCTTCTGGTTCCCACGGATTCGCATGCGCAAAATAACAGCCCGCCAACTCCGCCGTCAGCGGGAGGCGATTGAGAAATTCGATGTGCCTCGCCGTCAGCCTTGGCTTTGTCCAATCGATCACCGCCTGCGCATCCGGCCGCATCCGTTGGCGCAACGTGCCGGTTGCCGCTGCATCATGGTTGCCCCGTACCGCTATTGCACCCTCGGCGACAAAGCGCATTATGGTATCAAGCACCCACTCTGGTTCAGCCCCATAGCCAACATAGTCGCCCAGAAAAATATAACGGCCAGGGTTGAAGACCGCAGCGTCTTCAAAACAGGCGCTCAGCGCAGGACGATTGGCGTGGATATCAGTCAGGATGGCAAGCAACATAGCGCAGCAATTCGGTTCAATAGACTTTCAGCATAGCGCCTACGACGCCTACACTGTCGATTTCCACGCCGCCACCTGTCCTCGCATGTCGGATTACATCGCCCGTATCACTTCATTGCATGCAGCGCTGGGCATTCCCACCGACCATACCCAGCTCAAAGCCTTGCCGCCGTGCCAGGAAGCCACGCTGCTGGTACCGTTGGGCCTTGACGCCTTTGGTCGTGACCAGTTTGCCGAACCAGCCACTGCCGACGCGTGGCGCACCATGCAAGCTGCCGCCCTCGCAGAAGGCGTTGTGCTGCAATTGGCATCTGCCTTTCGCAGTGTCGACTATCAAGTCGGCTTGATCCAACGCAAGTTGGCGCAGGGCCAAACCATCGACGCCATCCTGCAAGTAAGTGCCGCCCCCGGCCACAGCGAACACCATACCGGCCGTGCGCTGGATATCACCACACCGAATAGCGAGGCTCTGGAAGAAAGTTTTGAAAACACAGCCGCCTTTACCTGGCTGGTTCAACATGCACAGCAATTCGGCTTTCAATTGAGTTACCCGCGTAACAACCCCACAGGCATCGTCTACGAACCCTGGCATTGGTGTTATACGCCAACCGCCACAACCACCCTCTAGAGCCATGCCCAATACACAACTTTGGCTGATTCGCCACGGCGAAACAGCCTGGAATGCGGAGCGCCGCTTCCAAGGCCACACCGATATCCCCCTCAACCCCAATGGCGCACAACAGGCAAAGAAACTGGCGGAGCGCCTGATTCACCAACACAGCCAACAAGCATTTGCCGCCATTTACAGCAGCGACCTCAGCCGAGCCCGGCATACCGCCGAGCCCACCAGCCTGGCAATCAAGTTGCCCATGCGGCTCGATGCGCGCTTGCGTGAACGGCACTATGGCGTGCTTTCCACCCTGACCCCAGAAGAAATGGCGGTGGAACACCCCGAAACATTCCGCCGCTGGCAACGACGCGACCCAGCCTATGTCCTGCCACGTGGAGAAAGCCTCAATCAGTTCAACCAACGTGTCATGAATGCCCTGAGTACTATTGCACGCGAGCATGCCGGCCGGTCTGTCATCGTCATGGCCCACGGTGGCGTACTTGATTGCGCTTATCGGGCCGCACACGGCATGGCTTTGTCCGAGCCGCGCAAATACACGTTGCACAACGCCAGCATCAACCGGATGCGCTTTGCGGCAAACCAGTTCCATATCGAGCGTTGGGGCGACATCACCCACCTGGATGCCGAGGCGTTCGATGAGCAATAACGTTGGAGGGCTGACCACTTATGGCCAAGCCTAAAACTGTCTATACCTGTTCCGATTGCGGCGGCATCAACCCCAAATGGCAGGGCCAATGCCCGCATTGCAATGCCTGGAATACGCTGAGCGAGACAATCGCCACCGATCCAAAATCCGCGAACAGCCGCTTCCAGTCGCTGGCAGCCGACAGCGGCGTGCAATCACTGACCGATGTCCAAACCGCTGAGGCACCCCGCACGCCAACAGGCAGCGAGGAACTCGACCGTGTTTTGGGCGGCGGCTTGGTGCGGGGTGCCGTCGTGCTGATTGGCGGAGACCCGGGCATCGGTAAATCCACCCTGCTCTTGCAGGCGCTTTGCCATCTTGGCCAGAAACTGCCGGTGCTGTACGTGTCGGGTGAGGAATCAGCCCAGCAGATTGCGCTGCGCGCCCGCCGGCTCGCCCTGGAGGCTGGGCCAGTACGTCTGTTGGCTGAGATCAACATGGAAACGATACTGGCCACGCTGGCGCGCGAAAAGCCACAGATTGCCGTGATCGATTCCATTCAGACTGTCTATAGCGAACAACTGCAATCCGCGCCGGGCTCCGTCGCCCAGGTACGTGAATGTTCAGCCCAGCTGACGCGTTATGCCAAAACCAGCGGCACCACCATCCTGCTGGTGGGCCATGTCACCAAGGATGGCGCCCTGGCAGGGCCTCGCGTGCTGGAGCATATCGTCGATGCAGTGCTGTATTTCGAAGGTGATACCCACTCAAGTTTTCGCCTGATTCGTGCGCAAAAGAACCGCTTTGGTGCCGTCAACGAACTGGGCGTGTTCGCCATGACCGACAAGGGCTTGCGGGGCGTCACCAACCCCTCGGCTCTGTTTCTGAGCCAACATACCGAACCGGTTCCCGGCACCTGCGTATTGGTCACACAGGAAGGCACCCGGCCCCTGCTGGTCGAAATCCAAGCCCTGGTGGATGAAGCCCATGCACCCAACCCCAAACGGCTGGCCGTGGGCCTGGAACAAAACCGCCTATCACTGCTCCTGGCGGTGTTGCACCGCCATGCAGGTGTTGCTTGCTTTGACCAGGATGTCTTTGTGAACGCTGTAGGCGGCGTCCGGATTGCTGAACCGGCAGCCGACTTGGCGGTGCTGTTGGCGATTGTGTCGTCGCTGCGCAGCCGCGCGCTTCCGGAAAAACTGGTTGTCTTTGGTGAGGTAGGGTTAGCCGGTGAAGTGCGGCCCGTACAACGTGGCCAGGAAAGGCTGAAGGAAGCCGCCAAACTCGGCTTTACCAGCGCCATTATCCCTAAGGCAAATGCACCGAAACTACCCATCGCCGGCATGCAGATCACCGCGGTGGAACGGCTGGACCAAGCCGTGGCAGCCATGCGCGGTGATTGAACTATCAAGCCCATCTAAACAATCAATCGCCAGATGCATTCCGATTGGACGCATGATCGGTTACGATTCAACCTTGTGTTGCCGGCCAAACCGGCGCGTTCTAGATCATTGGAGAAATTATGAGCAACGAGCTGATTCACCACGTAAGCGATGCCAGCTTTGAAAACGATGTATTAAAGGCCGAGGGCCCTGTTCTGGTCGATTACTGGGCTGAATGGTGCGGGCCATGCAAGATGATCGCCCCCATCCTTGATGAAGCAGCCGTCGAATACAACGGCAAGCTGAAAGTCTGCAAACTGAATATCGACCACAACGAAGCCACGCCACCCAAGTTCGGCATCCGGGGCATTCCTACGTTGATGATCTTCAAGAACGGCGCAGTTGCTGCAACCAAGGTTGGCGCACTAAGCAAATCGCAATTAATGAGCTTCATTGACAGCAATTTGTAAGTCGATGCAAGCCCAAAACCGCGTGCCTGCTTTACGACAGACATGCGGTTTTATCTTTTTGTTCGTTGACAGCTTGCAAAGGCACATCTAAGCTCCTTCCATACCTGTTCTGAGAATTGCTGAAGTATTCGTTTTGGCAATTAGGTCGGCGCCCTGCCGAATCATCCATCCAAGTATCCCTAGATTTAAACCAATCCCTCCACCCAGACTGGAAAGTCTATCCGCACATGCATTTGTCCGACCTAAAGCACAAGCACGTATCCGAGTTGGTCGATATGGCCACCGATATTGACGGTGCAAACCGGATGCGCAAGCAAGACCTGATCTTCGCTTTATTGAAGAGCCAGGCCAAAAAAGGCGAAAGTATCTTCGGCGATGGCACGATGGAAGTGCTGCCCGATGGCTTTGGTTTCCTGCGCAGCCCCGATACCAGCTACCTGGCAGGGCCTGACGATATCTACGTCTCGCCTTCACAGATCCGCCGTTTCAATCTACACACCGGCGACACGGTAGAGGGCGAGATCCGTACACCCAAGGATGGCGAGCGCTACTTTGCCCTGGTCAAGGTTGACAAGGTCAATAGCGAACCGCCTGAAGCCGCCAAAAACAAGATTCTGTTCGAAAACCTGACGCCGCTATTCCCCACCAAGCGCTTGCAGCTGGAACGGGATATCAAGTCTGAACAGAACATCACCGGCCGCATCATCGATCTGGTCGCACCTATCGGAAAAGGCCAGCGCGGGCTTCTGGTGGCGCCACCCAAGTCAGGTAAGACGGTCATGTTGCAAAACATTGCCCATGCCATCACAGCCAATCACCCCGATGTCGTGATGATTGTGCTGCTGATTGACGAGCGCCCGGAAGAAGTCACCGAAATGAGCCGCAACGTACGCGGTGAAGTGGTTGCTTCAACCTTCGACGAGCCCGCCACACGGCACGTGCAGGTTGCAGAAATGGTGATTGAAAAGGCCAAGCGCCTGGTCGAGCACAAAAAAGACGTTGTTATCCTGCTGGACTCTATCACCCGCTTGGCCCGTGCCTACAACACCGTCATCCCCGCCTCTGGCAAGGTACTGACCGGTGGCGTAGACGCCAATGCCCTGCAAAAACCCAAACGCTTCTTCGGTGCAGCTCGCAATATTGAAGAAGGTGGTTCGCTAACCATCATCGCCACCGCCCTGATAGATACCGGCAGCCGCATGGATGACGTGATCTACGAAGAGTTCAAGGGCACCGGCAATATGGAAATCCATCTCGACCGCCGCATGGCCGAGAAACGCATCTACCCCGCCATCAACGTCAACCGCTCCGGCACACGCCGTGAAGAGTTGCTGATCCCTGCCGAGCAACTACAAAAAATCTGGGTGCTGCGCAAGCTGCTCTATCCGATGGATGAGCTGGAGGCGATGGAGTTCCTGTTCGATAAGATCAAGCAGACCAAGACCAATAACGACTTCTTCGATTCGATGCGTCGTTAAGATTTATCTGCCTTGATTAAGAAAACCGGCCACTTCAGGCCGGTTTTTCCTTGATCTGATAATGCTGATTCTCTTGCCTAATCAAGATGTTCTCACGCATAATCGCGCACTTTTCTACGTAAGACGGGCTCTGCACATCCCAGGCCCACCTTTAGCTAAGGGACCCCCGAAATGAAAGCTGGCATTCACCCCGAGTACAACGACATCATCTTCTTTGATGCAAGCGTCGACTTCAAATTCCTGACCCGTACCACCATGAAGGCCCGTGGCGCCGAAACCATGAAGTGGACCGACGGTAAGGAATACCCTGTCGTGCGTCTGGACGTATCGTCCGAATCGCACCCTTTCTACACCGGCAAGCAAAAGATCGTCGATACCGCCGGCCGTATCGAAAAATTCAAGAACAAGTTCTCCATGTACGGCAAGAAGTAATTCCTGCTTACAGCAAAAAAGGCAGCTTAGGCTGCCTTTTTTGTTTATCGGTACGCCTGCCTTCTGACTGGCCCACCGCACCCTGTTAGACTTCAAGCACCGCCCAGCCTCTCGCGCCAATGCTCACCTACACGCCGCCACACGAACAAGACCTGCCCCCCGCTACCGAAAAACCCTGGCTGCTGCTGTTACTTTGCCTGACGTGGCTACTGCCCGGCTTGTTGGGTAGAGAACCTCTTAAACCCGACGAAATCATCATCTCGGATATCGTCCGCGATCTGCTGAATGGCGGTAATTGGAGCCTGCCCATGTTGGCCGGAGAGCCCTGGTTGGAACGCGCCCCGCTGTTCTATTGGGCAACTGCCATATTTGCCTGGGCAGGCCTGTGGGTAGATATCCCATTGCATGAAGGCGCGCGTCTGGCTACGGGTAGCTTTATGGCACTAGCACTCTGGGGCGTCGGCCTAACTGCGCGCGAGTTGATCGGCCGGCGCCATGGCCGTAGTGGTGTGCTGATTCTGATCGGCTGTGTGGGCCTGCTGTTGCCTGGGCACGCGCTCAATGGGGATATCGCCGTATTGGCTAGTTGGTGTTGGGGTATCTATGCCCTTGCCTTGGCACCCCGTCTTCCACTCCCTGCGGGATTAATACTGGGCTTGGCCATCGCGGCATGTGGTCTGGCCGGCAGCTTGGCTGAAGCAACCCTGTTATTAACCCTGGCCAGCCTGATGCCGCTGTTCAAAGCCTGGCGCATCCAGCGGTACGGACTGACTATCCTCATTGCCCTGGCGCTGGCCATCCCGTTGATCGCCAGCTGGGTGTTGTCCCTGTACCAGAACGCACCGACGGCCTTTGACACTTGGTACGACTGGTATGCCTTGGGTTTCTTTGGTGGCTTTACCTATGTTCGCGCCATGCACCCATTTGGCTACTACCTGCAACTGTTGCCGTGGTTTGCCTGGCCCAGTTGGTTTCTGGCGGGCGCGACGCTCTGGATGCAGCGGGACCGGCTCAATCAGGCGCGTTTCCAGTTGCCTTTGATGGCGGGTGGTCTGACGCTGTTGTGCCTGTTCCTATCCGATAGCGGCCGTAGTGGCTACGCGCTATTGCTGCTGCCGCCGCTCTCCCTTGTCGGTGCAGTAGGGTTGGATGTACTTCGCCGTGGCGCGGCTTCGTTTATCAACTGGTTTGGCATGCTGACTTTCGGCCTGCTCGCCCTGTTTCTATGGGTCTGCTGGACCGCCATGCATCTGGGCAGCCCGGCCCGACTGTCCGGCCGCATCAGCGAACTGGCACCCAGTTTCCATGCCCACCTTTCCATCCCAGGCCTCTTACTGGGCGTCGTATTGACCTTGTTTTGGGTTTGGGCCGTAACACGCAGCCGCCCAATGGGGCGCCAAGCCGTCACCAACTGGGCTGCGGGTGTAACCCTATGCTGGGGACTGACAACTGCGTTTGCCAGCGAGTGGGTGAATGCTCGTACCAGTTACCGTGACTTTGCCCGTAGCATCGCTACCGCCCTACCTGCGGATGAATGTGTCAGCAGTGAAAACCTGCAAAGCAACCAACGCGCTGCATTGCACTACTACTTGGGCTTACAAACCGATCGGCGCGAGCTGAATGCCAATAGCGCTTGCCGCTGGCTACTGCGCCAAGGCGGACGCGAAATTTTAACCCTACCCGATGGATGGCAAGAAGTCTGGCAAGGGGCACGCCCCGGGGACCGCAATGAACGTTACTACCTGTATCGAAAAAATTAACCCCGAAAGAGAGACACCTGTAGATCGGCCAACACCATCGCTGGGTGGGATCATCACTGCCTGATGAATCCCAATCACACATTCATTCGTTTTTGTGGAAGCCGTTTTCTTGATGGTGGAACCGAATCCCAACAACGCTGGTCAGAATTTTTACTCATCGGTTAGACTGCAAGCATGCCTCCCTTTATCGTCTCTCTGTTACGGTTGTTGCCAGCACTCTGCTTAGCATTGCTGTCAATCCTGCCTGCGCAGGCAGCGACATTGTCCAGCAGCAGCCAGGTTAAAGCCAAAGAAGCGAAAAGCTGTCATGTGGAAGAGACGGCGAGTAGCCCAATAGATAATACTAAGTCCAAGTCCAGTTCAAAAGCGGACTGCTGTAGTGGCAACAGTACCGACTGTGCGACCAAGTGCATCAACCAGAACATCAAGCCTACGCCATTGGGTTTGGCATTTGGTGTGATCCCGAGTCGTCCGGGTTGCCATGATCTACTACTCGTCGAGCGTTTTGACAGTACCACCGTCCCCATCCCAGAACGTCCCCCACGATTGATCTGATCACTGTTCATCGTCTTGCATGCTAAGGCAGAACAAAGCGAAGACGACCGAGGAAGCCGATTTTACTTAAGGGTAAATGCGCATCCGCAAGTGTTTTCCGTGCAGTGTCGCTGATACTAATCAGATCTTGAACAGATTCTTAGAACCTGTCTAAAGTTTACTGCGCGTCGGCAATATAGCGTTGAAAACACCCTCGGAATGCTCATTTATCACTTGTAAACTCCGCTTCCTCAGCTGTTTCCGCCTTATCTTGCCCTAGCTCGCGAGACTTTAGACAGATTCTTAGAAAAAGCGTAGCCGTAAGCATCCTATGCTTGCGGTTCAGTTATGGCCGTCGATAACGGCCGCTTTGGAGATCTGATCGTGTTGCTTTCCCGTTTCCTTCTTCGTGGGCTATTCCCCCTCAGCCTGTCGGTTGCATTTGCCGCTCCCACCCAATTTACGCCACTGCCACGCTTCGATGCGGCAGCGCAAACCGCTGTACAAGCCCGTTTGACCCAGGCGTTTGACGCCCCGATGGCTGCGCGGCTGGCTTTGCTGCAACACCCAGAAGCCCGCAAAGCCTTACTCGATATTGGTAGCACGCCCAACGCCGTGCTTGCGGCTGGTTGGCTACAAGAAGGCGAGTTGGATTTATGGCAAGCGCTGATTGGCTCCCCAGCTAAACTAGATAATCTCACCAGTCAGACGGTACAAACCCTCCAGCAGCGCAGCCAAGCTGCTCAAGCCGCATGGTATCGAGCCGCTGCCGCGGTAGCACTTCAGCCCCTCCTGGTCGACCAGCAGACTTCGGCAGAAGCATTGGCAGAACTGGCGCGCAGCAGACGCCAAGCTGGCAATCTATCGCGATTCGATGAAGCCACAACCCTGGCAGAAGCAGGTCAGGCTCGGCTGGCGGCATTACAGGAAAACCAAGAAGCCAGCCAAGCCTTGCTTGCCCTCAGGCGCGAAATGGGGTTGGCTCCCGATACGCTATTGCAACTTGCGCCATTGCCCACGCCCCCCCTAGGCATACCTCGCTTTTCCGGACTGCTGGACCTTGCCAGGCAACAAAACTTGTTAGCCCGACACGCGCTGGACGCCATTCGCCAGGATCGCAGCGCCAGCGAGCAAAATATGCTGCGTCAAACCACCCTTTCCCTACCTTTGTTCAGCGGCAAGAATGCGCTGGGCCACAAAGAGAATCAGATCGGTACCCGCCTAACCGCCGAATCAACCATGCACGAACTGGCTAGCCAAATCACTTTGCAGGAAAGTGCGTTGGTGCTGGCGCAGCAGCAATGGCAGCACCTTGCGCAAGAAGTCTTCCCCCAAAGGCAAGCCGCGAATGCTGAAGCATTCAAGCACTATAACGGCATGCTCCGCGGCGTAGACGAGCTATTGAAATCCCGCACAGCAGAACTTGAAACCCACCGCCAGCTGATTGCTGCCCAGCGTGACTACTGGTTGGCTTGGCTGGCGCTCGAATCCCTCGTAGGGGGCAAACTACCCACCCCACGATACGACCAGCCGCCCACGATACCTGCGCCCTCCCCCATTGAAACAGCCCCCCTGCATCATTGAGACCGGGACAAGGACACATCATGCAAAGACGCACATTTCTCAGCAATCTGGCAGGTTCGGTTGCTGCAATCTCCGCCCTGCCAGCAGCCTATGCCGCCAAAAAAACCGAATCATCCACCAGCAATACCGGGCAAGCATCGAGCGCAGTAGCAGCGAAAGGCCATACGCCTGTCATCACCCTCAATGGTAAGTCGCTGGATTGGACGGTAAAAGACGGGGTAAAGGAATTTCGCCTGGTCGCAGAACCCATCGAGCAAGAGGTTGCACCAGGCATGAAAGCAAAATTCTGGGGTTATAACGGTGGCTCGCCCGGCCCTACGATTGAGGCAGTCGAAGGCGACAAGGTGCGTATCTTCGTGTCCAACAAATTACCTGAGCATACGACCATCCATTGGCATGGCCTGCTGCTGCCCAATGGGATGGATGGCGTGGGCGGGCTGAACCAACCACAAATCCCACCGGGGAAAACCTGCGTCTACGAATTCACCCTCAGCAAATCCGGTACCTTCATGTATCACCCCCATGCCGACGAGCAAGTACAAATGGCGCTGGGCATGATGGGACTGTTTATCGTCCACCCCAAAAACCCGCATGAGCGGCGGGTGGATAGGGACTACGCGTTTTTGCTGGCAGCTTATGACATTGAGCCCGACACCATGACAGCCAAGACTGCCACGATGACGGACTTCAATCTGTGGACCTTCAATTCACGTACCTTTCCCGTCATTCAAACCCTGGTTGCCCGCCAAGGCGAACGGGTGCGGATTCGGGTGGGCAACCTCACCATGACCAACCATCCCATCCACTTGCATGGCCACACCTTCACCGTGACCGGTACCGATGGCGGCTGGGTACCCACCAACGCGCAGTGGCCCGAGGTGACAACCGATGTCGCCGTCGGCCAGATGCGGGTGATCGAATTCATCGCCGATGCGCCGGGTGACTGGGCCTTTCATTGCCACAAGTCACACCACACCATGGGCCCGATGGGCCATGCCGTACCCAATATGCTGGGGGTTGACCAGCAAAAACTCAGCGGCCATATCGAACAGTTACTGCCCGGCAAGCATTACATGGCCATGGGCAGCAACGGCATGGCCGAAATGCAGAATATGGCCGGCATGGGCGAAATGATGCCGCTGCCCGCCAATACCTTGCCCATGATGAGTGGTGCCGGCCCCTATGGGCCGATGGAGATGGGAGGTATGTTTACCATACTGAAAGTCCGGCCAGACCAAGCAACCGGCGATTACCAAGACCCTGGCTGGTACGCGCAACCCAAGGGCAGCCAAGCTTGGATCATTGACTAAGAACCTGTCTAAAGTCTGCTGTGCATTAGCAGGGCCAGCATAGGCTGGCCTTCCACAACAACTCAACCTCAGGGATCAGTGCATCATCAAACGCACACCGTAACCGCCACCCACTACTTCCAACGAGAACAAGCGATCAATATTAGGGTGCTTACCAGGGTGTTTACGCGCATCCTCGGCATGCTCGCTATACAACCACTGCCCCAACCGCGCGGCCTTGGGGGTAATCGCCCCAAAATCTCGGTAAAGGGCGTTGTAGACCGCCAACGAGCCAGTCTGTCCAGGGCGGTTTTCTATGATGGATTCGAGCTTGCCCTCGCGCCAAAGCTGCATGCCGGCAAGGTGATCGATACGCGGCAGGCAGGCCAACACCTCGGGGAACTTCAGTCCAGGAATCACTTGCAACAGCTGCTTGCTGGCATCCCGAAACTGCGGGGCGCGGCTATCACGCATCCACTCAAACAGCGCCATTTCACGGGTTATCACGTGTATGCCTGCCGCCGCGGCGCGCGCCAGGGCCACCACCTTGTCTTCCTGGCTGCGCGAACCGACTGCATCCGCCACCATAAAGACTTCTTTTCCTGCTGCCTTGAGGTCCAACGCCGTTTGCAGTACGCAGACATGGGCCTCTATGCCACAAATGACAACCTGATTACGTAACTCGGCAGGTGTGCCTTTCAAGCAATTTGCCGCCACGCAGGAAAAGGTCGTTTTCTCAACCACGCAGGGCTCGACCAACGCATCCGTGAGAATAGGCAGGGTTCGGCCCAAACCCTGCGGGTATTGCTCCGACACCACCACGGGTACACCGTTCAAACGCGCTGCATCAACCAACCACTTCATGGCCGCCACTAGGCGCGGTGCTTCGATAATGGAAGCAATCAGTTTTTCCTGCACATCCACGACCAGTAACGTGCAATTGTCAGCGTGCATCAACATACGCATCTTTCCCTACTGTTTTGAATGTGTGCAATCCTACCGTGCGCAACAGCAGTGCCAAAGCAAAAAAGGCGCTAATGCACCCTTTTTGAACTCCGACAGCAAAGCTGTAGGACTTATTCAGCCTCATCCATCCAATTAAGTTGGATCGCTTCCAGAATCTTCTCGCCACAGTGGGCAGGGTCATCATCAAATCCATCCAACGCCAATACCCAGTCTCGCAAGTCGGTAAAACGAAGGGTATTAGGGTCGGTATCAGGAAATTTGTCGCAGAGTGCAATGGCAATCTCGCGTGAATCTGTCCATTTCATGGTTTTCTCCTCATTGATACGACGACAGTGCTTTAAACGTCCCAATCCTTGTCGTAATGCTCACGAGCATGGTTGATGGTGTATTTGGGAATTTCCACCGTCAGGTCGTCTTTGGCCACCACCGCCTGGCATGATAGACGCGATACGCTCGTCAACCCCCAGGCCTTATCGAGCAGGTCGTCCTCCTCCTCCTCACTTGCGGTCAGGCTATTGAAGCCTTTTCTGACAATCACGTGGCAAGTGGTACAGGCACACGATTTCTCGCAGGCATGTTCAATCGCGATATCGTTGTTCAACAAGACATCGCAGATGGTTTCGCCGGACTCCACCTGCAAGGTGGCGCCGTTGGGGCATAGGTCGGCATGGGGTAGTACGGTAATGACGGGCATAGGTGCCTCTCGCTATTCGGTTCAGGTATCTTGCAAACGCCAGGGCGGATTGAGCCGGTATTCGCCTGCGTGAAAAAGGATAATGTGATTGCAATCGGGGTCACGCAGGTGGGCATCACGCCATAACCACGGCTGATCAACTAACTCACTGTCGAACTGCAAACCCAAGGCTTGCACCTGCGTATCTAACTGCGCGCATTCGAAATACACGGTGGTCGTCTCTGGCTGTACCAGGGGTGTCAGATGTACAGAAAAGGTTGCTTCACCATCGGGGCACGCAAAACGTGCATAGTGTGGTGCACTGACAATCTGCCGCAGTCCCAAGCAGGTATAGAACAGCACCGCACGGGGAATATCGCTGACACTGACAGTAACTTGGTTCAAACGCATCGCGAGTGCTAACCCAGCTCGCTTAGCTTCTGGCCAGTCAACCCGCGCTTGACAGCATTGTCCATACGCAACTCGGCGAACTTGCCTGTAGCGTGGTTCAACGCCTCCGTACGTGTACGAATCATCACCGCGTCCTCACCCATAACCGTCTCATTCAACAATGCGATGGCTGCCTGTACATCTTTGTGCTCAGCCTCACTCAGCAAGGATGCATCTACTGCCAGCGCTGCCACAGTCGCCGCGATCAGGCTACTTGCCTCGACCCTTGCTTCTGCCAGACTACGGGCTTGCATATCCGCACCCGCGTTGGCGAGTGAATCCTGCAACATCCTGGCGATTTCATTGTCAGCCAGACCATACGACGGCTTCACCGTAATACTGGCCTCCACCCCGATCGATTGTTCACGCGCCGACACCGCCAGCAAGCCATCAGCATCCACCTGGAAAGTCACACGAATACGGGCAGCACCGGCGGCCATCGGCGGAATGCCGCGCAACTCGAAACGGGCAAGGCTGCGGCAATCGGCAACCAGTTCGCGTTCACCCTGCATCACATGGATCGCCATGGCAGTCTGGCCGTCTTTGTAGGTAGTGAAATCCTGCGCCCGCGCGGTCGGGATGGTACTGTTACGTGGGATAACCTTTTCTGCCAAGCCGCCCATGGTTTCCAGCCCTAATGAAAGCGGAATCACATCCAGCAGCAGCCACTCATCATCACTCTTGTTTCCCGCCAACGCATTGGCCTGCATGGCCGCCCCCAAAGCAACCACCTTGTCGGGGTCAAGATTGGTCAAGGGTTCGCGGCCAAAGAACTCCGCCACCGCCCGGCGCACATGGGGCATGCGGGTGGCGCCACCCACCATCACTACGCCCTTGATGTCATCCACACCGAGCTTGGCGTCGCGCATTGCCTTACGCAATGGGTTAATGGTCTTTTGCACCAAGTTCTTGCTGATGGTCTCGAAGGTTTCGACATTCAGCTCCAAATCCACCACCGTACCGCTTTGCAATTTGGCTGTGATGCGGGTGCTGTCGTGTTCAGACAATGCTTCCTTGGCTTCGCGAGCTCGAGTCAACAAGAGGCGCGTGTCATGGTCACCCAGTAAACTCAGGCCGGCTTTTTCAACTATCCAGCAAAAGATACGCTGGTCGAAGTCATCGCCACCCAACGCAGAATCGCCCGACGTGGCCAGCACTTCGAACACACCACGTGTCAGCTTGAGAATGGAGACATCGAAGGTACCGCCACCCAAGTCATAAACCACATAGGTGCCTTCGGCAGCATTCTCTAGACCATATGCCACGGCGGCAGCCGTTGGTTCATTCAAAAGACGCAACACGTTCAGGCCTGCCAACATGGCGGCATCTTTGGTCGCTTGGCGCTGCGCATCGTCAAAATATGCCGGTACGGTAATCACGGCACCAATCAGCTCACCGCCAAGACTGGCCTCAGCCCGCTGCTTAAGCGCACGGAGGATATCGGCCGACACCTCCACCGGGCTCTTCTCCCCCACCACCGTCTTGAGCTTGAGCATGCCAGGCGCGTCGACAAAACGGTAAGGCGTAGTGGCTGAATCGGGTAGATCTTTCACCCCACGGCCCATGAAACGCTTGACCGACACGATGGTGTTACGCGGATCTTCAGTCTGCTTCGCTTGAGCGCGGTGGCCGATGGTGATCTGGCCATCAGCTGCATAGTGCACAATCGAAGGCAGCAAATTGCGACCTCGCTCATCCGGCAGCACCGTAGCCGAACCATTGCGCACCGTAGCAACGAGGGAGTTGGTGGTGCCCAGGTCTATTCCCACAGCAAGGCGGTGCTGATGGGGAGCGGGCGCCTCGCCAGGCTCAGCGATTTGAAATAAAGCCATATCAGTTTCGTCTTCTTAGCCCTGGTTTGGACAAATCCCGTATCCAGGGGCGGCCATAGGCCCATTGTTCAAAGTACTTGGGCTGGACCCGCTATTAATACGAACTGCCAGACAACGTTGACCGGCAGCTCCAATCACTTTTCACTCAACAGTAGAGCCAATGCATCGACTACCTCAGCCCAGTCACCATCCTCCGCCAATTCTTCAGCCAGGAAGTCTGCTTGAGAAGGGTTCCAAAATTTGGCTTCTGCCAAAGCGACCCCGGCAGGCAAGGTATGTGATGCAACAAAGGCTTTCATTGCAGGCAAATCGTTCGGTAAGCCTAATTGGGCAAACAGCCCGCCAAAATCATGTTTGCTGGTATCCATTGCTGCATCCTTTCAATTGCGGTTCGGTTGGCATAGCTTCTGTACTTATCGATACACTGCAAAGCGCAAAGCGGGTACGAATGAAAGTACTCAGTCCAATAAAACCTCAATCGCATCGCCTATTGCCTGATCCAGCTTTTCCAAGAATCTAAGCTTACGTACGATCAAAGCGGCACCAATATAATCATGCTGCTCATCAAGACATCTACCCAACGAAGCCTCCAGTCCCAGTCTTTCCCCGCGCAGGTCCTGGGCAAGCTGGTCGAGCACAGCCATGTCCTGATTAGCCCGTGCCTCCACTACCGACTCCCGCCATTCCATTTGCTGCATCAGAAAAGCGACCGGCATGGCGGTATTCGTTTCCTCTTGCGTATCTACTCCGGCCAACTTCAATAGATAACGCCCCCGTGACAAAGGCGACTTCAATATCTGGAAGGCTTCGTTGACGCGTGTGGCGGCCTGCAACGCTTGGCGCTTATCCGCATCCGGCAAGCTGGCAGCGCGGTCTGGATGGTATTGCGATTGCAAACCTCGATAGGCTGCTTCAAGTGCAGCGTCATCCAGAACAAAGGTGTGCGGCAAACCCAAAAGGGAGAAATGATCCTGCGAGAAGTCAAAAGCCATCGTATTCCAACCTGTTTACCTAGCGCTGTAAAAAGCAGCGCCGCATAAGGCGGCGCTAGGTTTCATGTCGCCCGGGTTATGGCAAGCTCAGGTATTGAAGCTTTCACCGCAGCCGCACTCATCCTTCACATTCGGGTTATTGAATTTGAACCCTTCGTTCAACCCTTCCTTGACGAAATCCAACTCAGTGCCATCCAGATACGGCAAACTTTTAGCATCGGTGAAAATCTTTACGCCGAAGCTTTCAAACGCCAAGTCGTCGGCTGACTCCTGGTCGACAAATTCGAGCTTGTATGCCATGCCCGAACACCCCGAGGTACGTACCGCCAAGCGCACGCCCACGCCTTTGCCACGTTTGGCAATGTAGTTAGCGACGTGCTTGGCTGCTTTTTCCGACAGAGTAAGTGCCATGATCAAGCCTCGTGCTTGGCCTTGTAATCGGCTACCGCTGCCTTGATGGCATCTTCAGCCAGGATAGAGCAATGAATCTTCACCGGCGGCAACGCAAGTTCCTCGGCAATTTGGGTATTCTTGATCGACATGGCTTGATCCAAGGTCTTGCCTTTGACCCATTCGGTAATCAGTGAGCTGGAAGCAATCGCAGAACCACAGCCGTAGGTCTTGAACTTTGCGTCCTCAATCACGCCGTCCGAACCCACCTTGATCTGTAGCTTCATTACGTCACCACAGGCTGGCGCACCTACCATGCCAGTGCCTACCGATTCGTCACCCTTTTCAAAAGAACCGACGTTGCGTGGATTTTCGTAGTGGTCGATGACCTTTTCGCTATATGCCATTTTTCTAACTCCTTAGCGGGACCCCAGTTGTCCCGCTTTTTTGATTCAGTGATCCGTATGGGAGCGGATCGAGAGCAGTTTGCTCAGAACCTGTCTGTAGCGAGTGATCATTAGCGGGGTAAAGCGCAGGCCAGAAACCGAGATGTACCTAAGCACATAAGGATTTCGACCAGCACCTGAACCCCAATAAAGGATGCTTCAAGACTTCAACTCAGGTTCTTAGTGCGCTGCCCATTGCACCGTATTCAAATCGATGCCTTCCTTGAACATGTCCCACAATGGGGACAACTCACGCAATTTGCCGATCTTCTCGTGGATCAGTCTGATGGCGTAATCGATATCTTCTACCGTGGTGAAACGGCCAATGGTGAAACGAATCGAGGAATGCGCCAGCTCATCGTTACGGCCCAGGGCGCGCAGCACATAGCTAGGTTCCAGCGAAGCCGAGGTACAAGCGGAACCACTCGACACCGCCAAATCCTTCAAAGCCATGATGAGCGACTCGCCCTCGACATAGTTGAAACTGATGTTGAGGTTATGCGGCACACGCGCCGACATATCACCGTTCAAATACACCTCTTCCATGTTCGCAACGCCGTTCCACAGGCGATCACGCAACATGCGAATACGTTCCAACTCTGTCGCCATCTCTTCACGGGCAATCTTGAAAGCTTCGCCCATGCCGACAATCTGATGTGGGGCCAATGTGCCCGAGCGCATACCACGCTCATGACCGCCACCATGCATCTGCGCTTCAAGTCGCACACGCGGCTTACGACGTACATACAGCGCCCCAATGCCCTTGGGGCCATAGGTCTTGTGCGCCGAAAAGCTCATCAGGTCCACCTTGAGCGTGGATAGGTCGATCGCAATCTTGCCGGTTGCTTGGGCGGCGTCGACATGGAACAGAATACCGCGTTCACGCAGCATTTCGCCCAGCTCCACCATCGGCTGGATAACACCGATTTCATTGTTCACCGCCATGATGGAGACAAGGATGGTGTCGTCGCGCAGGCTGGCTTTCAACGCCTTGATATCGACCAGACCATTTTCCAGCGGGCTCAGATAGGTGACTTCAAAGCCTTCGCGTTCCAATTCCCGCATGGTGTCGAGCACAGCTTTGTGCTCGGTCTTCATGGTGATCAGGTGCTTGCCTTTGTCCTGGTAGAAATGTGCCGCCCCCTTGATGGCAAGGTTGTTCGACTCAGTTGCGCCCGACGTCCAGACAATTTCCTTTGCATCACAGTTGACCAGCTTGGCCACTTCCTCGCGGGCACTCTCCACGGCTTCCTCCGCTACCCAACCAAATGGGTGCGAGCGACTGGCCGGATTGCCGAACTGCTCGGTCAACCATGGAATCATTGCTTGAGCAACACGCGGATCCACCGGTGTGGTGGCAGAATAGTCGAGGTAAATCGGCAGTTTCATTTACTACGCTCCATGCGATACATCAACGCCCAGTTGGAAAAAGGACCTTTATGGCCTCTGTGTCAGCAGATCTATATAGTGATCTGTTGTTCTTGCGTGCTCTTGCGTTTGTCGTGTAGCACGCTGCATTCGGGCGAGGCTTGTGCAGAAGGACACTGTCCTCGCTGCTTCTCGATCAAATCGGCCAGACTCACCGAAGCAAGGTATGCGTAAATGGTGCGGTTAAGATCAGTCCACAAGTCGTGCGTCATGCAGCGCTTGTTGTCTTCCAGGCAATTTTCCTTACCACCGCATTGGGTGGCATCCAATGGCTCATCCACCGCGGTAATGATGTCCGCTACCGAAATATCGGCTACAGGGCGCGCCAAGCAATAACCACCGCCAGGGCCCCGTACACTATCCACTAGGCTATTGCGGCGCAATTTGCCAAACAGCTGTTCCAGATAGGAGAGTGAAATCTGTTGCCGCTCGGAAATACCAGCCAGGGTGACCGGCCCCTTTTGTTCCCGCAGGGCCAAATCCAGCATGGCAGTAACGGCAAAGCGGCCTTTAGTGGTTAAACGCATATGCGTTCCTGCTTAAGTATTAATGTAGAGAATAAAATACCCGACTTTTTTAGTCAAGCTTTTACCCTACTGATTTAGTCAACAATACGGTTCAGATAATTGGGGTCGAATTTATCGGCAGTGGCGCGCTCTTCGGCACAATCGACACCTAAATTCTCCAAACGTTGCAGTATCTTTTCGATGCGGGCGTCGATATTGGCGCTGTGATCAACCAATCCGTGTATCGCCTGCACCACGGGGTCATTCATCTGGCCTGAAATGGCATAGGCAGAAAATCCCATTTTTTCCGCCGTGGCTTCGCGCACTTGGGCAATATCACTCGTCACAATACGGGCAGGTATACCCACCGCAGTTGCATTAGCTGGCACATCTTTTACCACCACCGCATTCGACCCAATCTTGGCGCCGGCATGCAGCGTGATCGGGCCCAATACTTTGGCGCCGGCACCGATAATCACGCCCGCTTCCAACGTAGGGTGACGCTTGCCCTTGTTCCAGCTCGTACCCCCTAATGTGACACCGTGGTACAACGTGCAATTGTCACCAATCACGGCCGTCTCTCCAATTACGACGCCCATGCCATGGTCGATAAATACATATCGCCCCACCGTCGCACCCGGATGGATTTCGATACCGGTCAAAAACCGGCTGATGTGCGAAGTAAAACGGGCCAGCCATTTGAAGTTGTTGCACCAAAGCATATGGGCCAACTGGTGAAACGTCAGCGCATGTAAACCGGGGTAGCAGGTCAACACTTCCCACGTCGAGCGCGCAGCCGGATCGCGGTCAAAAACGATGGCAATATTTTCACGTAGGCGTGCAAACATCGATAGCTCTGGGAAGCGTCGGAAAAGGCCGAGGATTTTACTCGACTATTTTGGTGAAATGCGCGCTTCCGCAAAAACATTCCCTCAATTCAAACATCTGTTAACAAAGCACCCCAATCCATTGGGGCGTTTTGTTAACGGGCATAGCGGCTTATGCATTCACCACAAACAGGCTGCACTCAACGAAGTTGCCCCACCATTGATAGGATGGCGGGCATCACACTGGCACCCAGCTTCTTGGAGCGCTCACCGCTCCAGCCATATTCCTCATCAGGCAGATCAGCATTGTCCTTAAACGGCATTTCGATGGTGTAGGCCAAGCAATCAAACTGTTGCCCCACCCAATTAGTTGCCAAGGTTAGATTAGCCTGCCCCGAGGCCTCCTTTTCATAGCCATGCTTATCTTGGAAGTCGGGCGAGACGGCCATCCAAGCGGCCTTGAATGCACTCTCCAACCTATGCAACCGATCCGTATAGCCTGGGTTGCCCTCACAGCCGGCCACGAAGTTGTAGGGGATAACTTCATCGCCATGTACATCCAGGAAGAAATCAATACCCGTTGCCAGCATCTTCTCGCGGACCAGGAACACTTCTGGGCTGTGAATTACAGAGGGGTTCTGCCACTCGCGGTTTAGATTTGCACCCGCGGCATTGGTGCGTAGATTGCCGCGCACCGCGCCATCCGGATTCATATTCGGGACGACATAGAAAACACATTGATTCAGCAATACCCTGCCCACAGGGTCGTCACTATCAAGCAGACGCTCCAAGAAGCCCTCGATAAACCATTCGGCCATGGTTTCACCTGGGTGTTGGCGTGCTGTTAGCCAAACTTTCTTCTTCTGCGCGAAGGGAATCGGAGAGGTTTCATCAGTGATGTGCAACAACGTCATATCGCGGCCGTCCAACGTGTGGCCGAGATGTTCTAGTTCAACCTTATCCGACTCGCTGGCAAAACCGATCAAATCAAGATGCCGCTCGTAGCTATAGGGCTCGAAGTAGGCAAAGTAGATACTATTGGCAACCGGCGTTACATTCGCCGTCATGACTTCGCCATCGAACTCAGTTGGTATACGGAACCAGTGCTGACGGTCATAACTGGCGACTACCCGATACCCCTTCCAATCGGGATACGCCGATTTGCCTGCATTCAAAAAACGTAACCGCGCAGGTAACCCGACGGCCCCTTGCAAACGAAAGTGAAACCACTGGGCAAACTCACTGGCGTTGTCCGCTTTGATACGCAATTGGATATCACGATGATCCTCCAGGCTCACCACCTCAATGGAGCCGGAATCAAACTGGGTACTGATAATAAGCTTACTCATAGGGTTTCCTTTGCAGCCATGGGGTGTCTGACTAATTAAGTAGCCGACCGGAGTTGAGGTGTAACGTGGGCTCACCAAAGGCGCAACGATACTTCGCGAAACCGCGTTTCAGTCAGTTTGATAAGCCTCTTTACCGAAGAATTGAGCGCAGCTAAACCATTACTCCTTCACTTCACCATCCACGTAATACCAGCGGTTACTATGCCGGACGAAGTTACTCTTTTCCGTCATCTTGGCTGCACGCCCACCAATCTTATACTTGGCGACAAATTCAACGGTCCCCTCCAACCCATCCACGCTCAGCTCGGTCCCCACAATGGTAAGCCCCGACCATTTCACGTCGTCACTCAGGTCCAGCTCCTTCGGGCGAGTATCCGGGTACCAACTGTATAAAAGGTAATCCGCCTTCTTCAACACATAGGCGGCATAGCGGGAACGCATCAATGCCTCAGGCGTGGGTGCATGGATTTTTTCCATGTGGTACATGAAACAACAGTCCTTATAGGACTTGCCACTGCCACAAGGGCAGTTGGTGGGGAAGGCATATTTAGCCAAGGTGCAGGTATCCGTATTGGTAACAGGGGTAAAGCGCAGCAACAAGTACAGCAGGGTAGACGGCTGGCGGCAACCGACGTTCATTGGCAAGCTGCCGCAGGTAGACTGATGCAGCCAAATCGGCACCCAGGGTTTCGCCATTCATATAAAACTGTGCGTCATCAAAGATCATGACCGACTTCATATCCAACTGAACGCCCTGCTTGGCCAATTTTCGAGCAAAGGCTGACTCACTGTCCTCCTCTTCGGGCGAATCGTAGAACACGTGTGCCTTGGGCTCGGAAAAATAATGACCGACAAATTCACGTACATCCGTGTCGCTCCAACGAATGCCCTCAAGCATCGTCCTGATACGTGCGACAAAATCTTCGGGCACACGGGCGGGGTCTACCGGCATTTGCAAATCCGGGTCGGCATATAACCCATCAAGCTGGAGTCGATCACGCAAGAAATCAAGGAAAGCGCCTCCCATTTCCTGCGCGCCCGGCGCACGAAATCCAATGGACCACGTCTGCCCCGCTTCCAGCGCAACGCCTTCGTGGGCATATTTTGGTGGCAGATAAAGCATGTCGCCATGCTCCAGTACCCACTCCTGCTCGGCCTCAAAGTGTTTCAATACTTTCAGCGGCGCATCTTCAACCAAACGCAAATCAGTCTGGGCGGAAATACGCCAACGTTTTTTACCGCCAACTTGGAGCAAAAAGACGTCATAACTGTCAAAGTGAGGACCAACACCGCCCCCGGCTGGCGCATAGCTGACCATCAGATCATCAAGACGCACATGCGGAATAAAATCGAATCGATAGAGAAGCTCGGCTGCAAACCGAACATGGTGGTTGACGTTTTGGACCAGCACGGTCCAATCCGCAGGCAACAACCGCTTGAAGCGACTAGGCCGGAAAGGGCCGGACTCGCAAGTCCACTTGCCGTGTTTGTTTTCAATCAAGCGGGATTCGACATCGTCTTGCCCGGCCAGTGAAATGAGATCGGCGAGTTCAGGGTGCCAGTCAAACTGGCTTACAGCCTGGCGGATCAAGAGCGGCTTCTTTTGCCAGTAATCAGACAGAAATTGCTCGGCTGTCAGATTCCCGAGTAGCGATTTGGGCATCTGGGCTATATAGGGGAAAAGTGAGTTGGCCCCGATTATCGCATCCAAGGCCCGACACTGCAGCAGGGGGATATTCACAGAGGTAGTTATGCTCACACCCGGACAGGCAGCACCCGACTTCGAACTCCCCGATGCCGCAATGGACATGGTCAAGCTGTCCGACTATCGGGGTAAGCAACAAGTAGTACTCTATTTCTATCATCGCGACGATGCGCCGGGCTGCACCGTAGAAGCGTTGGAATTCACTGATTTGGCTGATCATTTCAATAAGTCAGGCGCTGTCGTGCTGGGGGTGAGTCTGGACGACCCATTCTGCCATGAGGTATTTCGTGACAGGCACGGACTCTTGGTACGGCTACTGTCCGATAGTGAAACGGAGGTCTCACGTCGCTACCACACACTACGGCAGTTAGAGCGCAATGGCGTGGTAAAATTCGGCACCATCCGCTCAACATTCATTGTTGATCGCTCAGGCACGCTGCGCCACGCGCTGTATAACGTTGCTCCGCGCGGGCATGCGGCGGATGTCCTCAAACTTATTCAGCAACTCGATGCCTGATTGGCATCACCCCAAGGAAATCCGCCCATGGAAATCGCGAAGAACTCAGTTGTCGCCCTGCAATATGAAATGTTTGATGCCGAAGGCAGCTCGCTGGACAAAACCCAGCCGGACGAGCCAATGGTGTACCTGCATGGCGGCTACGACGGCATCTTCCCGGCTGTGGAAGAAGCCCTGCACGGCAAGAAGGTTGGCGAAAAGATCGATGTGACCATGGAACCCGATGATGCCTTCGGCGAATACGACGCCGACTTGGTGCGCATGGAATCCCAAGACGTTTTCCCGCCAGAACTGGAAGTCGGCATGATGTTCGAGGCAGATGATCCTGACAGTGGCGATGTCATGCTGTTCACCGTGACCGAAATTGCCGATGGCAAGGTCGTGGTGGATGGTAACCATCCGCTGGCCGGCAAGCGTATCCGCTTCGTTGCCACTATTGCAGAAGTGCGCGCCGCTTCGAAGGAAGAACTCGACCACGGCCATGTACACGGCCCGCATGGCCATCATCATTAACTTTAAGTAGTCGTAATTAGTTGTACAGGCAAAAACGGCGAAGCTTAGCTCGCCGTTTTTTGTTTTTGTTTTCTCCGCAATGGCAGACTATAGCTAGCAAAGACGTTGCCGAACTCTTCCTTTTAATACAATCGTTTGCGCTGGCGGATCGACAGACCCACCAGATACGCGCAAAAGAAATACTGTCGGAAAAGTGAGAACCATTCTTGATGAGGTTTCTCCAGCAGGCTGTATTGCCCTCTTTACGAACCATTGGGAGTAAATGCTCGATTGCCCGCCACCTTCGCTTGACGGTAAAATTTGCGGTTTCGTAGCAAAGATTTATGTACTGATATGCAGTACTTTTCCTAGCACGTGCCGCACCGATCCATGTGCCAACGGCTTGGTTGATGCATATCAAGGTCAACATCCGGTGTGCGCGATAAGCTTGAGCGAGCACCTGAAAGCCCAAACTGCCACGACTACCCACATATTCGGCGCGTCCACGGTCGCGCCCCTGTTTGCCTCAGGCTACTTACGGTATCGCAATGCGGCCTGTTTGTTTTATTCGTGTTTTCGGAGACTTCCATGCAAGCCAAATCGGCGCTTGAACCCCACGATGGGGTGGATACCTTCAATTACCAAGTGGTGCGGCAATTCAGCATCATGACGGTAGTCTGGGGGATTGTGGGCATGCTGGCCGGCGTAGTCATCGCCGCCCAGATGGCTTGGCCAGAACTTAACTACGGCCCCTATTTTCATTTTGGTCGTTTACGTCCATTACATACCAATGCGGTGATCTTTGCGTTTGGTGGTTGTGCCCTGTTTGCCACCAGCTACTACGTGGTGCAGCGTACCTGCGGCGTACGATTGATTTCAGACAAGCTGGCGGCCTTTACGTTCTGGGGCTGGCAATTAG
Organism: Chitinimonas sp. BJB300; assembly: GCF_002735695.1. Classification (GTDB taxonomy): domain Bacteria; phylum Pseudomonadota; class Gammaproteobacteria; order Burkholderiales; family Chitinimonadaceae; genus Chitinimonas. The sequence goes on from NZ_PDZH01000047.1 coordinate 28,723, forward strand.
TTATTGTTCTGGCAGCGATTACCTTACCGTTGGGCATCACCCAAGGCAAGGAATATGCCGAACTGGAATGGCCAATCGATATCCTGATTACCATCGTCTGGGTGGCCTATGCTGTCGTCTTCTTCGGCACCATTGCCAAGCGGACCCAAAAACATATCTATGTGGCGAACTGGTTTTATGGTGCGTTTATCCTGGCAGTAGCGCTATTACATATCGTTAATAGCTTGGCGGTTCCCGTCAGCATGTGGAAGTCCTATTCGGTTTATGCTGGTGCAGTAGATGCCATGGTGCAATGGTGGTACGGCCACAACGCAGTGGGCTTTTTCCTGACCGCAGCCTTTTTGGGCATGATGTACTACTTCGTCCCCAAGCAAGCCGGTCGTCCGGTCTACTCTTATCGCCTTTCGGTTGTGCACTTTTGGGCACTGGTGTTCACTTATATGTGGGCTGGCCCGCACCACCTGCACTACACTGCCCTGCCCGACTGGACCCAAAGCGTCGGCATGGCTTTCTCGCTGATTCTGCTGGCCCCGAGCTGGGGTGGCATGATCAACGGCATCATGACCCTATCGGGTGCGTGGCATAAGCTGCGTACCGACCCGATCCTGAAATTCCTGATCACCGCGCTATCGTTCTATGGCATGTCGACCTTCGAAGGTCCGATGATGTCAATCAAGACCGTCAATGCGCTCAGCCATTACACTGACTGGACCATCGGCCATGTGCATTCAGGTGCATTGGGCTGGGTCGCCATGATCTCCATCGGTTCCATCTACTACCTCATTCCACGCCTGTGGGGCCGTGAAAAGATGTACTCCATTCCCTTGATCGAGGCCCATTTCTGGATGGCGACATTGGGCGTAGTGCTTTACATCGCCGCAATGTGGATTTCCGGCGTAACCCAAGGCCTGATGTGGCGTGCCACCAATGCGGACGGCACCCTGACCTATGCCTTTATCGATAGCGTTAAAGCCAGCTACCCCTATTACTACATCCGCGTATTAGGTGGCATTCTCTTCTTAGGTGGTATGTTTATGATGGCGTACAACGTGGCCCGAACCGTCATGCAAGGTAAGTCGGTGGATGCACCGATTCCTACACTGCAGCAAGCTCACGCTTAGGCCGAGAAACGTCATGAATAAAATCCAGAAATTAATCGAAGAGAATGTCGGCTACCTGATCGTATTTACGTTGCTGATCATCAGCGTAGCAATGCTGGTGGAGATACTACCCTTGATGTACTCCAAGTCTACGACTCAACCGATCCCTGGCGTAAAGCCTTATGACGCGCTGCAACTCGCTGGTCGTGATGTTTATCTGCGCGAGGGCTGCTACAACTGCCACTCGCAGATGATTCGCCCATTCCGCGCCGAAACCGAGCGCTATGGCCATTACTCCGTAGCAGGCGAGTCGGTCTACGACCATCCTTTCCAGTGGGGTTCCAAGCGCACCGGCCCCGACCTTGCCCGTGTCGGCGGCCGTTATTCCGATGAATGGCATCTGATCCATCTGACCAATCCGCGGGATGTGGTGCCCGAATCGAACATGCCTGCCTTCCCCTGGTTGGCGTCCGGCAAGCTTGACCCAGCCAAAGTGCAGGCCAGCATGACCGCCCTGCGCAAGGTCGGCGTGCCTTATACCGATGCTGAGATTGCCGAAGCACCCAAGCTGGTGGACGGCAAGACAGAAATGGAAGCAGTAGTCGCCTATCTACAAGGTTTAGGACTCGCTTTGAAGGGCATTCGCTAAACGGGAGCATTGCCATGGATATTAATCTTCTTCGGCAAATAATTACGGTAGCCGGCTTGGTCTGCTTTGCCGCCATTGCCTTATGGGCCTATGGCAAGCCAGCCAGCCAACGCTTCGATGAAGCGGCCATGCAGCCGATCAACGACGACGACCTGCCACACAGGCAAGGCCGGGAGCAATAAATGAGTGACTTTGTGAGCCAATTTTGGAGTTATTGGGTAGGCGGCATCGTGGTGCTGTCTCTGGTATGGCTGATCTATCTGCTCACATCGCAGAGCGTGGTCAAACTACCCAAAGGCGAGCAAGCCGGTGTAACAGGCCACAAATGGGATGGTGATCTGGAGGAATACAACAATCCGCTGCCATTTTGGTGGATGGGGATGTTTTATCTCACGCTTGGGTTTGCGATTGTCTACTTTGTGCTTTACCCGGGGCTAGGGGACAACCCCGGTCTGCTGAACTGGACCAAAATCAGCCAATACGAGCAAGAGTCGGCCAAAAAGGATGCCACCATCAAGCCGTTGTACGACAAGTACCTGAAAGTCGATATCGCCACTCTGTCCAAGGACGATGAAGCGCACAAGTCGGGTCAAAGCTTGTTCCTGACCTATTGTATGCAATGCCACGGATCAGACGCCCGTGGTGCGAAGGGCTTCCCGAACCTGACCGACAACGACTGGCTCTATGGTGGAACGGCCGAGAAGATCGTCGAGACCTTGAACAATGGCCGATCCGGCCAGATGCCCGCCTTCGGGGCAGCATTTGGTGAAGAGAAAGTGAAGGACGTCGCCAACTACGTGCTCAAGCTCGCCAGTCGCAACTACGATGCGGTACGTGCGGGACGTGGAGAAACGACCTTTGCACAAGTCTGCGTGGCTTGCCACCAAGCCGATGGCAAGGGTAGCCAATTGTTAGGTGCCCCTAACTTAACCGACAAAGTGTGGCTATATGGTGGTAGCGAACACGCTATCATCGAAACCATCACCAACGGCCGCAAGAATCGCATGCCAGCCTGGAAAGAAGCCTTGGGTGATGGCAAGGTTCACTTACTAGCTGCTTATGTTTATGGCTTGTCACATCGTGAACAAGCCCCCCTCGCCACCAAGTAAATCGAATTGCCGCCATGCCATCCCAGCATGGCGGCCCCTCACTGCAACAGCAAGTTGCAGGCTGGATGCAAAGTCATCCAGTAAATATTTGGCACTCAGACGGCTTCCCAAAGCTCAGCAGCTTTTGAAAACCGTTTCAGGCGTTGACTCCTAATGCTTCGTTAACCGCACCTGCATAGATTGCGGCACCGCACGCCTTTATGTCTTACACAGGGTCGAAGTCCGGCACATGCAATCCGGGAAACAAAGGCCAACAAACCTATGCCTCAGTCCTTCAAAAACATCCCCATCAAGGTGCTGCCCGCGCAGCCGGCCGAAGACGCCATTGAGTACGAAGACCGCGTCCTCTACGCCAAGGCCAAGAAGGTTTACCCACGCTGGGTTACCGGCCGCTTCACCCAATGGCGCTGGTTCTGGTTGGTCGCCACCCAACTGTTCTTCTACGGCATGCCCTGGTTGAACTGGGGGGATAGGCAGATGCTGCTGTTCGATCTGGTCAACCGTAAATTCTATATCTTCAACTTCATCTTCCTGCCGCAAGACTTCATCTACCTGACAGCCCTGTTGCTGATGTGCGCCTTTGGGCTCTTCGTCTGGACCTCGATCGGCGGGCGACTCTGGTGCGGCTATTCCTGTCCGCAAACGGTTTACACCGAAATCTTCCTATGGGTGGAAAAGTGGGTGGAGGGCGACCGCATGGCACGCATGAAGCTCGACAACGGCCCCATGAACTTCCGCCGTCTACGGCTCAAATACACCAAGCATGCCATTTGGCTCGTCATCGCCGCCTGGACCGGTTTCACCTTCGTCGGTTATTTCTCGCCTATCCGCGAACTGACTACCGATGTGCTCAACTGGGCAACCGGTCCGTGGGAGAGTTTCTGGATTCTGTTCTACGGCTTTGCCACCTATGGCAATGCCGGCTGGATGCGCGAGCAGGTATGCAAATACATGTGTCCATACGCCCGTTTCCAAAGTGCCATGTTCGACTCGGATACGCTCATCATCAGTTATGACGCTGGGCGCGGCGACCCACGCGGCAGCCGCAAAAAGGGGGATGATTACAAGGCTGAGGGCAAGGGAGACTGTATCGACTGCAAACTGTGCGTGCAGGTCTGCCCAGTAGGCATCGATATCCGTGACGGCCTGCAATATGAGTGCATTGCCTGCGGTGCATGCATCGACGCCTGCGACAGCATAATGGACAAAATGGAATACCCGCGTGGCCTCGTGCGCTACACCACCGAAAACGCCCTGGCACACAAGTACCCGGAATCGGAAATCGCCAACCATGTGCTGCGACCCAGGGTGATTCTTTACAGCGTCGTGCTACTGGTCGTAGCCGCCGCAGTGGTCTTCTCGCTGATGTTCAAATCGCCCGTGAAGGTCAATATCATGCGTGACCGTAACGCGCTGGTGCGCGAAACTGACGAAGGCTTGCTGGAAAACAGCTACCGCGTGCAGATTCAAAACACTGACGAGCAAGGTCATCGCTTTATTATCCGTGCCGATGGCCTACCTGACTTGAAGGTACTCACCGACCAAGGTGAAATCGTCGAAGTCCCAGCCAACGGCTCTGTATTGGTGGGCATTCGCGTACAGGTCGAGCCTCAGTTTGTCTCACGCGGCTCGAAGAAAATCTACTTCGAAGTACAAGCTGCAGATGACCTCACACTCAAGGTACGCGAGAAATCCAGCTTTATCGGGCAATAAGCCTCACGAGTGGTGTACTGCAATGCAGTACACCACTTTCCTCTTCCCACCTGAGTCACACACTTTATGTCCGCATCCGGCCACTGGTATCGCCAGCCTGTCGTTCTACTCTTTTTGGGTTTACTGCTTGTCACCGTCGTTGCCTGCATGGGGCTCATCTTTATGGCCATCAAAACCGACGATGGCTTGGTGACCGACGACTATTACAAGCGTGGTAACGAAATCGGCATGGAAATGTCCCGTGACACACAGGCTGCCAAGCTGGGGTTGTCTGCCCAGATTTTCCTGGCGCAGGATGGCCGCAGCATCCGTGCACTGCTGATCCCCATGCCCGACCCAGCTCAACCGATTACCCTGCGGCTGTCCCACCCCACC
>NZ_PDZH01000048.1 GCF_002735695.1 Chitinimonas sp. BJB300
GCCTGAGCATCAAGACGCAGAAGAACCCATTCGCACTTTGCCGCAAGTTACTGATCAACGCCTCCCGCGCGGCTTATGATCAGTTACAGCTGCTTCTCGCAGCTACTGCGTAACATCAGTTAGTAAATTCCGCTTCCCCCGGTGTTGTCGCCTTGTCTCGCTCTAGCTCGCGAGACTTGGAGCAGGTTTTCAGAACAATTCCCTTGGGATTTTTTCTGCGAGGACCTGCTCCGTTATACTCAGGCGCTTGCTTTTTAGGAGATGCAATATGCCTATTCGTCCTTTTAAAGGTACTTTGCCCACAGTGCCTGTTTCTGCCTACATCGATGAATCCGCTGTTGTCGTGGGCGAGGTTGTGCTGGGTGAGAATGTGTCGGTCTGGCCGGGGGCGGTGGTACGGGGCGATGTAAATCACATCCATATCGGCAAGGATTCCAATGTGCAGGATCTCGCCTGCCTGCATGTCAGCCACAAACGGCCGGAAGACCCATTGGGTGCGCCATTGATCATTGGTGAACGGGTTACCATCGGCCATCAGGTAACCTTGCATGGTTGCACCATTGGTGACGAATGCCTGATCGGCATTGGTACGATTGTTCTCGACCGGGCTGTGATCGAGTCGCGCGTCATGATAGGCGCCGGATCATTGGTGCCGCCGAACAAGGTGCTCAAGTCGGGTTACTTGTATGTTGGGCGGCCGGTCAAGGAAGTGCGGCCGCTGACCGAGGACGAAATCAAGCATTTTGCTTATTCGGCGCAGCATTATGTCCGATTGATGCACGCTCACCTGGATAGTCAGGTTGATTAATTTCGACGTGTTTTCTGCCGAGGCCCATATGACATACCATGTGGGCTAATACTTCGAACTTATCGATTGTTTATCAATTATGTTGAATTTCCTGCCTTCGCCGTTACTGGGTATTTTTTCCGCCGTGATGATTGTGCTGAATGTACTGGTGCTCGGCGCAATGATTCTTTTGTTGGCACTGATCAAGTTTTTTCTGCCGTTTGTGTCGGTGCGCCGTGTGGTGGACCCCGTTCTCAATGGCTTGGGCCAGGCATGGGTAGGTAATAACAGCCTGTGGATGGCGCTGGTGCAAAAGACGAACTGGCGGGTGGAAGGCCTGGATAAGCTCTCACCACAGGGATGGTATCTGGTGACGTCGAACCATCAAACCTGGGTCGATATCTTGGTATTGCAGCGTGTTTTCCATCGACGTGTCCCCTTCTTGAAGTTTTTCCTCAAGCAGGAGTTGATTTTGGTGCCGGTGATTGGCTTGGTATGGTGGGCGTTGGATTTCCCCTTCATGAAGCGTTATTCCGAAGCCTACTTGAAAAAGCATCCAGAGAAACGCGGCCAAGATCAAGCTACAACTCGACGCGCCTGCGAAAAATTCTCGGTGGTGCCAACCTCGGTGATCAACTTCCTGGAAGGCACGCGTTTCACCAAGGTGAAACACGATCGCCAGGGTTCACCATTTCATTATCTTTTGAAGCCAAAGGCGGGTGGTATTGCCCTGGCAATCAATGCCATGGGCGAGAAATTCCAGTCCTTGCTGGATGTGACGGTGTTCTACCCAGAAGGGGCACCGTCCTTTTGGGATTTGCTGTCGGGCCGGGTCAAGCAGATTGTGGTGCTGGTCAACGAGCAACCTATACCACGGGATTTGATGGTGGGTGATTATGGTGGCGATGCCGAGTTCCGTGCCCGCATGCAGGCTTGGGTACAGGGCTTGTGGCAAGCAAAGGACCAGCAATTGGCCGACTTGTACCAGCAATATCCGGCTGCCAAACGGGCTGGTTATGTAGGTGCCGAACAAGAAACCGCTCCTTGAGGAGCGGTTTCTTGTTGAGAGCGGCAGCCGACGGAATGATCTTTATATTTGTTTGAACAGGTGGACGTAGGCACGGCTGACGACAAGAGGCTCGGGGCGTGACTTCAAGGTGAGGGTCACTCGCCCTGTGAAGTCGCGGCGCGCTTCGGCAATGTCACGCACGTTAACCAGTGTTGCGCGGTGCACCTGCCAGAACTGTTCGGCATCGAGTTGCTCCAGTAACTCCTTTAATGGTGTCCGGATCAGATATTCCCCCTCGCGGGTTACCACGGTGGTGTATTTATCCGCCGAATGGAAATAACACACATCGTTGATAGCAATCAGCTTCACCTCATTGCCCTGGCCGGCGCGAATCCAACTGAGGCGCTGTGGGGTGTTGCGTGGCCCTATGCCGCCCAGCGCCAGTCGCAGGGATTCGAGCAGTGCGCCATTATTGGCTGGCTGCTGGCTGGCGAGTTTATCCTGGAGTTTGCTGATAGCGCGCTGCAGCCGTTCTTCACTATACGGTTTGAGCAGATAGTCGATGGCATCACGGTCGAAGGCTTCAACGGCATATTGGTCGAACGCGGTAATGAATACACAATGGCAGCCATGGGCACTGCGTGCGACTTCCAAGCCACTCAGGCCCGGCATTCCTATATCCAGAAATGCGATATCCGGCTCATGTTCGTGAAGGGCGGCGATGGCTTCCAGGCCATTCCGCGCAATCGCGACAATCTGCAACTCCGGCCATAGATTTGCTAGCTGCGCCTTCAGGTATTCAGCCAGCAGGGGTTCATCATCGGCAATCAGGGCGCTTGGGTTCATAGGGTTCTATCGAGTATTGGATATTGCGCAGTACTGGGCTGATGCGTGCCAATAACAGCGTCTAATGCTCCAACGGCAGATTAACCCGTGCACACACCCCACCACCGGCTTGGGCTCTTAATGCCAACTGTGCCTGGCTGCCGTAAAGGGTACCAAGACGTGCATGTACATTGGTCAACCCCACGCCGTCACCATACACCCCTGCGGGCAAGCCTAAACCGTCGTCGCAGACATCAGCAATCAGCTGCCCGGCCTCTGAATGCACGGTGATGCGCACCGTACCGCCCGCTACTTTGGGCTCCAAGCCGTGGCGGATGGCATTCTCGACCAAAGGTTGCAGCAACATGGGCGGCAGCAGTGCGTCTTGCAGCGTATCAGGGCAGTCGATTTCGAAATGAAGCCGGTCTGCCATGCGTATTTGCAATATGCCCAGATAAGTACGTAACAATTCCAGCTCTTGGCGTACCGTCGCTTTGGCATCCCGCGTCCGAGCCAGTGATCCACGTAAGTAGTCATTGAAAAGTCCAAGCATCTGCTTGGCCATGATAGGCGATACATCAATCAGGCTTTGTACGCTGGCCAGGGTATTGAACAGAAAATGCGGTTCAATCTGCGCTTGCAACATACGCAGTTGCGCCTGCATCAACATCTTGTCCTGGCTGCCACGTTTGGCTTGCTCTGCATGATAAGCCGCTTCCAGCCGACCGATTTTCTCTCTTCCCCATAGGACGCTGGCGACCATCGCTGCGGAAAGCATCATCACGATCAGGCTGGCGAGCAGATAGCGTGGATATTCAATCACAATCCACGCAACTTCATCCAGCCGAACCAGCCAGTTGATTGCCAGCCCAAGCACGCCGCCGACAATGATTGCGCCCATGAAGTAAAACGGCTCACGCGAGGGCGACGGCTTGATGACGGTGAAAGTCAACGTAAGGGCAACGAAGACGGATACGCCAACCGTATGGGTGGTAAGCATCACCCGCCACGCCGGCGCTTCGCTTGTCAGCGAAAAAAATACCCCGGCCAGGGTATTGACCAGCAGGGTGATGAGCAGATTACGCCACAGCGAGCGCCGAATCTGGCCGGCTGAGGTAGGAGTCAGGGCAACGGTATGCATGGATTGGTGTGTTGGCCGTATTCTTTTCAGGTAGACCTGTTTCACACAGTAACAGTGATTACACCTCGGCTTAGAACCTGTTCACTGTCTGCTGCGCGTCGGCGATACGGCGTTGAAAAAACCTCGGAATGCTCATTTACCCTTAGGAAACTCCGTTTCCTCTGGCGTTTTCGCCATGTCTCGCTCTAGCCCACGAGACTTTGAACAGGTTCTTAGGGGTTTCGGCAAGGAGCCTGCGGGTTGGAGCGTGGCAAGAGGAAAACGGTAGAGGAGGCGGCATATACAGGGGTAGTTGTACCCTCCGTAGGCGTTGTCAAAGCTGTATTGCTGATGCGTTGTAAGCCTTGAACAGATGCTAATTGCGAACGGAGTGGGTTGGTGGGTGCCAGGGGCACGGCTTTGCCTGGGGCTGTCGATGCTGGTAGGCGGCGTGCCAAGGTCATAGGGCTGAACATTCCTCTTTCCTCTTTTTGGGTTTATTTGAATATGTGTTTTACAGTCGCAGCACTTTGTTCTCGCTTGAGGTCAATCAGCGCGTAAAGCATCTGATAAGGGATGATTAAGCCCTCAAAACAGCAAAGAAAATGACCTGCTTCCCTTCTGTATGACCAGACATTGGGCTGGTTACGGCACAGAAAGTTGCGTAACTCGGCCGGGAACAAAGCAAAACCAACGTATTTCGCCGGTAGGTATCAAACAGGTTCTACAGCTGGCAGGGTGAAAGGTAATGCTTTGAAACCACCAAAAGGAGGGGCTTGCGACGAATTGCAGTTTGCCGGCGTGAGGTGCGGCTAGGTTGGATGAGTTACATGAGGCTTAGAACCTGTCTAAAGTCTGCTGCGCGTCGGCAATATGGCGTGAAAACTTTCTCGAAATGCTCATTTACCCTGTGTAAACTCCGCTTCCTCGGCGGTTTTCGCCTTATCTTGCCTTAGCTCGCGAGACTTTAGGCAGGTTCTTAGGACGAAAGTGCTGTGTGTCCGCATAGAAAGCCACATTCTGTACGGGCCACCAGCCTGGTATACCCAACACCGGTAGTGGCGGCAGGGCACGCGGTTCACGCAACTGGCCAGCACCAATGCGCTGTGCAAGTTCACTATCAAGTTCGGCGATCTGTTGCACCAGTGGCAGATCAAACCAGCCAGTAGGGACTTCGACCACGACGACTTTGGCGACAATGCCAATAAAAGGGGCCAAGCCTTTTTCCTGTAATGCATGACCAAAACAATAAGCTGCCAGTTGTCGGCTCCAATCGGCCCGGCGTACTTGGAACAGTGTTTTCCAGTCGTGGTTGTGTAGAGCCTGAACCAAGTCGGGGGCGGCGCAAGCTAGCACCAGTCCCGATTCATCAAATAACGTAGCTGCATCACGTGCTCTGTTGCGCTGGCCTGTGCTGCTTTGAGATAGCTCGTGCAGATGCTGGCCATTCAAAGCGGCTTTGCTCTTTGGCCAACCTAACCAGCATAGTGCGTTAAAGCAGTCGTGCCAGTTATCGGGGCGTGTCGCGACTTCGCCGCTTTGCGCAATGCGTAGTTCATAGCCTTGTTCATCCAACTGACTTGGAGAGACAAAACGAACGGTTTGCCCCGACTGGGTAATCGGTAGCAGGTCTGCCGGAAGGCTGGCCCAGGTTGCTGCTGTGGGGAACTGCCGCCAGCCAAGCGTGCGCAAGGCAGGCAGTAGGGGCGTAAACCAAGGAGAGTGATGCAGCAGATCGGTGGGCCAGGACAGCATGGGAAAAATGCAGGGAAGGTCTGGCGTGTATTTTAATGGTAAGCAGAAGTTTGGTGGGGGTGAACCGGTGAGCGTGCCTTTATCTTGGTACTGAAAGGCACACTCAGGACTCTGTTCCAGTAGGTTTTTGATAGGTTCTTAGAACCCAGCCAATACCAGCTTGCCTATCACCCGGCCATTTTCCAGCAAGGCATGGGCTTTTTTCAGGTTGCTGGCATTGATGGTGCCCAATACTTGGCCCAGCGTTGTCTTTAGTGTGCCGGCATCGATCAGTTTTGCCACTTCGGTGAGCAGCTTGTGCTGTTCCACCATATCGGCAGTTTGGAACATCGATCGAGTAAACATCATTTCCCAATGGAAACTGGCGCTCTTTAACTTGAGCAAGTCGATGTTGTGTTGTTGTGTGGTTTCGACGATGGACACAATTTTGCCCTGAGGCGCGATCAAGGTAGCCATGGCATTGAAGTAGGCGTCGGTACTGCTGGTGCAGAAGATGTAGTCAAATTCTGCGTAACCCTGGGCTTTTGCTTCTGTCTGTAAGGCCGCCCCGTGGTTGATCACCAAATCGGCCCCAAGTTCGCGACACCATTGGGTGGATTCTGCGCGCGATGCCGTGGCGACTACCGTCAGCCCTGCGAGCTTGGCCAGCTGGATGGCAATGGAACCAACACCGCCAGCGCCACCAATAATCAGCAGTGTCTTACCCTTTGCACTACCGTCACGTTTGATAGCGAGGCGTTCGAACAACGCTTCCCATGCTGTGATGGCGGTGAGGGGTATGGCTGCGGCTTGGGTGGGGCTGAGGGTGGTTGGCGCAATAGCGACAATGCGCTCGTCAACCAGTTGGTATTCGGCATTGCTGCCTTTGCGGGTAATGTCGCCCGCGTAGTAGACCCTGTCACCGGGTTTGAACAAGCGAGCTTGTTCGCCTACCGCTTCGACAACGCCCACCGCATCCCAGCCCAAGATACGCGGACTGGTTTCGACTTTGTCTTTGGGTGCCCGTACCTTGAAATCAACAGGATTGACTGCAATGGCTTCGATTTTAACCAACAGGTCACGGGCTGTTGGCGCAGCAGGCTTTGGCAGGTCATAGTCGAGCAGGGCTTCAGGATGGCTGATGGGTAGATACTGGGTTAGGGCAACGGCTTTCATGGGGGTTCTCCGGGTAGGTGAAATGAGTGAAGGCAGTTTGTACCAATGCCCCGACTGGATAAATCCAGTTTATGGAATATGATTGTTGCCAATGGAAAACAATCAAATCTTGCCGGATGAACTGGCCGCGATGGCTGTCTTCGCTACGGTAGTGGAAGCGGGTAGCCTCACATTGGCGGCAGAACGGTTGCAACTGTCCAAGTCAGCGGTGAGCAAAAGTCTGGCGTGGCTGGAGCGAAAACTTGCTGCACGGCTATTGCAGCGTACTACCCGGCGTCAGTCGCTTACCGAGGTTGGTCAAGTCTATTTCGAGCATTGCCGGCGCATGCTTGTCGAAGCAGGCGAGGCCCGGCAGGCGGTGGACCGTTTGCATGCCGAACCCGTTGGCGTGCTGCGTGTCTCGGCGCCGGTAAGCTTTGGCAGCCAACATGTCGCGCCCTTATTACCCGAGTTGCTCGCACGTTACCCCACGTTGCAAATTGACTTGGTGTTGAATGACCGTTTGGTTGATTTGGCTGAGGAGGGCTTTGACGTGGCAGTACGGGTTAGCGATCAACCCGCGGATTTGCTGGTGGCACGGACCTTGGCGCCCATACGCTGGGTGATATGCGCCAGTCCAGCTTATCTGGCACGCTGCGGAACACCAGAGCGGCCGCAAGACCTCGCCCGGCACGCCTGCCTCACTTATCCACTATTAACACCCACCGGCGTATGGCCATTTATTCAGGACGGCCAACGGATTGCCGTACCGGTGCAGGGGCCGCTGCGAACCAATAGCAGTGTTGCGTTGATGGCGGCTTGCGTAGGCGGGCTGGGCTTGACACGGCTTCCTACCTTCAGCTGTGGCTGCTTACTCACCAGTGGAGAGCTGGTACCGGTTTTGCAGGACTACGTCGTCTCTCCCCAGACTGCGATGGCGGTCTATTTACCGAATCGTTATCTGTTGCCCAAGTTATGGGCATTTATCGAATTCATGCGTGAACGAATGGGTGCGGGTCAAACACCCTATTGGGATGCTTGGTTATCGGCAAAGTCGTGATCTAGTAGAAGTTATGGATGAATTGAGACAGTAAAGGTGAAAACATTGCAGTGAACGAAACGAATATTCCAAAGTTGATTAAGTTACATCGATTAGCTGTTTGGGTAGCGATAGCCAGCTTTGTCAGCATGTGTACGCATATTTATGCCAGTTTGGCGGTGCTGCCAATTCAACTTTACTGTGTGGTACGGATAAGTCGGGAGATAAAACTAAGGTGGTGGGGACAGGTTGTGTATGTTCTTCTGACATTGATACCTGTTGTAAGTACTTTGGCAATGCTTTCACTCAGCAATAAAGCAGCCCAGCTCTTGAAACATGCAGGAGTACCAATGGGCCCTATGGGTTTCAAGGCAGGGGAGGCTGAGAAGGTGAATTATTCGATGGTGTTTCTACGGGCAGCAGATGCTAAAGACACAACTAAGGAGTCTGATACTTCTAGCGACGAGCTTAAACAATAAAAAGCCGCCAAATTGGCGGCTTTTTGTATGACTGCTGCCTTATTTCAAAGCGGCAATAGCAGCTTCGTAATTGGGTTCATCTTTGATTTCAGCAACCAGTTCACTGTGGATGACCTTGTTTTTTTCATCGAGTACGACCACGGCGCGCGCTGTTACACCAGCCAATGGGCCACCAGCAATATCCACACCGTAGTTACGGATGAATTCACGGCCACGCATGGTGGACAGCGTGACGACATTGGTCAGGCCTTCGGCACCGCAGAAGCGCTTTTGGGCGAATGGCAGGTCAGCCGAAATGCACAACACCACGGTATTGGGGAGTTTGTCGGCTTGGGCGTTGAACTTGCGCGTCGAGGTGGCGCAAGTAGGGGTGTCGATGCTTGGGAAGATATTCAACACTTTGCGCTTGCCAGCATAGTTTTCCAGCGTGATATCGCCTAGGTCTGCATTGACCAAGGCGAAGTCGGGGGCTGTGCTGCCAACCGCTGGAAAACTGCCGTTTACGGGAATAGGATTGCCGCCGAGGGTAACGGTAGACATGAAATGCTCCAATTTTTGGGGTTAAAAAACACCATTCCCGCTTGCGCAGGAATGGTGTCGAGGGTTCTTCCGGACGGAGTGAAACGTTACTTAGTTGGCTGCAGCCGCAGCAGCTGCCAACATGGCTTCGGCCAATTTTTCGTAGTTAGGTTCCGAGTTCACATCCAGTACCAGTTCGGAATACAACACATTGTCGTCTGTATCGAGGCCAAACAGCGCTGTTGCCATCATGCCTGACAAAGGAATATCGGTGATCATCACACCGTAATCCTTATGGAAATCACGCCCTCGCATGGTGGAGAGCAGCTGTACCTTGCGCATGCCTTCAGTCGCCATCACCCGCCCCAGCGCATAGGGTGTATCGATCGAAACCACAAAGCACTTGGCGTTGGGAAAGCCATCCGCAATCGTCTCAAGTCTGCGGGCAATCTTCAGACCTATCTCCGCATCGACGCTCGGAACGACGGCAATGACTTTGCGTCGTCCGATGAATTTGGCAAGGGGTACATCGCCCAAGTTGGTGTCGACCAGCATGAAGCTCGGCGCGTTATCGCCGACGCGGGGAAAACGGCCACCCACACCAAGGGGTTCGCCGTTCAGTAGCACAGTGGCCATGTCTTGTATCCTCCGGTTAATTGCCTTTGCAGTATTGACAGCCGCGAGGCTGAAAGCAAGGTGGCGTCTGGTTCAAGAGGCTTAAACAGATTCAAATTACTTGTTCACTGTGTCTACTGCCCGTTGCTTGCTGGAATACTTGCGGCCGGTGGGGCTAGGGAATAAGAAGTCAGTTCGACTGTGGGTAGAACCAGTACAGGGAATAGCCGCTTGACTTCATTGTTCCCAGATCAAGCTGTAGAAAGACGCGCAAATCGGTGCCGGCGCCTAAGGAGGTGGGAAGTGGGGCGGGTTGGCCGTCGGCTTGTGGGGCGATGTATTGGTCAGGATTAAATACCTTGCGCGCAACAATGCGGTCGTTGTCATCGGTCAGCGTCAATTCCAATAGCGGTAGCGCTTGCGCAAAACTGGCTTGGTTACGCAATGTGGCATTCAGTTGGATCAGGCTTGAATGATCGGCCACATAGGTGAGTTCATTCCATTCTGTCCGTAAAAGCTCTGCTCTGGCTGGTAATTCCAGCGTGCAGCCCACTTGCGCACAGAAGCGCTCCAGCTTGGGCTCGATACCAGGAAGTTGGACGGCTATCTCGGTACGATAGCGTAAGGTGAACTGGCCTATCAGGGCGATCAGCGCCAACAGGGCCGGGATGCTCCATAACCAGCGCCATGGCGAGGGCGCATTGGGAACCCGTAGAAGTGCTTCGTCCTCTTCTGTCAGGATAGGACGATAGTCATGGGGGTGCTCTGGCCTGACGGTATGGCTGGTAACCATGGCGGCACTAGCGGGAACGAGGGTAGGGGCCAATGCGGCAGACAGACGCGCTTCGGTTTCCTGGTTCACATGTTGTGTCCAACGCTCAAACGCTTCGGGCGATATATCGTCGTTTGAGCCGACCGCCGTAATCTCGATCGTTTGCTCCTCCTGTTCTGCTGGTTCTGCGGGCTCATCTTCCGGAGGAGCAGTGGGGGAGGCAGCAGGAGGAGTAGCAGCAGGTGCCGGTGTTGGAGTAGGCGGGAACTTGCCTGGTGAAGTATCTAGCCCCTCCAGCGTCGGGAAACCCAGCGTGGGTTCTCGTTTGCCCAGATTACCGGATTTGTACTGCGCGGGTTCTGGCGTGATGGGGGGAATACTGGCGTGTTGCAGTTTAGGATGGACTGCTGCGGGTAGTTGGTCTTCGGTATCCGGCTTGTCGGCGGTTTCCAGCATGCTGGCCATATTGACCAAGCCATGCCCGGCCGCTTCGGCGTGGACCTGTTCCTGTGGTGCGGGCGGTTGTGCAGGCTCTGCCGAGACTGGCGTTTCTGTCACTGCCGATTTGATTGCTTCCTTTTGCGCATCGCCAACAAAATGCGTGCGCGCATCGAAAACAAACGCACAGCGACCGCAGCGCACCTTACCGTCAAAAGCGGTCAGGTGGGCGTCGGTAACGCGAAAACTGGTGCGGCAATTAGGGCAGCGCGTAACGTGGTACATGGCGGGGATTCTAGCGGGCCTCCGCAGGTGTGCAAGCGCTTACTTGCGTATACCTGCAATACGTACCCAACCTTCGCGTTCTGCAGACACGCTCAACGTGAAGTTTGGGGCATAGATAGCAATAATATCGTCGGCTTGTTCGGCCAGGATACCCGATAGCACCAGACGACCACCAATATGGCAGCGACTGGCCAATAGCGGCATCAGCATCTTGAGCGGGTTGGTCAGGATATTGGCGAAGACGAGGTCGTAAGTTTGTTCTGGCGCGGAGTCGGGCAAGAAAAAGCGCGCCTGCACATGGTTTTGCTCGGCATTCTGTTGGCTGGCGACCATGGCCTGGCTGTCGATATCCACACCGTGTACTTCACCTGCCCCCAGCAGCTTGGCTGCAATGGCCAGGATGCCGGATCCACAGCCGTAATCAAGTACGCTTTCCCCGGCCTTTACTTCAGCGTCGAGCCACTGTAAACATAACCAGGTGGTGGGGTGGCTGCCAGTACCAAACGCGAGGCCAGGGTCCAGGGCGATATTGATTGCATTGGCGGTTTGCACATGCCATGTGGGGGTGATCCACAGTCGGTCCGACACTTGGATGGGGTCAAATTGTGATTGGGTCAGCCGCACCCAGTCCTGTTCCTCCACCCGGCTTACCGTGTGTACGGGTGGGGTTATCCCAACCACATTGGCAGCGCCCGTTACCATTACCTCGGCATCACTGTGCTCTTCCAGCAGCACGACCACGACGCTTTCATCCCATAGCTGTTCCAATGGCATGCCGGGTTCGCCGAATATGGGTTTTTCCATTTCGGTGCCGGCAGTGGCATCTTCAATGCTGACGCTGAGCGCCCCTAGGTCGAGCAGCGCATCCGACAGGGCTTCGGCATGAGTGGAATTGGCATGGATACGTAGTTCTTGCCAGGGCATGGCGGACTCCGGGAGAGAAAAAGACAACGGCCGGGTTGATTAATCCAACCCGGCCGGTGCGAATTTTACCACTCAAGTGCCATACCGGCAGCATTGAGTCGGCAAATGAGCCAAGTCTGCCCATCTGCAATTGCAGGCATTCAGCCTTTGGATGCAGCCAGCAAGTGCTCCAGATAATGGATGGACGTACCGCCCTTGATGAATCCCTTATCGTTGAACAACACCTGATGCAATGGAATGTTGGTCTTGATGCCTTCAACCGCCATTTCCGACAGTGCGATCCGCATCCGGGCCATGGCTTGCTCGCGCGTGTCGCCAAAAGCAATCACCTTGCCTACCATCGAGTCGTAATTCGGGGGGACGGTATAGCCTTGGTAGATATGCGAATCTACACGGATGCCAGGGCCGCCTGGCGGGTGATAGGTTGCGATTTTGCCCGGGCTGGGTGTGAACTTGAATGGGTCTTCCGCATTGATGCGGCATTCCATCGCGTGACCCTTCAAGGTGATGTCTTTCTGGGCAAAGCGGAGTTTCTCACCTGCGGCGATATGGATTTGTTCCTGCACGATATCGATACCGGTAATTTGCTCGGTAACAGGGTGCTCTACTTGAACCCGCGTGTTCATTTCAATGAAATAGAATTCACCGTTCTCGAAAAGAAACTCGAAGGTGCCGGCGCCACGGTAACCAATCCGGCGGCAGGCTTCGGCGCAGGCTTCACCCACTTTTTTGCGTTGCTTGTCGGTAATACCTGGC
This sequence comes from Chitinimonas sp. BJB300, assembly GCF_002735695.1. GTDB lineage: Bacteria > Pseudomonadota > Gammaproteobacteria > Burkholderiales > Chitinimonadaceae > Chitinimonas. The sequence continues at coordinate 12,458 of NZ_PDZH01000048.1, forward strand.
GCTGGCGCTTCTTCAATCACCTTCTGGTGACGGCGTTGCATCGAGCAGTCCCGTTCACCAAGGTAGACGGCGTTACCGTACTCGTCGGCCAGTATCTGGATCTCGATATGGCGCGGGTTTTCCAGAAACTTTTCCATATAGACGGTGGAGTTGCCGAAGGCTGCCCCAGCCTCGCTACGCGTCATGTCTACCGACTTGATCAAGTCTTCTTCTGCGCGTACGACGCGCATGCCACGGCCGCCGCCACCGCCAGCTGCCTTGATGATGACGGGGTAGCCCACCTTGCGCCCGATCTTGAGCATTTCGTCCGCATCATCGGGCAAGGCGCCGTCGGAACCGGGTACACAGGGCACACCGGCTGCTTTCATTGCATCTTTGGCAGACACTTTATCGCCCATAAGGCGGATCGATTCGGGACGAGGACCGATAAACACGAACCCCGATTGCTCGACGCGTTCTGCGAAATCGGCGTTCTCGCTCAAAAAGCCATAGCCAGGGTGGATGGCTTGCGCATCGGTCACTTCAGCTGCGGCGATGATGGCGGGGATATTCAGGTAAGACAGGGTGCTGGGCGCAGGACCGATGCAGACCGACTCATCGGCAAGCTTCACATATTTGGCTTCGCGGTCGACTTCGGAATGCACTACCACCGTTTTTATGCCCATTTCACGGCAGGCGCGTTGAATACGCAATGCGATTTCACCGCGATTGGCGATAAGTACTTTTTCAAACATGGATCACTCCGTGAGGGGTGAGGAGCGTGGGGTGCGAAGTGAGCGGCGTTGGACGTCTCACATTGCTCGACCCACATGCCTCACAGAATTCAACCAATTACAAACAAGGGTTCGCCATATTCCACCGGGGAGCCATTGTCGACCAGAATGGCTTTGATCACGCCGGAAGTTTCGGCTTCGATCTCGTTCAGAAGCTTCATGGCTTCGATAATGCACAGTGTGTCGCCAGCAGCGACCTGCTGGCCAACTTCGGCGAATGCTTTAGCACCAGGGCTGGAGGCGCGATAGAAAGTCCCCACCATGGGTGACTTCAGTACCGCGCCATCTGGCAGGGTACTGGCGGCTGGGGCGGGGCTGGAGGCTGTTGCGGGTGCTATGCCGGGCATTGCGGGCGCGGCAAAGTGCTGGGCGGGCGGTTGCGCATACATGATTTGCGCATTTTGGTTAACGCGGGTGATGCGTACTTTCTCTTCACCTTCAGTTACTTCAATTTCGGCGATGCCAGATTCTTCCACGAGGTCGATCAGCTTTTTGAGCTTGCGTAGATCCATGCCCATTCCCTTTTAGTCATTTTGGTATTTTGCGTATATCAAGTGCCCTGAATGAATTCAGGTTGACTGATTACGCTTGAGATAGTCAATCGCGTGTTCAAGCGCATAGCTGTAACCCGCTGCGCCCAAACCACAAATAACGCCCACCGCGAGATCCGAAAAGTAGGAGTGATGCCGGAAAGGCTCGCGGGCGTGAACGTTGGAAAGATGAACTTCGACGAAGGGCAACTTCACCATGGCCAATGCATCACGTAGGACAATGCTGGTATGGGTGAAAGCAGCAGGGTTGATAATGATAAAGGCGGTGCCGTCATCAAAGGCCGTATGCACACGCTCTATCAGCGCCGCTTCGCTATTGCTTTGGAAGTGGGTACAGACGTAGCCAGCAGCAGCCCCCTGGTCGCAAAGGCGGCTGTTGATGCTGGCCAGGGTGTCGGCACCATAATATTGTGGTTCGCGCCGCCCGAGCATGTTCAAATTCGGGCCGTGCAGTATCAGAATGGTGCTTTGCTGTCCAGCCAAATTGTGCAAGTTTGGCTCTGTCATGGCGGCGAGTTTGCCGCAGATAGCTGCACGTTGTCTATTATTCGACGAAAATTAAGTCAAGCATTTGCTCGAAAAATGTTTATTCTGACTAGCGGTATGCAGGCGGGCTGCGGCTTGTGAGGATAAATGGCCATTATCTCAATGGCGGAGAGTTGATTGGGGACGCTGTTATAATGCCGTTTTTTCCCCGTAGTTCGATTCATTTTCTACTTCATGCAGCTTTCTGATTTCGATTACACCCTACCGCAACGGTTAATAGCCCAATTTCCACCTTCCCAGCGTGGGGGCAGCCGTCTTTTGCACCTGCCATCTGAGAGGGGATTATTCGATAGGCAGTTTTCTGACCTGTCTGGGCTCTTACGGGCCGGTGACTTGTTGGTGCTGAATGACACTCGTGTGATCAAGGCACGCATGTATGGTCAGAAGGAAAGCGGGGGGCAGGTTGAAGCTATGGTTGAGCGTGTATTGGGACAGCATGAAGTGCTGGCCATGATTCGCGCCAGCAAATCGCCCAAGCCCGGTACATGGCTGGTTTTTGCGGGCCAATGGCGTGCTCAAATGTTGGGGCGGCAAGGGGAGTTTTTCCATCTGCGGTTTGAAAAGCCGGTGCTGGGTGTATTGGATGTGGCGGGCCAGCTCCCGTTACCGCCTTATATAGAGCATGTGCCCGATGGGGAGGATGCTGAGCGTTATCAAACTGTTTTTGCACGCGAACCCGGTGCAGTAGCTGCTCCGACTGCAGGACTGCACTTTACGGCAGCGATGCTTGATGCCCTGGCGCAAGCCGGGATTGATCACGCGCGGTTGACGTTGCATGTCGGTGCGGGCACCTTTCAGCCTGTTCGGGTGGAGAACCTGGCCGAGCACCGCATGCATCACGAACGTTATCAAATCCCGGCCGGGACACTTGCGGCGATTCAGGCAGCCCGTGCACGAGGTGGGCGGGTGGTGGCGGTGGGCACCACCAGCTTGCGGGCGTTGGAAGCGGCTTGCCAGCACGGTGACTTTGCTGAGCCCGAAGGGGATACCGACATCTTTATCACACCCGGCTATCAATTCCGGGCGGTTGATTCATTGATAACCAATTTCCACCTGCCAAAGTCCACTTTACTGATGTTGGTTTCTGCTTTCATGGGCTATGACCGCATGCGGGCGGCTTATGCGCATGCCGTTGCGGCCGAGTATCGCTTTTTCAGCTACGGTGATGCCATGTTGCTGGAGCGGCGTTAGGGTGATAATCGTCTTCCGTCTGCCATAATTTGTTTATGCCTGACTCCAATCCGGTGCCGCCGCGCATCGCATTTCTGCCGCGTAATGAAAGTGGTCGCGATTTTATAGTCGGTGATCTGCATGGTTGTCGGCGTGATTTGGATGTGCTGTTGGTATCCGTTGGGTTTGATCCGCGTCGGGGTGATCGGTTGTTTGCCTGCGGTGACTTGGTGGATCGCGGCCCGGATGCCATGGGCTGTTTGAATTTGTTACGTCAGCCATGGTTTTATTCGGTGCTGGGCAATCACGAGCAGATGCTGTTGAATGCGCTGGAAGGTGACGATGATGCAATCGCACTGTCTGTAGCCAATGGGGGTGGGTGGGCATTGGGGCGGATACTTAAGCGTGATCCTGTTTTGCTCGCGGCGGCTCAGGTGCTACGACGTCTACCGCATGTGCTAGTGGTTGGGCCGGGGACATTAGAGCGATTCAACTTGGTTCATGCGGCTTTGCTTGATTCCCCCGCTAGTAAGAAGCTTTACAAAGATGCCGATCTGGATGCGCGTTTGGCGAATGCTGATAACAAAGTAGTAGAACGCCTGATCTGGAGTCGTACCCTGGCTGATGAGGCTGCCGAGGCAGTTTTGGCCAAGAAGCCCGCCAGCTGGATAAATGGCTTATCAATTACGTACTGTGGCCACAATCCCGTGCCGCATCCGATTATCTTTCACTCGCATTGCCATATCGATACCGGTGCTGGTTATGAAGGCAACGTCAATGTGGGTCGCGTCGACAGCGGTGCGCCCATGCGGCTGACGCTGGCTGAGCACCGCGGTAACGATCCGGTCTTCCATACTCGCTAACACCCTATTTTTTACTTAACCAATCGCGCGCCGGACTGTGTATCTGGTGGCGTCAGGAGTATTGCCATGCCGGAAAACGGCTTGAAGTTCATCCTTAAAACCACAAGCCACGGCGCGCGACGCGGTAGCGTGGAACTTAACCATGGGGTGGTGGAAACGCCGGTATTCATGCCGGTGGGTACTTACGGCACCGTTAAAGCCATGTCACCGCTCGAGTTAAATGAGATCGGCGCGCAGATCGTTCTGGGAAATACCTTTCATCTATGGCTTCGACCAGGACTTGAGGTAATCGATGCCCATGGCGGCCTGCATGATTTCATGGGGTGGGATAAACCTATCCTGACTGATTCGGGCGGTTTTCAGGTATTCAGCCTGGGTGCGCTACGCAAAATTACCGAGGAGGGTGTGAAGTTTTCTTCACCGGTTAATGGCGACAAGCTGTTCCTTACGCCGGAAATATCGATGCAGATCCAGAAAAGTCTGAATTCCGATATCGTTATGATCTTCGATGAATGCACGCCGTATCCGGCCGATGAAAAAACAGCGGCTGCTTCAATGCGTATGTCAGCGCGTTGGGCGCGTCGATCCAAGGACGAATTTGAGCGGCTGGATAATCCAAATGCGTTATTTGGCATTGTGCAGGGCGGTATGCATGAGCGGCTGCGTGATGAAAGTTTGGCCGGCCTGGAAGAGATAGGTTTTCATGGCTATGCCATTGGTGGCTTGAGCGTTGGCGAACCAAAAGAAGAGTTCACCCGTGTCCTGGCCTATACCGCACCCAAGTTACCCGTCGATAAGCCACGTTATCTAATGGGGGTCGGGACGCCGGAAGACTTGGTGTACGGTGTGAGCCAAGGTGTGGATATGTTCGACTGTGTGATGCCAACACGCAACGCACGCAATGGGTGGCTTTTCACCCGCTTTGGCGATGCCAAGATCAAGAATGCCCGCTTTAAGAACGATATTCGTCCCTTGGATGAGAGTTGTGCTTGTTATGCATGCCAAAACTTCAGCCGTGCCTATTTACATCACTTGTTCCGTGCCGGCGAAATCCTTGGGGCCCGCCTTAATACTGTTCACAATCTACATTACTACCAGTGGCTTATGGCTGGTATGCGCGCTGCGATTGAAGCGGATGAGTTTGACCAATTTGTACAGCGTTTTCATGCGGAGCGCGCTCGCGGGGTCGAGTAATTTCGGCTGTCTGGCGGGTAGGCAGTGCGTAAATCGCATGCTGAACTACTTGATCACCTTGTAATCTAACGTGTTTGCATTCAGGGGGACTGGCCCCACATATACAGCGTGTTGTCTGCCCCACCTATCCGTTGGCTGTGCTGATAGGTGGATTTTGCTACCCGGCACAGCTAGAATGCCCCGCCTGATTTTCTTTATATGTACTTCTGTTTACCGAGATTCTTTTTATGCTGATCACCCCCGCTTACGCCGCCCCAGCTCAACCGGCTGGCTTTGAGCTGATGTCTTTCCTGCCGATGATCGTAATCTTCGTGCTGTTCTACTTCCTGTTGATTCGTCCTCAGCAGAAACGTATGAAGGAGCAGAAAGCCATGATTGACGCCGTTGCCAAAGGTGATGAAGTGGTTACCAATGGTGGGGTGCTTGGCCGTGTCATCAAAGCTGGCGAGCAATATCTCACCGTGGAAGTCGCGGATGGCGTTGAGATGGTGGTTCAGCGCGCTGCGGTTTCCGGCAAGCTGGAAAAAGGCACCCTCAAGGCGCAGCGCTAAATTGTTCACGGGCAGCCATCCGGTTGCCCGTTTCTTCTTTGGCCCTCGGCCGCACAGTCTGTTCCCCGCCCATGAATCGATATCCTCTCTGGAAATACCTGATCATCCTGGCTGCACTGGCGCTTGGGTTGGTCTATTCCGTTCCCAATCTTTATGGCGAAAGCCCAGCGGTGCAGATTTCTGGCGCGCGCTCCAGCATCAAGGTCGACAATGCCGTCATGGGCAAGGTCGAACAGCTGTTGAGTACGGCGAAACTGCCGCCGACCGGCCTGTTCCTTGAGGGTAATAGCCTTAAGGTGCGCTTTAAGGACGTGGAAACCCAGCTCAAGGCTAAGACCTTGATCCAGGAAAGCATGGGCGAGAACTATGTGGTGGCTCTCAATCTGCTGCCGAATACGCCCCCTTGGTTGACTGCGCTTGGCGCTCACCCAATGTTCCTCGGTCTTGATCTACGAGGCGGGGTACACTTTCTGCTCGAAATCGATATGAAGGCTGCGGTGGATAAGGCCTTTGAGCGCATTGCGGGCGATGTCCGGCGTGAGCTGAAGGACAAGAAGATCCGCGCTGGTGCCATCAAGCGTGGTACCAATGGTGTAGAAGTTCAGCTGCGTGATGCGGAAACACTGCGTGCCGCTCGTAGCGCCATTGAAAAAGCCCTGCCAGCCGTACAGATTGCTGAGCAATCCAGTGGTGGAAACTTCAGTCTCAAGTTGACGCTGACTGAGACAGAGTTGTTCCGTATCAAGACGGATGCAGTGAAACAAAATATTGCTACTTTGCATAATCGGGTGAACGAGCTTGGGACGACTGAGCCTGTTATTCAGCAGCAAGGTGTAGAGCGTATCGTGGTACAGCTACCCGGCGTGCAGGACACTGCCCGTGCCAAGGATATTCTTGGCCGTACTGCGACGCTGGAAGTGCGCATGGTGGAGGATGACCAATCCAAATTGGCTGAGGCGCTCAATGGCAACGTGCCGGCGGGTTATGAGCTGATGGATGAACTGGACCCGCGTGGCAACCGGCGGATCCTGGTAAAGCGCGATGTAGAGTTGACAGGTGAGAATATCAACGATGCGCAGGCAGGGTTCGATGACCACAATCAGCCTGCGGTGCATATCAATCTTGATGGTGGTGGCGCCAATATCTTCCGCCAATTGACAGCTGAGAATGTCGGCAAGCGTATGGCCATGATCCTGGTGGAAAAAGGCAAGGGCCAGGTTGTGACTGCACCGGTGATTCGTGGAGAGATCGGTGGTGGCCGGGTACAGATTTCAGGTTCCATGACTACTGCAGACGCCAATGACACCGCATTGCTATTGCGGGCTGGTTCGTTGGCTGCGCCCATGGAGATTGTTGAGGAGCGCACTATCGGCCCAAGCCTTGGGCGGGAAAACATCGAGAAGGGCTTTAACTCCACGCTGTATGGGTTTGCCGCCATCGTGGTGTTCATGGTTATTTACTACCGCGTCTTCGGTGTGACGGCGTCGATTGCCTTGGCTGCCAATGTGTTGTTCCTGATTGCGCTGTTGTCCATGCTGCAAGCCACGTTGACGTTGCCGGGTATTGCGGCTATTGCACTGACGTTGGGTATGGCCATCGACTCCAACGTGCTGATCAATGAACGGATTCGCGAGGAAGTACGCAATGGTTCACCGCCGCAAACCGCGATCAAAGCGGGTTACGAGCATGCTTGGGCCACCATTCTGGATTCGAACATCACTACCTTGATCGCCGGTGTAGCACTGTTGATCTTTGGCTCGGGTGCGGTGCGTGGTTTTGCTGTGGTGCATTGCCTGGGCATCCTTACCTCGATGTTCTCGGCCGTGGTGGTATCGCGCGGCTTGGTCAACCTGATTTACGGTTATCGCCGTAAAGTCAGCAAACTCGCCGTATAAGCCGGAAGAATTGCCATGTTGGAAATGTTCCATTTCAAGAAAGATATCCCGTTCATGAGCTACGGGAAGCTGACAACGACAATCTCGTTGCTCACCTTCCTCGTGGCTGTGTTCTTCCTGGGCTACAAAGGTCTAAACCTAAGCATTGAATTTACCGGTGGTACTGTACTGGAAGTGCGTTACAGCCAGCCGACCGACCTGCTGACAGTTCGCCATCAGGTCGAGTCGCTGAATTTAAGCGGCAGGAATACTGAGATCGTAGTGCAGGCCCTGGGCACCAGCCGGGATGTCATGATTCGCCTGCCGAATGTAACCGGCATCACCAGTGCCGCGCTCTCCGAGAAGGTCATGGCTGAGCTGCGCACGGGCGACCCAAAGGTTGAGCAACGCAAGGTGGAATTCGTTGGCCCCTCCGTGGGTGAGGAACTGGTCACGCATGGATTGACCGCGTTGGTAATCGTCTGCCTGGGCATCATCATTTACTTGGCCATCCGCTTCGAGTGGCGTTTTGCGGTATCGGCCATTATTGCCAACTTGCATGACGTGGTGATCATCCTTGGCGTATTCGCCTTCTTCCAGTGGGAATTTTCGTTAACCGTGTTGGCTGCCGTGCTGGCAGTGCTGGGCTATTCGGTGAATGAGTCAGTGGTTGTGTTTGACCGGATTCGGGAGAATTTCCGTAAGGCGGGACTGCGGGGCAAGACGGTGCCGGAAGTGATCGACAACGCCATTACCGCTACGATGAGCCGTACGGTGATTACCCACGGCTCTACTGAAATGATGGTGTTGGCAATGTTGTTCTTCGGTGGCGCCGCACTGCATGGTTTTGCCATGGCGTTGACGATTGGCATCGTGTTCGGTATCTATTCTTCAGTGTTGGTTGCATCGCCTCTATTGCTGCTGCTGGGCGTAACACGTGAGAACATGATCAGACCAGTCAAAGTCAAAGAAGAAGCGGTCGTTTAATCCGCGAAGTCATTGCTCTACCCCTCTGCCCGAGCTTGATGTGCGTACGGTTTGTCGTACCTGCGTCCTGCTTGGGCAGTTTGCCATTTGGCTTGTGTAAAACCAGTCATTAATCGACAAACCGTAGCATTTATGTAGTAGAAGCTGGCGATGGACTTTAATCTGATCGATATCATCCTCCACCTCGATGTTTTCCTAGCTCAGATGGTGAGCGAGTACGGCCCGTGGATCTACGTTATCCTTTTCCTGGTTATTTTCTGCGAAACCGGCTTGGTGGTGATGCCGTTTCTGCCAGGTGATTCCTTACTCTTTGTGGCCGGCGCCATTGCTGCAACCGGTGGAATGGACCCTTACGGTCTGGCAGCATGCTTGATTACGGCAGCCATTCTGGGGGATTCACTCAACTATCTGGTGGGTAGGCGTGCTGGGGAGCGGTTATTTGCCAACCCCGATTCCAAGATATTTCGCCGCGATCATCTCGATAGCACCAAGGCTTTTTATGGCCGCCATGGCGGGAAAACCGTCGCCCTGGCGCGTTTCCTGCCGATTGTTCGTACCTTTGCGCCTTTTGTAGCAGGCATGGCCGCTATGCCTTACACCAAATTCCTGTTCTTTAGCGTGCTGGGTACGTTGATCTGGGTAGGATCGCTGGTTACGCTCGGTTATCGGTTTGGTAGCGTGCCATTCATCAAGGACAACCTGTCGGTAATGGTTGTGGCGGTTGTGGCGATGTCCTTCCTGCCCATGCTGATCAAGCTGGTGCACGGGAAGTTGACTAGTCGTCGGACTGCCTGAGCAAGCGAATGGAAAGTTTTTACACCGACAAACAGCAAGTACGCCGCTCCTTCGAGCGTTCTGCCGCGGGTTACGATAATGCCGCGGTGCTGCAACGCGAGGTGGCCGATCGGATGTTCGAGCGGCTTGAGCTGGTCAAGCTTGCGCCTACCCGGATGCTGGATGCCGGCAGTGGCACAGGCTATGCCGGACCACGACTACGCGCTCGTTACAAGGACGCGCGTTTGGTGGAGTTGGACTTGGCATTGTCGATGTTGCAAGTGGCAGCAGGCAAGCTCGGGCTGTTGGAACGGGTATTTCAGAAGCGTAGCTGGCAGGTTTGCGCTGATCTGGAAGCGCTGCCCTTGGCGGACAATTCACTTGAACTTGTATGGTCCAGTCTCGCGATTCAATGGCTGAACGAGCCTGACACGGTATTCCGTGAATTCCACCGCGTTCTCAAGCCGGACGGCCTATTGATGTTCAGCAGCTTTGGCCCCGATACTTTGATTGAACTTCGGGGCGCTTTTGCCGAGGTCGATGCGAAGCCGCATGTGAATCGCTTTATTGATATGCATGACCTGGGCGATGCGCTTTCGCATGCTGGTTTTTCTGCGCCGGTAATGGATATGGAAAAAATCGTGCTGACCTATAGCGATATGAAATCGGCGATGCGCGATTTGAAAGCGATTGGTGCACACAATGTTGCAGTAGGTCGCCGTCGCGGCTTGATGGGGAAGGCCGCTTTCCAACGGGCAGAAGCTGCCTATGAAAAACTGCGCCGGGAAGGCAAACTTCCTGCAACGTATGAAGTCGTCTATGGGCATGCCTGGAAACCCGCGCCAAAGTTGGGTTTTGCGGATGGCAGGCAGGTCATCGAATTTCGTCCGAGAGCCAAATAATGGCGGGTTACTTCATTACTGGCACCGACACGGAAGTCGGCAAGACAGTGGCGACCTGTGCACTATTAGGTGCGCTGGTCAATTCAGGGCATCGGGTAGTAGGCATGAAACCGGTTGCCTCGGGTTGCAACCGTAGTCCCGCCGGTGAACTTGAAAACGAAGATGTATTGGCACACGCTGTTGCCAGCAATGTGCAGGCCGAGCGTGCCTTGCGTAACCCTTATGCATTTGAACCACCTATCTCGCCACACTTGGCGGCTACCGCGGCTGGCGTGACACTTGACCTGGATCTGTTGTGCGATCGATACACTCAGCTTGCAGAAATCGCTGACGTTGTGCTGGTCGAAGGAGCGGGTGGTTGGCTCGCCCCGTTGGATGACAGTCGCACCATGGCAGACTTGGCTGCAGCACTGGGTTTACCGGTGATTTTGGTGGTCGGATTACGGCTCGGTTGCCTCAATCATGCCATGCTGACGGTAAAAGCTATTCGAGACAGTGGCTTAGCATTGACGGGGTGGATAGCCAATTGTGTCGACCCTGGTATGGCCGCCCGTGATGCAAACCTGACCTACCTTGATACCCACATCTTGGCACCTCGGTTAGGGTTGATTCCCTACCTGTCAGCTGATAAAAGATTCGAATTTAATCAAGAGCAAATATTCGGTTTTTTACCAGAAATGCTTATCAAATAAGGACTTCGGGCGATTTTGTTCGTTGTAGCCCCATTACTTCCTCTGCTAGCATTGTGCGACTTTTTGCCGCAGCTCTGACGCTGGTCAACGTAGAGCGGTAAAGCGAAACGACGCCGGAATACCGGCGCAGAGGGAAAAGACGTCCGCGCCTGCGGGCGTGCCGTCATGGGGACAATATGAAGAACCGCGTATCCGGCTTGGCTGCATCATTGCTGCTTGCCATCAGTCACTCAGCCTTTGCCGACTACAAGCTCAATCTACAAACACCGGTCAACGATCTCGCACGCGAGGTCTATAGCCTGCATACCTTTCTGTTGGTGATCTGCACGGTTATCTTTGTTGTGGTGTTTGCGGTGATGTTCTATTCGATCTTCAAACATCGTAAGAGCAAAGGGCATAAGGCTGCCAACTTCCACGAAAGCACCACCGTGGAAATCATCTGGACGATCATCCCTGTCGTGATTCTGGTCGCTATGGCTTGGCCGGCCACCAAAGTCATCATCGCGCAAAAAGATACCCGGGGTACGGACATGACCATCAAGGTCACCGGTTACCAGTGGAAGTGGGGGTACGACTACTTGGATGAAGGCATCAGTTTTCACAGCCGCCTGAAGACGCCGCAGGACCAATACGAAAATTTCGCCGGTGAAAAGCCACAGCGCAATGACAACTACCTATTGGAGGTAGATAACCCTGTTGTGGTGCCGGTTGGCAAGCGTATCCGCGTGCTGCTTACCGCCAATGATGTGATCCATTCCTGGTGGGTGCCGGCTTTCAGCGTCAAGCAAGATGCAATTCCTGGATTTATCCGCGATACCTGGTTTCAAGCCGACAAGGAAGGTATTTACCGCGGTCAGTGCGTTGAGCTATGCGGTAAAGACCATGGTTTCATGCCTATCGTCGTGCATGTGGTCAGCCAGGGTAAGTACGATGCTTGGGTGACCGAGCAGAAGAAACTGGCGGCAGCCAGCCAGGACGACCCAAACAAGACCTGGGTGCTGGCTGACTTGAAAGCGCGGGGTGAGAAAGTCTACCAAGCCAACTGTGCGGTTTGTCACCAAGCTTCAGGCAAAGGGCAGGGTGCATTTCCTGCGTTGGATGGCTCAAAGATGGTGACCGGGCCCAAAGCAGACCAGATTAATTTGGTGATTAATGGTAAGAACGCCATGCCGGCTTGGGGCAAGACGTTGTCTGATACCGAAATCGCCGCTGCCATTACTTACACTCGTAATACTTGGGGTAACAGTACGGGCGAAGTGTTGCAGCCAGCTGAAATCAAAGCTGCTCGCAAGTAATGGCCGGATAAAGAGGACAAGAAGATGACCACCGTAACGCATGCTCCTGATCTGCCCCACGACGATCACCATGATCACCATCCTACCGGCTTGGCGCGCTGGTTGACGGCAACCAACCACAAGGACATTGGCACCTTGTATCTGTGGTTCGCCTTCACCATGTTTATTTCCGGTGGGGTGCTGGCCCTGTGCATTCGGCTGGAGCTGTTTTCCCCTGGCTTGCAATTCTTCCGCCCTGAACTCTTCAATCAGTTCACCACTTTGCATGGCCTGATCATGGTGTTTGGCGCCATCATGCCGGCCTTCACTGGCTTGGCGAACTGGCAGATTCCACTGATGATTGGTGCGCCGGACATGGCGTTTGCCCGGATGAATAACTGGTCGTTCTGGCTACTGCCGCCTGCCGCTTTGTTGCTGATGATCAGCTTCGTGGTGCCCGGCGGGGCAGCCGCTGCCGGGTGGACGTTATACGCGCCGCTTTCTACCCAGATGGGGATGGGGATGGACCTCACCATCTTCGCCATCCACATCATGGGTATTTCCTCCATCATGGGTGCGATCAATATTGTTACCACCATCCTGAACATGCGTGCGCCTGGCATGACCATGATGAAGATGCCGATGTTCTGCTGGACCACGCTGATTACAGCCTATCTTTTGATTGCCGTGATGCCGGTGCTCGCCGGTGCAGTCACCATGGTGTTGACCGACCGCCATTTCGGCACCAGCTTCTTTAATGCTGCCGGTGGGGGCGACCCCGTACTTTATCAACACGTCTTCTGGTTCTTCGGCCACCCCGAGGTCTACATCATGGCCCTACCGGCATTCGGTGTGGTCAGCCAGGTGATTCCGACGTTTTCGCGTAAGCCTTTGTTTGGTTATCACTCGATGGTGTACGCCACTTCTTCGATTGCCATTCTCAGCTTCATGGTCTGGGCGCACCACATGTATTCGGTCGGTATGCCCGTGACAGCACAGTTGTTCTTCATGTACGCCACTACGCTGATTGCCGTTCCCACCGGGGTGAAGGTGTTCAACTGGATCGCCACCATGTGGCAGGGGTCGATGAGCCTCGAAACCCCCATGTTGTTTGCGATTGGTTTTGTCTGCCTTTTCACCTTGGGCGGGCTGTCAGGCGTGGTGTTGTCGATTGCAGCGGTGGATATCCAGCTGCATGATACTTACTACGTCGTGGCCCACTTCCACTATGTATTGGTGGCCGGTGCGTTGTTCTCGCTGTTCTCGGCGGTTTACTACTGGCTGCCGAAGTGGACTGGCTATATGTACAACGAGAAGATGGGCAAGTTCCACTTCTGGTGGTCGATGATCTGGTTCAACGTTACTTTCTTCCCGATGCATTTTCTGGGGCTTGCAGGTATGCCGCGCCGTATTCCTGACTACGCTACTCAGTTTACCGAGTTCAATACCATGGCTTCGGTTGGGGCGATGATGTTCGGTTTCGGCCAGCTGATTCTGCTGTACAACGTTATTCATGCCATTCGTGGTGGTGTTGGCCCTGCACCGCAAAGACCATGGGAAGGTGCGCATACGCTTGAATGGGAAGTGCCGTCGCCGGCTCCCTTCCATACTTGGGAAACGCCGCCGCCGGTGGAACTGGTCGATAAACTGTCTGCCGCACAGAAGTTGCACTGAGGTAAAGCCATGCAAAACAAGAACCTGCGTACCGGTTTGATCCTTGCCAGCATCGCTGTTGCAATCGGTGTTGGTTTCGTGGCCCGTTTGTATATTTTGGGGCAATAAAGTGAGCCAGGAACTGCAAGGTGCAACCGGCGTCATGGCCGAAAACCGGCGCATGTTGGCCAAGCTCTTGGTGGTGGCCGTAGGTATGTTCGGTTTTGGTTTTGCATTGGTGCCGTTCTACGAACAGATCTGCCAGGCAACAGGCATTAACAATCTGCTGCGGCCTGATGAGGTGACCAACACCCAGGTTGACTTGCAACGCACGGTGACAGTGCAATTTGATGCCAATCTGCGTAGTGATCTGCCGTGGCGTTTCGCCCCCGAGCAAACCAGCTTGAAAGTGCACCCAGGGCAGCTTGTGCAGGTGATGTACGACATAGAAAGCAATGCAAATCGGACGATTGTAGGCCAAGCGATACCGAGCTATGGGCCGGCCAAGGCGGCAGAGTATTTCAATAAGTTGGAATGTTTCTGCTTTACCCAGCAGACATTCCGGCCAGACGAAAAGCGGCGCATGCCTGTTGTGTTCGTGGTCGACTCTAAGCTGCCATCCGATATTCACACCATTACGTTGTCGTACAGTTTCTTCGAGGTGGCAGGTACAGCCGCCGGCAAACCACCTGAAGCTTGAGGATTCTTATGGATAATCAGCCGCCCAAGCCCAGCATGAACCCATTCAAGGCAATCGGCGCTGTATTGGCGGCGTTTACCGGTATCCGCCGCGGAAAAGATTCCAAAGGGGATTTGCAGAAGCTATCTCCGGTGCAGATCATCCTGGCGGGTTTGATCTGCGCAGCAGTATTTATTGGCAGCTTGATTCTATTGGTCCGCAGCATTGTGCCGGCTTAGAACCTGTCTAAAGTCTCGCGAGCTAAGGCAAGACAAGGCGAAAACAGCCGAGGAAGCGGAGTTTACGAATGGTAAATGAGCATTCCGAGGGTGTTTTCAACGCGGTATTGCCGACGCGTAGCAGACTTTAGACAGGTTCTCAGGCAAACGATGCCTGATCAAGCTGAACCGAAATAAGAGGGCCGGACCAACCGGCGCATAAACGAGAACCCATCTGGGAGCAGACAATATGGCAACGCATCAACCCGATTATTTTGTGCCGCAGCCATCCAAGTGGCCCTTGGTCGGCGCTTTTGCGCTCTTCTTTATCGGCTTTGGCGCTTCAATGGCAGTCAATGGTGTCAGCATTGGCTTTGGCTCGCTGGCGGTGGGTTTCGCCATCTTGATCTACATGTTGTTTGGCTGGTTTGGCGATGTCGTGAAGGAGTCCCAGGGCGGCGTCTATTCCAACCGGGTTGATTTGTCGTTCCGTTGGGGGATGGGCTGGTTCATCTTTTCGGAAGTGATGTTCTTTGCGGCCTTCTTCGGCACATTGTTCTATGTACGGACCATCTCGGTACCGGAGCTGGGCAATATGGAGCACAAGATGCTTTGGCCGGAATTCCGTTCCATGTGGCCCACATCGGTAGCACCAAACGGCACTGAACCCTATGAGGTGATGGAGGCCTGGGGGTTGCCTGCGTGGAATACCTTGATCCTGCTGACTTCCGGTGTGACGCTGACGATTGCTCACTGGGGCCTGATGAAGAACAACCGTACCCAGCTTAAGCTGGGGCTGTTGGTGACGGTATTACTGGGGGCGTTCTTCTTAGGCTTGCAAATGTATGAGTATTCGCATGCCTGGGGTCATATGGGGTTGACCCTGGCTTCGGGTGTCTACGGCGCTACCTTCTACATGATGACGGGCTTTCACGGCATGCACGTCTTCATCGGCGCGCTGATGTTGGCGGTGATGTACTTCCGTTCCTTGAAGGGCCACTTTACGGCTGAACACCACTTTGCCTTTGAAGCGGCTGCCTGGTACTGGCACTTTGTGGATGTGGTATGGCTGATTCTGTTTGTGTTTGTCTACTGGCTATAAGGACTGGTGCCGGGTCTGCTGCGCGTCAGCGATACGGCGTTGAAAACATCCTCAGAATGCTCATTTACTCAATGTAAATTCCGCTTCCTCGGATGTTTTCGCCTTGTCTCGCTTTAGCTCGCGAGACCTTTAAGAAGTGTTAATCGTTTTGTTTGTGAGGAAACGCGGGAGTACGGATGAAAAGAAAATGGTGCAGCACTGGTTGCACCATTGTTTTGCGATTGGTATTTGTTTAGCCGCCGTTAACCCCATGCGGTTGGATGTAGCCGAATTTGGCGGCCAGCATCAGCAGCAGAAATAGCCCCACCGACATAGCTACCCGTACAGTGAGTGCCTTCACTGTTTTATCCGAACTGCCTTTGTGTTTGATCAGTGCAAAGAGTGCTGACCCAAGGGCGATCAGAATGCCGATGATCAGCAGAACGATGATGATTTTCATGGTGAGCCGGTAGCGGTAGTAACAAAAGTAAAGCTGAGTGTAGCCGCCCTTGTCTTCTCCTCGCCAGACCTTCTCATTCCCTTTGCGTCGCCCGACCTGGCTGATGGTATTGGTTACGCTGGTGTTTATTGCGTTGACCCTCCGCCTTGGCTATTGGCAGCTGGGTCGCGGCCAGCAAAAGGCGGCGATGGCGGCACTGCTGACGCAGCGTGATGCTCAGCCGGTGACGGCGTGGCAGGGTGAGTTGGGTGAGGCTGTTTGGCAACGACGCTTTCAGCTGACCGGGGTGTGGCAACCACAAGGGCAGATTTACCTCGATAACCGCGTTAGCCAAGGTAGGGCGGGTTTTCATGTTTTGACGCCGTTGGCTTTGGCTGATGGACGTTGGATGCTGGTCAACCGGGGGTGGCTGCCTAAACAGGTAGGCGTGCAGCCAATGGCACCGGTACCCGCAGGACAAGTGACGCTGATGGCACGCCTGATGTCGCCGCAGCAGCATTATGTTGAACTAGTCGCTGCGCAGGAGCGCGGACCCGTATGGCAAAACCTGGATTGGGCGCGTTATCGCCGGCTTGCTTCAGCGCCAATGGTGGCGACGCTGGCTTATCAGTTGGATGGTGAAGACAGCTTGATACGAGACTGGCCTGCGCCTGACCTGGGCGTGGAAAAGCACTATGGCTATGCCGGGCAGTGGTTTTTATTCGCAGCGCTGGCTGCGGTGTTGTTTATTGTTTTGCATTGGAAGCGACCTAAGCAATGAGTGCCCCTCTTAAGCAGGCCAAGAATGGCCGTCGTTGGACGTTGTTTGCCATACTGGCTGTCACCATTGCGCCTGTACTGGTGTCGTATCTGACTTACTACATCTGGAAACCTGCTGGGGGCAAGAGCTATGGCGAGCTGCTGCCGGTACGCCCGGTACCGACATTCAAATTAAGTACAACGGAAGGTGCGCCCGCAACCTTGGCCGACCTGAAAGGCAAGTGGTTGCTGGTGATGGCGGATAGCGCCAGTTGCGATCGCTCCTGCCTCGATACCTTGTATGCCTTACGTCAATATCGGCTTGCCCAAGGCAAGGAGATGGACCGGGTCGAGCGGATCTGGCTGGTGACGGATACCGGTCAACCCTCTGCTGCTGCTTTGAAACAGGCGGATGGCGCACAAATCCGGCATGCGCTGGAGCCCATCCCACTACCTAAGCAGCTTGATGACAGCATTTATCTGATCGACCCGCTTGGCAATCAAGTGATGCGTTACCCACGCACGGCTGAACCACGAAAAGTCATCAAAGAACTGACCGGGTTGCTAAAGAACAACGAAAACATCGGATAACCCATAAGGAATGTTGCAAATGCTCTGCTGGACTCGCTGCTTTTGCTTGTGAGGTCGGCAGCGCTTGCGAATCTGTGTAGGCTGTTTGCTCTAGGCCTTGCTGGCTGCGGGTTTACGCATCGCGTTTTGGCAAATTTTGGCTTTAATGCTTCACCGGTAGTGCGCTTATGTTCAAGAAACTTACCCTGTTGGCTGCTGTTTGGACTTTCTGCTTGATTGTACTCGGCGCGTATGTCCGTCTCTCTGATGCCGGTCTTGGTTGTCCTGACTGGCCGGGTTGCTACGGCAAGGTCACACCTCACCATGCCATCGAATCCATCAGTGCCGCCCACGCCGAACAGCCGCACGGGCCGGTGAGTCTGGCCAAGGCTTGGAAAGAGATGGTGCATCGCTATTTCGCCAGTACCTTGGGTTTCCTGATTCTGGTGCTGATGGTGCTGGCGGTGCGGCAGCGCAGAAAGTTGCGCCAGTCGCCAGCATTGCCCGTTGCCACCTTTTTCGTTGTCTGTTTTCAAGGCGCGTTGGGGGCATGGACCGTTACCATGTTGCTCAAGCCGGCTATCGTCACCTCGCACCTGATTGGCGGCATGACGCTGTTGGCGATGCTGGTATGGCTGACGCTACGGCAACGCGACTGGTCGGTTGCCCGGCCAGAGTTGCCCGACTTCCGCCTTCAGGCTTTCTTGGGGCTGGTGATCTTGTCCTGCCAGATCATCCTGGGTGGATGGGTGAGCACCAATTATGCCGCCTTGGCCTGTACTGACTTCCCTTCCTGCCAGGGCAGCCTATTGCCCACCATGGATTTCAACGATGCCTTCCACGTGCTACGCGAACTGGGCCAGGCACCCGATGGCAGTATGTTGACCATGGCGAATCTGACGGCGATTCATTGGCTGCATCGTGTGGGTGCGCTGATTACCTTCTGTTATCTCATCTGGTTGAGTTGGCGTTTATATCGCCAAAAGGTTTTGCGTGGTCTGGTAGGTAGCATTGTGGTGGCGCTGGTGCTGCAGGTGTCGCTTGGAATTGGCAATGTGGTCTTGCATCTGCCACTGCCGGTGGCCGTCTTGCATAACGCTGGGGCTGCCTTGTTGCTGGTGTTGCTGGTGTGTTTGAACTTTCGTCTTGCCTCTGGTCGCCCGGCGCCGATGGTGCCGCAACCGATTCATAGTCTCGCGAGCTAGTGCAGTACAAGGTGAAGACAGTCGGGGGCATTTCGAAGGTGTTTTCAACGCAGTAAAGCTGGTGCCCAGCAGGCATTGAACCAGTTCTATGCACCTATTCGTACCCTTTGTCGGGATAGATACTGCTCGGCATCCTCAGGTTGTTCCCACCTTGCTCTGTATTGATTGGTAAGCGGCTAGGTACGGTGCAGATGCACGCCGCGTAACCCTGGCAGGGCAGGGTGTTATTTGAAGCTAAGAATGGAGTCATGATGAGTACTGCAATTCTGCGTAAGGCGCCGCCATCGTTGCGGGCAAGTTTGCGTGAATTCCTGGCGCTCACCAAACCCAGGGTGGTGGCGCTGATTGTGTTCTGTGCTGTCATCGGGATGTTCCTGGCTATGCCGGTACTTCCCCCCTTACTGCCTGTGTTGGCGGGCACCGTGGGTATTGCCTTGGTGGCGGGGGCTGCGGCAGCTGTCAACTGCCTCGTGGAACAGAAGATCGACGCTGTAATGGCGCGTACTCGGGCCCGTCCACTGCCCCGGGGCCAGGTGACCAGCCAGCAAACTATCTTGTTTGCCAGCGTGGTAGGGGGCTTTGGCCTTTGGTTGCTGTATACCTTGGTCAACCCATTGACGATGTGGCTGACCTTGGCCACCTTTGTTGGGTACGCCGTCATCTATACCTTGGTTCTCAAGCCTAATACACCGCAAAACATCGTTATTGGTGGGGCTTCGGGCGCGATGCCGCCTATCCTGGGCTGGGCGGCTGTTACGGGCACCGTTAGCCACGATGCCTTGATTCTCTTCCTGATTATCTTTACCTGGACGCCACCTCACTTCTGGGCATTGGCGCTGTACCGGCGGGAAGAGTATGCCAAGGCAGGCTTGCCGATGCTGCCTGTAACCCATGGTGAAGCTTTCACCCGCTTGCATGTGCTGCTCTACACCCTTATTCTCACCGCGGTCACGTTGCTGCCGGTCGCTACTGGCATGGCAGGCTGGATCTACCTGCTTGCTGCGTTGGTGTTGGATGCCGTCTTCCTGGCTTACGCTTGGCGTATCTGGCGCAAATATTCAGATGCGTTGGCCCGTAGCGCTTTCCGCTATTCCATCCTCTATTTGTCGTTGCTGTTCGCGGCATTACTGCTCGACCACTACTTGCCCTATCCCTTGGTATAAAACCATGCGTCGATCCATTATTACCGCTACCCTGTTGGGGTTGTTGCTGGGCCTGACCAGTTGCAGCCAACAGCCCAAGCCGGCTTTTCAATCCACCGATGTCACTGGTGCGCCTATTGGGGGTGAGTTCCGTCTGACCGGTCATGATGGCAAGCCACGGAATCTTTCCGATTTCAAGGGCAAGGCGGTAGTGCTGTTTTTTGGCTTTACCCATTGTCCAGATGTCTGCCCGACAACGATGAGTGAGCTGGCGATTGCCATGAAGCAGCTGGGGGAAAAAGCGAACCAAGTGCAGGTGTTGTTCGTCAGCGTTGACCCAGAGCGTGATACGCCAGCCTTGTTGAGCCAATATGTACCCGCATTTAATCCCAGCTTTCTCGGGCTTACCGGCACCCAGGCTGAAATACGCACGGTGGCGGATAAATTCAAGATTGTTTATCAGAAGTCGGCAGCGAATGGTTCGGGCGGTACCAGCAGCTATACGGTCGACCATAGCGCTGGTTCATATATTCTTGATAAACAGGGCCAATTGAGGCTATTCGTCAACTATGGTGCGGGTAGTTCTGTGTTTGCACACGATTTAGCACTATTACTCTAGGCATGGCTGGCTAATAACCTGTCTAAAATCTCACGAGCCAGGGCAAGACAAAGCGAAAGCTGCCGAGGAAGCGGCATTTACTATCTGATGTTACGCAGTGCATACGCTAACCTGTCGCCATGAAGAACAAAGAACTCGATTTGTACACCGACTATTTGCTGAGCACGTTTGGCGCGGCGACAGCAACGGGCTTGTCGGCGATGGTAGGTGG
>NZ_PDZH01000049.1 GCF_002735695.1 Chitinimonas sp. BJB300
ACCTACCATCGCCGACAAGCCCGTTGCTGTCGCCGCACCAAACGTGCTCAGCAAATAGTCGGTGTACAAATCGAGTTCTTTGTTCTTCATGGCGACAGGTTATCGTATGCACTGCGTAACATCAGAAATTAATTGCGCCATGCCACCTACACTTGCCGCCTCCTTGAAGCATAGTCGCTATCTACAACGACTATTTGCCGCTCAACCGGAATTACACACCGCTACCGAAGCAGCATTACACAGGGCCTTCAGCCGTGCCGACATGGAGTCCCTGTTGCCGTCAGGGCTCGACGAGCCTGCGCTCAAGGTGGCCGTGCGCAAACTGCGCCAAGCCGTCATGGCACGTATCTTCTGTCGGGATTTGCTGGGACTTGCCCATCTGGATGAGGTGATCGCCACCGTCAGCGATTTGGCCGAAGTGACGATTCTGGCTGCCCTGGAATGCGTCACCCGTCCTGATGAAAGCCGCGGCATGCCAATCGGCGCAGAAAGCGGTGAAATACAGCAGCTGATCGTAGTCGGCATGGGAAAGCTGGGCGGGCGTGAGTTGAATGTTTCCAGTGATATCGACCTGATCTTTGTCTATCCCGAGGATGGCGATACCAATGGCCCGCGGCCTATTTCCAATCAGGAATGGTTCAGCCGTGCCGGCAAGCGGCTGATCGCCCTCATCCATGACGTCACTGCCGATGGCTTTGTGTTCCGGGTCGATATGCGGTTGCGACCCTACGGGGATAGCGGGCCGCTGGTGTCGAGCTTCGCTTCGCTGGAAAACTACCTGCTGACCCAGGGGCGCGAATGGGAACGCTATGCCTGGATCAAGGGGCGTGCCATTACCGACGAAGACGGGCGCTACGCAGTGGCAGGCCCGCATCCTTTGGGTGGCGATGCAGCCGGACTGATGCAGCTGGTAACGCCCTTCGTCTATCGCAAATACCTCGATTACGGCGCCTATGCCTCGATGCGCGACCTACACGGCCAAATCCAGCGTGAAGTCGCCCGTCGCGACATGGCCGACAATATCAAGCTCGGGCCCGGCGGTATCCGCGAAGTGGAATTCATCGCGCAGGTCTTTCAGTTGATCCGGGGCGGTCGCCGCCCTGCCCTGCGCATCCGCCCCACCCGCCAGGTACTGGGGGAGTTGACAAGCATGGGACAGCTGGAAGCCCTGACGGTGGTGGAACTGAGCGCTGCCTATGTGTTTTTGCGTGATCTGGAACACCGCCTGCAATACCAGGACGACAACCAGACCCAGATGTTGCCCACCAACGAGGCGGACCAGGCGCTCATTGCCCAGAGCATGGGTTACGCCAGCTGGCCGATATTCATAGCAGCGCTGGATGCACACCGCACGACGGTTGCTCGTCACTTCGAACTGGTCTTTGCCCTACCGCAAGCCGAAGGGGAAGCGGTGCATCCACTCGCCGGCGTTTGGTTGGGCATTGCAGATGGTCAGACCGTCAGTGAGCGGCTGGCGACGCTGGGCTATCAGTCCCCTATCGAAATCGAACGACAACTGGCCGCCATTGCCCAAGGCGGGCGCTATCAAAGTCTGGCAGACAAGAGTCGTCGCCGGCTTGATGCCCTGATTCCTCCGCTGATCGAGGTCGCCGCCCATCAGCGCAACCCCGACGCCACGCTGGCGCGTATTCTACGTTTTCTTGAAACCATCAGTCGGCGCGAGTCTTATCTGGCTTTGTTGGCCGAACACCCGCAAACCCTCAACCGGCTGGCAACTCTGCACAGTGCCAGCGCCTGGGTTGCCGACTACCTGCATCGCCATCCGATTCTGCTTGATGAGTTGCTTGACGCGCGCATGCTGTACAGCCCGCCCGACTGGCCTCGCCTGGGCCAGCAACTGCGCGACGACCTTGCCGCCGTGGGCGACGACCAGGAAGCCGAGATGGATGTGCTACGCCATTTCCAGCACCAGCAGGTCTTCCGTCTTTGCGCGCAGGACCTCGCCGGCCAATACAGCCTGACCACCCTTTCTGACCATCTATCAGACCTGGCCGACTTGATTCTGGCTGTGACTATAGAACGCGCCTGGGCCGAGCTGCCCGGCAAGCACAAGCAACAAGCGACCTTCGCCGCCATCGGCTACGGCAAGCTGGGCGGTAAGGAACTCGGTTACGCCTCTGACCTCGACCTCATCTTCGTCTATGAGGATGAAGACCCGGAAGCCGGAGAAAAATACGCCAAGCTGGCCCGCCGCATCATCAGTTGGCTGAATACCGCTACAGCAGCAGGCACCCTATACGAAGTCGACCTGCGCTTACGCCCCAACGGTGCCTCAGGCTTATTGGTATCGAGCGTGGAAGGGCTGGCGCAGTATCAGCAGACCCATGCCTGGGTATGGGAACACCAGGCGCTGACCCGCGCGCGCTTTGCCGCAGGCGACGCAGATATTGGCGCCAAGTTTGAAACCGTACGGCGCGACATCCTCAGCCAACAGCGTAGCCCCACCAAACTGGCGGAGGACGTCGTCGCCATGCGCGACAAGATGTTAGCCACGCATCCAGCCAAGCCAAACGACGTGAAATACCTGCGCGGCGGCTTGGTTGATGTGGAATTCATCGTCCAATATCTAGTCTTGGCCTACGCAAACCCCCATCCCGCCCTACTTGCCAATAGCGGTAATATCGCACTACTTCGGGTAGCGGCCGAGGCTGGGCTGGTGCCATCGAACCTCGCAGGCGATGCACAAGAAGCCTACCGCCGCCTGCGCGAGTTACAGCATAAAGAACGGCTGGATGGCACCGCACCCAGTGAAGCCGCCCTGGCTGCCGTAGCACCCTATTGCGAAGCCGTGCGCAGCCTCTGGCACGTGGTATTTGGTTAGAACCGGTCTGAAGTCTTGCAAGCCAGGGCAAGACAAGGCAAAAACAACAGGGGAAGTGGCGTTTACGCGTGGTAAATGCGCATTTCAAGCGTGATTTCAAACTCGTATTGCTGGCGCACAGCAGACTTTCATTAACTGGACTTGCCGCCTTCACACCTTGTGGCGATAGACCATCAAGTAATCATTTAGGAACGCAGATAGATGAACAAGATTGTCAAATACACACTCTACGGCACCGGCGGTGTATTGGCCCTGGGTGGGGTCGCTGTTGCCTATATCGCCGCGACCTTCGATCCCAATTCACTCAAGCCGCAGCTTGAACAACTGGTCAAGAAGGAAAAACAGCGCACCCTGAAACTCAATGGCCCGATCAAACTCTCGATCTTCCCCAGCATCGGCGCCACGCTTTCCGATGTCAGCCTGTCCGAACGGAATGCCGATGCGCAGTTCCTCCAGGTCAGCGATGCGCGCGTGTCGCTGCAGTTCTGGCCGCTTTTGAGTAAAAAGGTCATTGTCGACGCCATCGAACTGCATGGGGCATCCGTCAAGCTGCTGCGCGAAGCCGATGGTCAATTCAACTTTGCCGACCTGCTCAGCAAAAACGAGCCGCCTGACGAAAGCTCACCGGTGGATTTCGATGTATCGCGTATCCGCATCGACAAGGTAACCGTGGATTTCGATGACAAGCAGAACCACCGCAAGATCAGCCTGCACGATCTGGCCCTCGCAGCCGATGGGTTGACCATCAAAGGTGCACGCAATGTCGACTTCAGCACCCATGCGGTGCTCAGCGCACCAAAACTGGATGTACAGCTTGCCGCCAAATTGAACCAGCTTGATATGGACACCGACGCCAAGCGCTTCCAGCTTGATGACTTCAAGGCCAGCGTCGATGGCAAATTGGCTGCCGATACCATCAAGCTGAATCTGAGCTCACCAAAGCTCAACCTCGCCAGCCAGGCCGCCAGCGCCGAGGCAGTTGTCTTAGACGCGGTGCTAACCGGTGCGGCCCGGCAGATAGATGCCAAGGTCAGACTCGAAGGCTTGTCGGGCGACACCAAGCTGATCGCAGCCCATTCGCTGGCGCTTGATCTGGACGCCAAACAAGCGGGCACTGAAGCCAAACTGTCCATCAGCAGCCCACTGGGTTTGGATGTGGAAACCTTGGCGCTGAGCCTGTCTCGCCTGGCGATCAAGGGCGACATCACCGCTGGCCCAGCCAAAGCCGCGCCGGTGGATTTGACGGGGCACTTGACTATTGGCCTCAAGTCGCAAGCCATCGATACCGCGTTGGCCGGGAAGCTTGATGGCAATGGCCTGACCTTGAATGCTGCCGTCAAAGACTTCAACCAACCGTCTGTGCGCTTCGATTTGAAGGCAGACGCTATCGATCTGGACCGCTATATCGTTCCGCCCAAGCCTACCAGTGTCGCCGCAGCCGGCGCACCACCGGCAAAGATTGATCTGTCGCCACTCAAGACTCTGAATATCGACGGTCGCATCAGCATCGGCCAATTGAAGAAGGCGCCGATTGATGCACGCGATGTGCGCGTCGCCGTCAGCGCAAAAAACGGTCTGCTGGTCATCCCCACCGCCAGCATGAAGGCATTTGGCGGCGACATCGACGCCAGCGCCACGGCAACCGCCAGCGCCAGCCCGCGCATCACCATCAAACCCAAGCTGACCGGCGTGGATATTCATACCGTACTCAAGCAGTTTGCCAATTTCGACCGCCTGGAAGGCCGTGGTTTCGTTGAGGGCAACCTTGCGGTGGAAGGCAGTGATGCCGTGGCGATGAAAAACAGCCTTAGCGGCAGCCTGAACGCCAAGCTGACTGACGGCGCACTCAAAGGCATCAACATCGGCAAGACCCTGCGCGATGTCAAAGCCAGCCTGGCCAGTTTCCAGGGCGGAGAAAAAACCATCGCCAGCAGCCAAAGTGAGAAGACTGATTTCACGGAACTCACTGCTTCTTTGATGCTGAACAATGGCGTCGCCAGCAACAAAGACCTGAGCATCAAGTCACCATTGGTGCGGGTAAGCGGCGAAGGCGAAGCCGACCTGAAGAGCGAAACCGTCAATTATCTGATCAAGGCTGCCCTGGTGGCCACCAGCAAGGGCCAGGACGGCGCCAACCGCGAAGACCTACGCGGGCTGACCATTCCGGTACGCATCAAGGGCAGTTTCGCCGCCCCCAGCTATTCACTCGACCTGAGCGCCGCACTGAAAGAAAATGCCGGTGCGAAACTGGAAGAGAAAAAAGCCGAAGTGAAGCAAGAACTGAAGGAAAAGGCCAACGACGCCATCAAGAAGGGCTTGAAGAGTCTCTTCAAATAAAGTGCTTAACCAGGGCGGGCATACAGTCCGCCCTGCGGCTTTTCGCGCACGGCAGCTTCCAGCATGGTCCCGCAGCAGCTACACTCACAGACCACCCATCGCAGTGCAACATTACGCTTGGCCACACATGGAACACCTCGACCTTTCCCCTTGCAGCACCGCCGCCGGCACCATTCGGCTCCCTGGCTCCAAGAGCATCTCCAACCGTACCCTTTTGCTGGCCGCGCTTGCGCATGGCACCACCGAGGTGCGTGGCCTGCTGGATTCCGACGACACTCGCCGTATGCTGGAAGCCTTGCAGGCGTTGGGCGTGGAGTGGGAAGAAGTAACGGAGCGCGACTATGTCGTGCATGGCGTCGGCGGCGCTTTCCCGGTGAAGTCGGGCGAGCTGTTCCTGGGCAATGCCGGCACCGCTTTTCGCCCCTTGACTGCGGCCCTGGCGCTGATGGACGGCAACTACACGCTTAAGGGCGTTGCCCGCATGCACGAGCGGCCCATCGGCGATTTGGTCGATGCCTTGCGCAAACTGGGTGCACAAATTGATTACCTGGGCCAGGAAGGTTACCCGCCCCTGCGCATCCGCCCCTGGCAGAACCCACACGATGTCACACCCGGGTTGCATACCCAGGTGCGCGGTGATGTATCGAGCCAGTTCCTTACAGCTCTGTTGATGGCCCTGCCGCTCGGTGGCGAGGACGCCCGCATCGAAGTGGTCGGCGAACTGATTTCCAAACCTTATATCGAGATCACCCTCAATCTATTACGCCGATTTGGCGTGCATGTGGACCGTCGCGGCTGGAACGAATTCCACCTGCCTGCCCGCCAGAGCTACCACAGTCCCAAGACCATCCGGGTAGAAGGCGATGCCAGCTCGGCGTCGTACTTCCTGGCGGCAGGGGCGATTGGCGGTGGCCCAGTGCGGGTTGAAGGCGTCGGCAACAGCAGCATCCAGGGCGATGTGAAGTTTGCCGAGACCCTCGCCCAGATGGGCGCGTTGATCGCCATGGGTGAGGATTGGATTGAGGCTACCGGCCCCATCGTGGCGCGTGGCAAGAAGCTCACGGCCATCGATGCCGACCTGAACCATATCCCTGATGCTGCCATGACCATTGCCGTACTGGCGCTATTCGCCGATGGCACGACCACCATCCGCAATGTCGCCAGCTGGCGCGTCAAGGAAACCGACCGCCTCAGCGCCATGGCCATCGAGTTGCGCAAGGTGGGCGCGGCGGTCGAGGAAGGCACAGATTACATCCGCATCACCCCGCCTGCCGCCCTCGTACCCAATGCCGTGATCGACACCTACGACGACCACCGCATGGCCATGTGCTTCTCGCTGGTAGCCGTCGCAGGCACGCCGATTCGTGTCAACGACCCCAAATGCGTCGCCAAAACCTTTCCAGAGTACTTCGAGGTATTGGCCCGGGTTGCGCGTTGATTTGGCCCAACACGGTCCGCAACGGTAGAATTGCCGATTAATCCGTTGCGGCTCGTCTCCTCTCCCCTCGGGAGAGGGCTAGGGTGAGGGGACGCCGCCTGAACTTTCTCCGCCGTTGCTCCGCTCGCCCCGCACTCTCCCCGGGGCATGGCGGCGCGATACGGCATGGCTGTAGACCCTATGTCCTTGCTTCCCCTCCTGAACGTCCGTTTCGCCACCGCCCTGGCGCAAGTTGGTGCCCCCAATGCCCAGCCCCTGGTCCAACCAGCAGGCCGTCCTGAATTCGGCGACTACCAGATGAATGGCGTAATGGGCGCTGCAAAAGCGCTCAAGCTCAACCCGCGTGAACTGGCGAAAAACGTCATTGATGCGGTTGACCTCGCTGGCATTGCCGCCAGCCTCGAGATCGCCGGACCTGGGTTCATCAATATCAAGCTGGCCGATAGTTTCCTGGCTGCCCGGGTCGCATCTGCCCTCGGCGATGCCCAACTTGGCGTGGAAAACCTGCCACGCCAGAAGGTGATGGTGGAGTATTCGTCCGTCAATCTAGCCAAGGAAATGCATATCGGCCACTTGCGTGGCGGCATCATTGGCGACGCCCTGGCCCGCATCCAAAACTTTGTCGGCCAGGAAGTTTTACGCCAAAACCACGTGGGAGATTGGGGCACCCAGTTCGGCATGCTGATGGCCTACATGGCTGAGTCGCGCAAAACCGGTGATGGCGATTTCGAGCTGAAAGACCTCGACACCTTCTACAAAAAATCGAAAGTGCGCTTCGACGAAGACCCTGCATTTGCCGACCTCGCCCGTGAATACGTGGTCAAGCTGCAAGGGGGGGATACCGATGTGCTGGCCTTATGGAAGCAATTTGTCAGCATCTCCCTCACCCATTGCAACGCTATCTACCAAAAGCTGGGCCTGTTGCTGGATAATGGCGATGTAAGGGGTGAAAGCTTCTACAACGATGATCTGCCTGTGCTGGTGAACGAACTACGTGAACGCGGCCTCCTCACTGAAGACCAAGGCGCACAGGTCGTCTTCCTGGATGAATTCAAGAACAAAGATGGCGAGCCCGCGGCGTTTATTGTGCAGAAACAAGGCGGGGGCTATCTGTATGCCACTACCGACCTCGGGGCCATCCGCTTCCGTACACGTGAATTGAAGCTCGACCGCTGTCTGTATGTGGTGGATGCCCGCCAGGGTCTGCATTTCCAGCAACTGTTTACCACCGCCCGCAAGGCTGGTTTCCTTGCCGAAGATGCGCAGTTCGAACATATAGCCTACGGCACCATCATGGGGCCGGACGGCAAGCCATTGAAAACCCGCTCGGGCGACTCGGTCAAGCTAGGCGATCTGCTCGACGAAGCGGTTGAGCGTGCATTTAAGTTAGTAACTGAGAAAAGACCTGAGCTAGACGAGTCTAGTAGAAAGGACATTGCCAAAGTTGTTGGTATTGGCGCTCTGAAGTATGCAGACCTATCAAAGAATCGGAATACCGATTACATCTTTGATTGGGATGCCATGCTGTCCTTCGAGGGTAATTCAGCGCCTTATTTATTGTTTGCCTATACCCGGGTCAAAAGCATCTTCCGCAAGGTCGGCGACTGGGACCGGCACGTGGACATCAGCGTAGCGGAGCCCGCCGAGCACGCATTGGCGCTGGAATTGGTCCGTTTTGCCGACGTCATCCACCAAGTGGCACGCGACAGCCAGCCGCACTTCCTGTGCGCCTATCTTTACAACGTCGCCACCGCGTTCTCGCGCTTCTACGAAGCCTGCCCGGTGCTGCAAGACGGCGTGGCCAATACCAGCCGCTTACGCCTTTGCGCATTGACTGCCGATACGCTCAAGACTGGCCTGGACTTGTTGGGCATTCAGGTGCTGGAAGTAATGTAGGCCCTACAGTTAGCGGATTTTGTCTGATCAATACGTTATAAAACGGTCGAGATAACTCGGCCGTTTTACTGAGTGGATCACGCCATCTGGCTCAACCTGACCAGCGATTTGCCAAAACTCTTACCGCTATTGAGATCAATCAGCGCTTGCGGCGCTGCTGCAAGGCCGGTCGCAATGGTATGCCGCCATTTGAGCTTGCCTGCACGCACCAGATCAGCCGCAGCCCGCTGGAAGCGTTCGGTCAGATCAAAGTGATCCATCACGATAAAGCCTTCCATATGCAACTTGCGCGTCACAATATTGTACAAGTTGGCAGGTCCCGACTTGGGAACAGTATCGTTGTACTGGTCGATCATGCCGCAACAGGCAATACGCCCAAATTCGCGCATGTGATCAAGCGCAACGCGTAACTGTTCGCCGCCTGCATTATCCAGATAGACATCGATGCCATCGGGAAAAGCACGGGCGACTGCGCTGTCGAAATCCGGCGCGCGGTAATTGATGGCGGCATCAATACCCAACACCCGTTCCGTCCACGCACGCTTTTCCTCGCTGCCGGCTGTTCCTACAACATAACAACCCATCGCCTTAGCGAAAGCACAAGCAGCAGCGCCAACCGCACCCGTGGCACCGGAAATAAACACGCGCTCTCCGGGTTTCAAGTTGGCGATGCGAAACAATGCCACGTATGCCGTCAAGCCAGGGACGCCAAGTGCGCCAAGATGAGATTCAAGTGGAACTTGCAAAGAAGGCGTAACGTCGAGGCGTTGGACACTGGTCGCTGCTGCCACATAGGCTTCACGCCACCCAAACATGCTGGTCACATAATCACCCGCTTGCAGCTCGGGGACATTTGACGTGACAATTTGCCCGATTGCGCTACCTTCAAGCACACGGCCCAACTCAAATGGCGGGATATAACTCTGCCCTTCGTTCATGCGGCCACGCATATAAGGGTCCACCGACATCCAGAGATTACGCACCAGTACCTCACCCGCTTTGGGCGCAGGGACCGGTACCTTGACCAACTCGAAATTCTCCAAGGTTGGCAGCCCGCTTGGGCGGGACTTCAATCGGATTTCACTGGAAACAACTGCTGAAGATTCGCGCTGCATGGGTTATTACTCCGTCGTTTAAGTACGGTGCCCAGTCTAGTTTTGTGTGCGGTATCCTGACAGTCGTTGGCATCTCAATAGATTGTTGCCAAACTGACAACGATGATCGACCCACAGTTACTCAAGATCTTTTCTCGCGTCGCGCAGCTTGGCAGTTTCAGCCGCGCCGCTGCCCATTTGAAAATCGATAAATCGGCAGTCAGCCGCGCCATTGCCAAGCTTGAACAACAACTCGGCATGCGCCTGCTCTACCGCAATACACGCAAGCTGCACCTGACCGATGCCGGTGCGATGGTGTGGTTTGAGGCACAGAAGATCGATGAGTCGCTCGATATGCTGGAAAATTACGCCGAGACCTACACCGGCGAGGTCATGGGGGTATTACGCGTATCGTGCTCATCGGGGTTTGGCCGCGTAGCGTTGTTGCCCGTCATTGATGCATTTTTACGCAGCCATCCCAAAGTTGAACTGGAACTGGAATTTGAGGACCGCTTTATTGATTTGGTTGCAGAGAATATCGACGTGGCGCTGCGCCACTCGCATTTCCTGCCGGACTCAAGCCTTATCGCGCGTCCCTTGCGCGAAAACCCCCGCATACTCGCCGCCGCACCAACCTATCTGGCGCAAGCCAGTGCGCTAGCCTCCCCTGCCGACCTGATCACGCATACATGCTTAGCCTACGGCAAGGCAGCGGTACGAATGGATAAATGGGCATTCGATATAGATTCGCAGCAGATTGAGGTCCAGATTCAGCCCCATATCACTCTCAACGATACCGAAGCGCTGGTGCGCCTTGCCGTCCGTGGCATAGGCGTCGTCTTGCTCGACCGATTCCTGCTCGAATCAGAGATAGCCTGCGGCTCGCTGGTGGAAGTGTTGCCACAGTACCGTCCCACTCCCGGCTTCCCCATCTACGCGGTCTATCCTGCCCGCAAATGGCTACCCCGCAAAACAGCAGCCTTCATTGAGTTCATTGATGAGCACCTGAGCGTTAACGGATGAACTGATACCGTCTGCTGACAATAAAAAACGGCCGAGATAATTCGACCGTTTTTTTGGAGGAACCTGACTTACTTGGCTGTCTTGAACTGATTGAACGCCTTGGTCAACGTCATTTGCGTCGGCTGATCTATCACTGCCAAGGGTTGCAGTTTCTGTAATGCCTCAGCAGCGGGGTAGATTTTGGTGTCACTGCTAATCTTCTTATCCACCAGCGACGTAGCCTTGGCATTCGGATTGGCGTAACTCACCGTATTCGAAATCGCAGCCACCACCTTCGGGTCGAGAATGTTGTTGATCCACTTGTGGGCGTTGTCTGCATTCTTACTGTCCTTCGGAATCGCCATCACATCCAGCCACATGATGGTGCCCTTGGCCGGCACCATATACTCCACATTCTGCGGCTTCTTGGCGGCGGCAGCACGATCACGCGCAATGTAAACGTCACCGTTGTAAGCCATGGCCACGCACACATCGCCATTGGCCAGCAAGTCAATGGGCGAGTCGTTAAACACGCGTACGTCCTTACGCACTGCCTTCAGGGTTTCCAACGAGGCAGCCACATTGGCCTTGGAAAAGTCATTCGCCGGCTTGCCGTTGTAGATGTTGGCCATGGCGAACAGATTCTTCGTCATAGTGATAAACGAAATGCCACAGCTTTTAAGCTTGCTGGTGTATTTGGGGTTGAACACCAACTCCCACTGGTCAGCCGGCATCGGCTCACTACCCAATGCCTTCTTGACCTTATCGACATTGATGCCAAACGCCATGGTGCCCCACATATAAGGCACCAAGAACTTATTGCCAGGGTCCACCGTCTCCAACTTCTTCAAGAACTCCGGGTTCAGGTTGCCCAAATTAGGTAGTTTGGTCTTGTCGATAGGTTGGAAAATCTGGGCTTGTATCCACTTGCCCGCATAATCCGCTGACGGGTAAACCACGTCATAGCCCGACTTGCCCGTCAACAACTTCGACTGCAGCGTTTCCACACTTTCAAACAAGTCGTACTTTACTTTCAGCCCCGATGCCTTTTCGAAATTGGCTATCGTATCCGGGGCGATGTAGTCGTTATAGTTGTACACATTCACCGTACCTGCAGCATGCGCAGCAACAACAGACGACAGAGCAATCACGGTGCCGAGCAAGGTCGGCTTGATGCGGAACTGAGCCATGAGAACTTGAACTCCGGAAGAGCGTTGAACGATAGTGGATAAACTGCCCCACCCATCTTTTATTATTAGCGGTTCCAAGCGCTTGAGCGCTAGATTTATCGGCTCGTATTACACCATGCAAAAAGCTTGGAATGGGAATATTTTCGCCCGTTTTGCGGCACTTTTTGTAGCTTGCCGCAGCCTAAGTCACCCTGACATTTTTAAGATAAGATAGCGGGCTTTTCCCGGTAACTATTCTCATGCGCGCCTACCTAGACCTACTGCAGCACGTCATTGACCACGGTACCGAGAAAACCGACCGTACCGGCACCGGCACGCAATCGGTGTTTGGGCACCAACTGCGCTTTGATCTATCGCAAGGCTTTCCGCTGGTCACCACCAAGAAAGTCCATCTCAAATCCATCATCCATGAACTTCTGTGGTTTTTGCGGGGCGATAGCAATATCGCCTATTTGAAAGAACATGGCGTACGCATCTGGGACGAATGGGCTGACGCCAATGGCGACCTCGGGCCCGTCTATGGTGTGCAATGGCGCAGCTGGCCCACGGCGGACGGGCGGCATATCGACCAGATTTCCCAGGTCATCGAGCAAATCAAACGCACGCCGGACTCACGCCGGCTGATTGTCTCGGCCTGGAATGTGGGTGAAATCGACCACATGGCATTGCCACCTTGCCACGCCTTTTTCCAGTTCTATGTCGCCAATGGGAAACTGAGCTGCCAGCTTTACCAGCGCTCGGCCGACCTCTTCCTTGGCGTACCCTTCAATATCGCTTCCTATGCTTTGCTGACGCTAATGGTGGCCCAGGTCTGCGGCCTTGCGCCTGGTGAGTTTGTCTGGACGGGGGGCGATTGCCATATCTATTCCAACCACAGGGAACAGGTGCAATTGCAGCTGTCGCGCCAGCCCTTGGCATTGCCAACCATGAAGCTAAATCCAGCAGTGAAAGATATCTTCAGCTTCAAATACGAAGACTTTGTGCTCGAGGGGTATGAAAGCCATCCGGCCATCAAGGGCGTTGTGGCCGTCTAAGAACCTGTCTAAAGTCTGCTGCGCGTCGGCAATATGGCGTTGAAAACACCCTCGGAATGCTCATTTACCATTCGTAAACTCCGCTTCCTCAGCTGTTTCCGCCTGATGTTGCCTTAGCTCGCGAGAATTTAGACGAGGTTCTAAGCTGGTTTTGAACAGGCTATCGCCTCCAAACTACTTTTCTCTCGATTCCCTTGGCAGCAATAGCCATCAGGAAGTCACCCGTCCCTACCGTGTCGCCCGCCCGAAACCAACCAATAACAACCCAGGGGAGTCTGCGACGATGACATTATCCCGCCTTATAACCGGCCTGATGGGTCTGCTGTTCTCCGTCCATACGCTAGCCGCCGGCAGTGGATATTTCCGCTTTCCCACCATCCACCAGGACAACCTGGTCTTTACCGCCGAAGGCGACCTGTGGACTGCCAAATTGGCAGGCGGCGCTGCGCAACGGCTCACCACCCATATGGCCGAGGAAAGCCGCCCTGCCATCTCGCCCGACGGGCGTTGGCTGGCATTTTCAGCCAATTACGAGGGCACTACCGAGGTCTATGTCATGCCAGTATCCGGCGGGCTGCCCAAGCGGATCAGCTTTGAGAGCAGCCGCTCCATGGCGCTGGGCTGGACCCCGCGCGGCGAAGTACTGCTAAGTACGCATCACGATAGCGGGCCGGCATTATCACGTATTGTCGTAGCAGTGGACCCAAACACGCTGACACGCCACGTCTTTCCCCTGGCCGATGCCAATGATGCAGTACTCGATGAACGTGGCGAGACCCTCTACTTCATACGCTTTGGCTTGGCAATAAAGGATGATAATGCCCGAGCCTATCGCGGCGGCGCCATGGCGCAACTCTGGCGTTACCGTCTCGATGGCAAAGGTGAGGCCGAACGTATTGGCCCGCTCGACAGCAACGTACGCCGCCCAATGTGGTGGCAGGGCAAGCTGGTCGTAATCAGCGACCGCAGTGGGCGTGACAATTTGTGGTCGATGGCGGCTGACGGCACCGATATGCAGCCGCTTACCCGGCACCAGGACTTTGATATCCGTACTGCCTCGCTGGGCCAAGGCAAGGTTGCTTACCAGCTGGGCGCAGATATTCGGGTGTTCGACCTGACCACCCAACAAGACCGGAGGGTGGATATCCAGTTGGTGTCCGACTTCGACCAGCAAAGAACCCGCTGGCTGGATAAACCCCTAAAGTATCTGAGCAGCGCCCGCTTCGCACCCAATGGTGAACGGGTGGCAGTGACCGCACGCGGCCAGGTTGCATTGGCTGGAACTGGGTCTTTGCGCCGGGTAGAACTGGCACCGCCGGCAGGCAGCCGACTATGGCAAGCGACGCTCAGCCCCGATGGCAAGTGGGTGTACGCCATCAGTGACGCGAGTGGCGAGCAGGAGATCTGGCGCCTGCCCAGCGATGGCGGCACCAGCGCCGAGCAATTGACGCGGGACGGCACGACTCGCCGCTTGGCTCTCTCTCCCTCACCCAATGGCAAGCTAGTGGCCCACACTGATAAACGTGGGCGATTATGGTTATTGGACATCGCCACCCGCAAGAATCAGCTGATCGACGATGGCGGCGCTGATGGCAACGAGGAGTATGGCGACATGGTCTGGTCGCCTGACAGCCAGAACCTGGCGTTTGTCCGCAGTAATAACCCACGTGGGCTATCGCAGCTGGCGTTGTACTCGCTCTCCCGCAGACAAGCCGTCTGGCTGACCAGTGACAAGTACGAATCCAGTTCGCCTGCTTTCAGCCCGGATGGGCACTGGCTGTATTTTTTGTCAGATCGCACTTTCAACGTGGTCAATCAAGACCCATGGGGTGATCGTAACCTGGGGCCCTATTTCGATGAGCGCAGCAAGGTGTATGCGCTGGCACTCCAGCCGGGTAACCGCTTTCCCTTCCAGCCTAAGGACGAGCTGACAACCGACAAAACGCAAGACAATGACGATGAACACGAAGCGTCCAAAGGCGCCAAGGACAAATATAAGAACCAACAGCCCAAACCGCTGGAAATAACCTGGACGAATCTGCCTGACAGGCTGTATGAAGTGCCGCTACTTGCCGGTAACTACCATGCGTTGAGCGCGAACAGCAAACATCTGTATTTCCTCGAGGCGCATGAGGACAAAGCCAATCTGAAGTCGGTAAGCATTGACAACAGCGGTCACGGACCGGAAATCGTCGCTCATGAAGTGGCAGAGTACGCTTTGTCACAGGATGGCAAGAAATTGTTCTACCGCCAGGAGAGCGAAGATAACGGTGAGATGCTGATTGTGCCCGCCAGCGCGGAAATGCCGCATGACTTGTCCAAGGCGGTGGTAAGGCTAAGCGACTGGCGTCTGCAAATAGCGCCACGCCAAGAGTGGCGGCAAATGTTTATCGATGCCTGGCGCACGCATCGCGACCTCCTGTTCGACCGCAATATGCGCGGGGTGAATTGGCTGGCAGTACGGGAAAAGTACGCACCTTTGCTGGCGCGTGTAGCAGACCGGACCGATTTGGATGACCTGTTGGCGCAAATGGTGGGCGAAGTCAGCACCCTGCATTCGGCAGTTATTCCTGGTGACATACGCCGCCTTGACGATATGGTGACACCCGCCGGGCTTGGGGCATTGATGCAACGCGTTCCGCAAGGCTGGAAGGTGGCGCACATCTACCGTAGCGAGGCGGAGTTGCCCTCGGAGCGCTCGCCATTGCAAGCGCCCGGCGTTGACGTACACGAAGGGGACGTGATTGTTAGCGTCAATGGCCGCGCCACTGCCGACAGCCGGGATTTTTCCGACTTGCTGCGCAACCAGGCCGGTCAACAAGTTCTGCTGGGCATACAGCGCGCCAAAGCTGCTGTCCGCCAAGTGGTTGTAACGCCCATGAATCCTCGCCAGCAGGCATCCCTGCGCTATACCGATTGGGAGCAAAGTCGCTTGGCCGCTGTGCAACAGGCGTCCAAAGGCCGCATAGGCTATCTGCATCTACGCGCCATGGGGTCCAACGACATCGCCAGCTTCGCACGGGAGTTTTACGCCCAGTACGACCGTGAAGGGCTGATCATCGATGTACGCCGCAATAATGGCGGCAACATCGATAGCTGGATAATTGAAAAACTGCTACGCCGCACCTGGGCATTCTGGGCACCACCGGGTGCCGCAGCCTACACCAATATGCAGCAGACATTTCGCGGCCACCTTGTGGTATTGACGGATGCGTTGACCTATTCGGACGGTGAGACCTTTGCTGCTGGTATCAAAGCCCTCAAACTGGGCCCGGTGTTGGGAAACCGGACAGCCGGGGCCGGGGTATGGCTATCAGACAAGCATAGGCTGGCAGATGAGGGTGGGCCACGTATTGCGGAAGATGCCCAGTTTGGTATTGATGGCCGCTGGTTGATCGAGGGTATCGGTGTACAGCCCGATATCGAAGTAGATAATCCACCACACGCAACCTTCCTGGGAGAAGATCGCCAACTGGACGCCGCCATCCGCTACCTTAGCGACAAGCTGAGAACTGAACCGATTGCCCCATTACGGGCACAAAGAGTTCCGCCTCTGACGCAACCCAAGCAAGCGGAGTAGACCCCATGACCGAACCCTGTCGTTGCAGCTGGGCCAATCCAAAAAACCCGCTTTACATCACATACCATGACGAGGAATGGGGTGTGCCCAATCACGATGAAGTCCGCCTGTTCGAGATGCTTAATCTGGAGGGTGCACAAGCCGGCCTTTCCTGGGAAACCATCTTGAATAAGCGTGAAGGTTATCGGCAGGCTTTTTCCGGTTGGGATGCAGAGACTATTGCCCGTTATGACGAGACCAACGTGGCGGAGCTATTGACAAACCCGGCTATCGTACGCAACCGACTCAAGGTGGCTGCCGCCATTAACAATGCAAAAGCCTACCTGCGCCTGCGTGAAGGTGGACTAACACTGGATAGTTACCTGTGGGGGCATGTCGATGGCCAGCCCATTCAAAACCAGTTTGCCCACTACCGCCTAGCGCCCACCAAAACCGCCCTATCGGACCAGATTTCAAAGGATCTCGCCAAGCGGGGCTTCAAGTTTGTCGGCTCCACCATTATCTATGCCTATCTACAGGCCAGCGGCTTGGTCAACGACCATGCCCTCACCTGTTTTCGCTATCAACAAGTGAAGGACTTGCGTGCATGAACCCGTTATTGGAAGTGATTGAAGTCGAAACCAAACCCCACCCGGAATGGGCTGTTATCTGGATGCATGGCCTGGGCGCTGACGGCAATGACTTTGTGCCTGTCGTGTCGGAGTTAGGCTTGGCCGATGCGCCGGGTGTACGGTTTGTCTTTCCTCATGCGGAAATGATTCCAGTGACCTGCAATAACGGTTATGTCATGCGGGCTTGGTATGACATCTTGGAATTGAATGCCATCAGTCGCAAGGTAGATGAAGCAGGCATTCGCAAAAGCCGCGATGCCGTGCGTGCATTGATTGAACGCGAAAATCAGCGGGGTATTCCCACCGAGCGCATCTTCCTGGCAGGCTTCTCGCAAGGTGGAGCCATGGTCTACAGCACCGGCCTCACCCATCCGGATACACTGGCGGGTCTGATTGCGCTATCAACCTACATTCCGTCCGCTGCGCTGCTCAACGCGGAAACCCACCCCGCCAACAACACCACACCCGTGTTTGCCGCACATGGTCTGCAAGACCCTATCGTGCCCTTTGCATTGGGCGAAGCTGCCAAGAATCGGGTTACTCAAACTTCACGCACCGTAGACTGGCATAGCTACAAAATGCCCCATTCGGTTTGTATCGATGAGATCGAAGCTATTGGTGCGTGGTTGAAAGCGCGTATGCACGGGTAATCAACCCTCTCAGCACAAAAAAATACGGGCCGATTGTTATCGGCCCATTTTGTTCTAGATGAGATGGCATTCAAACATCCCGTCGCAACACTTCCACTGCGGCCCATACCCAATCCGGCCCCTTTTCCAGGGTCTCGCTGATACGCACCATGAACACCTTATCGCGGGCCACAACCTGATAAACCTTGCCTGGGGCATAGTCCGAAGCATGGATTAGCAAGCTGTT
The DNA here is from genome assembly GCF_002735695.1 of Chitinimonas sp. BJB300. Taxonomy (GTDB): domain Bacteria; phylum Pseudomonadota; class Gammaproteobacteria; order Burkholderiales; family Chitinimonadaceae; genus Chitinimonas. The sequence goes on from NZ_PDZH01000049.1 coordinate 17,901, forward strand.
TACACGCTTCCCATCTCCAATATAAGGCACATACAACGCACTCTTCGGCGCAGTCAGCCCCAATGTGTCAACACCACCATCAATAGACATAGTTGATTGGCGCTCCCCATCCATTGACTTCAAACTGGCTGCAACAGGCGTAGGAGTAAGTATCTGGACACCCGCATATAGGTGCTCCGCATCAATTCGATTCAAGCGACGCGTTACGGCTAGCATCCAATTGCTGTTTGCGTCATTACGCACTGCCAGCAAAACACCCAACCGCACCCAATCATGGCCATTCAAGGGCAACACCGCACCGAAGCCACCCGTAGATTGGTTTTCCACCACCCACTCGCCATGCTCGATTTCCTTGACCTTGCTGCCATAGGCGTAATGACGCGATTGCATCGCGGCGACCTTCTGCTTGGTCCGCTCAGTGATATAGCCGTATAACTTCATATCCATCACTTCATCAGAGTCCGGCGTAGAGCGGGCGCTGGCGCGCGCCATGGCACGCTCATCATCAAAGCGTATCGCAGAGAAGATATGGTCCAGCCCAGATACCACCTGCACCAACTTGCTGACCTGCGTACGCTCATCACGGCTCAGCTGCTGATTCCGTTCGCGCGACCAAAGAATCTCCAGCTGACGCATGAAATCTAGGCAAGCCGGCATGCGGGCATCATCCCCCAACCCCAAGCGTGCGGGTGAATCGCCACCTTCCAATTGGTGCATGGTGCGGCCCATTTCGGCCAATAACTCACCTACCCCCCAAAAACGCAACATCTCGCCTTCGATAAAACCATGAATCTTGGCGGGCCCCGTTGGCTCGGCCAAATCGACACAGAACTGATGGACGTGTTCGCGGCACTTGCGTTCAACCTGAACGTGACGGGACCAATTTGTCAGCCAACGATCCGCCCAATCAAATTGACGCAAGCTGAAGTTGCCATTGTTGAGGGTTGCCAGCATCTGGATACGAATAAACTCATCAGCACACGAGGTCGGATTTGCATCCTGGCTGGGATAGAGCGGGAAGGGGTCTGAATCAACCCCGCTAATTTCCGCCAAACGAAAAAGATGGTTGGTGGCCGACCACAGTTGCGACGGGGGTGTCTGGAATCGGAAAAAATGCCATTTCACCTGAATGCCGACATAGTGCAGTGCCCTAGCAAGCATCAGCGCCGTCACTTGGCGAAAGCCATTTGCTTCCTCAGGCGCCAAATCTTCATTCACAACGAAGGGCTGGTACGCAGCCAACATATCGCGCGAAAACCCGATAATATCGTTCCAAAGCTTTTCTTCGATGGCCTTGCCAGCGCGGGGATTCTGCACATACTGTTGGCAAACTTGCAGATAAGTAAGCTGAATCTTCTCGTCAATGACGAAAAGCGCCTGCAGATTTTCCAGACGATAGGCCGGACGCCCAACTAGCGTAACCAACTGAGTACGCACGGCAGCAAGGCGGCCACCCAGATCTTCATGGCTGATATCCTTGATCCACTGATTAGCAGCGCGCGCATCAGCGAGCGGATCAGCGTCACGCTTCACCAAGCCTGAAATGGATTCGAACAATTTCAGCATTAGTTGACCACCACTATCGATTCACGCAGCCAAGCCTCTGCATGCGCTGAATCATCAAATACACGCACTTCGCTATCGACAAACAAGCGTGCAACCCAGGTTGCCCAAGTCACCCACTGATCCACGGTAACCACTGCTACCCGGCCAAACTGATGGCCGTGGGCTCGCGAAAAACGCACCTCTTCCCAAACTACGTCCAGCGTATAGCCCAGCATTTCAGTTAAATCGAAGAGTAGATTGGGCTGCCCATGAAACCTTACCTCGTAGAGAACGTTCTCTTCGAACTCCCGGTAATCTGCCAAGGTGAATTCACCCGCCACGCTAGCAAGCACGCCTAACGAATTATGCTCAATGGCAATCATGAACTTTCTCCAGTTTGAACCACTGCTACGGTAGCCCGGCCAATCAACCTTACCCGCCCCCGATGAATAGAACCATCGACATAGATAATCCAGGTTCTACACAGTTCTTTATACGCAAGCTAGCGCCCATCCGCCATGACAGCGCTTAAACCGTAATTTCTAGCACAACAAATGCAAGCACATGTTCACGTTCATCTGATAAAGATAAATGCGTTCGGCTAATCGCTCGCTGCGCAAGATAAGCACTAATGGCTGGATCAAAATACAGATTGGGCTTACCCATACCATTGTGAGCAATCTGTATGCCCGCCAACGTTATCGGTGGGCGTATACCTGTCCCCAGCGCCTTTGCAAAAGCCTCTTTCGCCGCCCAACGCTTAGCAAGAAAACGCCCGCTGTTGCTGTCTGCCACAAAGGTCGACCGCTCATCTGGCCCCAATACACGCGCAAGGAAGCGCTCGCCGTGCCGTTGATAGGCTTGCTCGATACGCACTACCTCAACCAAATCCGTGCCAATGCCAAAAATCATAGCTTGTGCAGATCGCGCAAAATATTTCGAGTGTGCAGTGGCGTATCGCCCAGCAAATCGCCAATCAACACCCGCATCAATTGCTTGGCTTGCTGCGCTACTTGCATGTCGGCGAAGTTCCCAGCCATCATCGCAATGAGGGTACGCCCTGACAGAATCAACCCTGCGTCAAAGCCTGCATCCTTTGTGCGCACCACACCGCGGCCGCTAAGAAAACGATAGTTCGACTCTCTATGTACCGGCTGTCCATCCACATCGAAATCCAATGCAACACCATAACCAATCTCGCGCAACAACGTTAGTTCAAACTTACGCAAGATAGGTTCTACCTCAATACGGTCTGGACCAGCGAGCTTACGAATAGCCAAATCGTAGGCTGCAAACAGGCCAGGATGGGCATCTTCGCGCGGCAGCAACTTAATCAGTAATTCGTTTAGATAAAAACCACAGATCAATGGCAAGCCGGCCAGCTGAGCCACCCCACCCTGCCATTCAGCCGCATGCAATGTTTTCAGGTCGCTCGCGCCAAACCACGACAAGGCCAGAGGCTGAAAAGCCATCAAACTGCCACGCAATGCCGAAGCCGGCCTGCGCGCACCACGGGCCACCAAGGCAACGCGACCCTGCTCGCGGCTGAATACCTCGACAATAAGGCTGGTTTCTTTGTAGGGATAGCTATGAAGTAACCAACTATAGCTGGCTTCAACTCTTTCCTTGCTACGTGCAAAGGTTGCTGCCATTCGACGTGTATATAGTAGTTTGATTCACAGAGAGGTGGTCCTATCACCCTCGTCAGCTGCCGCTACCCCGGGGGACATCAGCAACGCTCACAACTGGCAAGGCATTCTAATAAAGGCAGCGCGCCAGCCTATCTGCCTTGACAACGTTTACTCATAGCCAAACTGACGTACCAAGCGAGTATCGTCAGCCCAGCCGCTCTTTACCTTTACAAAGACTTCTAAATAAACCCGGCAATCAAACATTTTTTCCATATCAGTGCGGGCTTGAGTAGAAATCTCCTTCAGCTTCTCACCCTCATGACCAATCACAATTGCTTTCTGCGCATCACGGTCCACCAATATGGCGGCGAAGATTCGACGAAGATTGCCCTCTTCTTCCCACCGTTCAATTTCAACAGTGGTTGAATAAGGTAATTCGTCGCCCACCAAACGGAAAATTTTCTCACGAATCAACTCAGATGCCAGGAAGCGCTCGCTACGATCGGTAACTTGATCTTCCTCGTACATCGGCTCACCCTCGGGCAGAAGTGGCTTGATGGCGTCGACCAATACATCAACCTTCATTACCTTCTTGGCCGAGACTGGCACAATGGCATGGAAAGGAAATTGAGTAGACATGCGTTGGATAAATGGCAGTAGCTGGCCTTTATCTTTAAGTAAATCCGCCTTGTTCAGCACCAAAATTACCGGTCGATGCTTTGGCAACAGTTTCATTACTTCAACATCGCGCTCATCAAACTTACTGGCCTCAATGACAAACAACACTACGTCGACATCAGACAAGGTAGTCGTGACACCACGGTTCATTGCGTCATTGAGTGCACTTCTGTATTTCGTTTGAAAGCCAGGAGTGTCAACGAAAATGAACTGCGCATTAGCATCCGTACGAATGCCGGTAATCCGATGTCGAGTAGTCTGAGCTTTACGAGAAACAATGCTGATCTTTTGCCCGATCAACCGATTCAGCAATGTGGACTTACCAACATTGGGACGACCAACGATGGCGATAAAGCCAGTGTGAAATGCAGTGGCTTCGCTCACGGTTTCTTCCCTTTATTGACCGCCGGCAACTGTGCCAGGGCGCGCGTTGCCGCGACTTGTTCTGCAGCACGACGGCTGCCTCCTTCTCCCTGACAAGTCACATCAAGGGCAGGAATTCGGCATGCAATCACAAAGTGCTGATCATGCGCTTCACCATGCTGGCTGACGATTAAATACTCAGGCAACGCCAATCTTTGCGCCTGCAGCCACTCCTGTAGGCGGGTCTTGCTGTCCTTGCCATGGGTTTCCGGATCAATCGCGGCAATCCGCGGCGCAATCAAACGGGCGACAGACTTTTTGGCTGTTTCAAAATCCGCATCGAGACAAATGGCGGCGAACAACGCTTCCAATGTATCCGCCAAAATAGAAGGACGCTGATAACCACCACTGCGCGCTTCTCCATCGCCCAAGCGTAAGTACTCGCTTAACCCCAGGTCAGCTGCAAACTCAGCCAAGGTCTCTTTCTTGACCAAACTAGCACGCAAGCGAGACAACTCACCTTCGCTGCGCTCGGGAAAGGCATCAAACAATAGCCAAGCGGTCACCGCATTCAAAATGCTGTCGCCCAGAAATTCCAACCGCTCGTTATGCGGCATACCAAAACTGCGGTGCGTCAGTGCCTGACGCAACAGCGCCTGTTCACGAAAACGGTGACCAAGCGCTGTTTCAAGGCGGGAAGTATCACCACTCACCTTATTGCGCCGCCCCAGGGGCTGACTTTTCTTCCACCTCAAAATGAAGCACTAACGTCGCATTGGCTATCAGTGGTACGTTGGCATCGTAGGTAACCCCTATCGTAGTACTCCCATCACCTTGAACAATATCCAGATCATCAGGCCTGACTGATTTGATGTATTCAATTTCCGCACGCTTCATAAAAGATTCCCGAATATCACCAACAGGGGCGCCAGCCTTTTCCTTCACCAAAGCTTTAAGTGTTGACTTAACGCCAAAATATTCCGAATACACTGGAATCAGCTTCATGGTAAGTACGAAACATAAGCCCAATACAATGGCAAGCAACACCATCGTGATAAGAGTAAGACCTGCCTGTTTACGCATATTTTCCTCGCTTTGTCTGCCCGGTGCGCCAACCGTACCGGCCTCGCGCTATTTTAGTGGTGTTTGCACTTATTTCACACATTCGAAAATAAGCACCGCCAATTCAATTAATTTTAGTACCGATACGGCCTAATTCACCCAGATTCATCCAGATCAAAAAAGCCTTTCCTGCCAAATGGTTATCAGGCACAAAACCCCAATAGCGCCCATCATTGCTGTTATCTCGATTATCTCCCAGCATCATGTATTTACCAGCTGGTACGGTACAACTGAAGCCTGTTTCATCATGTTTACAAAACTCTTCACGACCAGGGAAGTCCTGCACCCCCGGTGGAACCAAGGTAGGGGCGCCCGGCACATTCAACGTATCATGTCCTTTGCCATCCAAGGTCTCGCGCATACGCACCGCTTGTATACTACCTTCAGCACCATCTGAATATCGGTACTCAGCAACCGGTACGCTATCGACTTTCACGCCATTGATTGTCAATAATTTATTATGATATTCCACACTATCGCCAGGAATACCAATCACCCGCTTGATGTAATTAAGCCGCGTATCCATGGGGTAGCGAAATACCACGACATCGCCTCGCTGTGGCTTGCCGACCGGCACAACCGCCTCATTCAGGAAAGGAATGCGCACGCCATAAGCGAATTTATTGATCAGGATAAAATCCCCCACCACCAAACCTGGGCGCATTGAACTGGAAGGAATCTGCATCGGTTCAATGACGAAGGTTTTACCCAGACCAATGGCGGCAAGCACTAAGGCATTAGAAAATCCAAATGCCGCCCAATCCGGCAAAGGGCGCTCGTTACCCTTGGCTTTGTAACCCCTTAATTTGGCGAATAACGCCAATACTGCAGCAACCATCATCACCAAAAAAAACAAGTCGCTTGGATTGGCGAATAAGGACAATAAACCCCAAGCCCCTACCAAAATCAGGAAATAACCCCACAGAGCGCTTTCGCTCATCTGCTCGGCATCAAATACCGGTTGAGCGTTACGTCGCGCACGCCAGATCAGGAAGGGGCCGATAAACAGTGCGGCAATCGCTAGCAGTGTCCAGTTCATGAGGGCTTTCGTTGCGTTGAAAGAAAGAATTTAACTTATTCATACTACCCACCAGCGTGGCCTGGAATGCGACCAAATGGTGATAGGGGAATGATGGCAATCTGGTGGAAAACTCAAACGCCGGGTATTGCCCCGGCGTCATCCTACTTATCGCTTACTTGCAAGATAGCCAGGAAGGCTTCCTGCGGAATTTCCACGTTACCGACCTGTTTCATGCGCTTTTTACCGGCCTTCTGTTTCTCCAGTAGTTTGCGTTTACGGGAGATATCTCCCCCATAACACTTTGCCAGCACATCCTTGCGCATGGCTTTTACCGTCTCCCGGGCGATGATATGCGCGCCAATCGCCGCTTGAATAGCAATGTCAAACATCTGACGCGGAATCAACTCTCGCATCTTACTCACCAGCTCACGCCCACGATAAGTGCTATTGGCACGGTGCACCATCAAACTCAGTGCATCGACCCGTTCGCCATTGACCAACACATCCAACTTGACCAAATCGTCAGCACGGAACTCCTTGAAGTCATAATCCAACGAGGCATAACCGCGCGACACTGACTTCAGCCGATCAAAAAAGTCCATCACCACTTCGGCCATAGGCAACTCATACGTCAGCATGACTTGACGGCCCATGTACTGCATATTCTTCTGCACACCGCGCTTGAGATTACACAAGGTCATCACTGGGCCAACATAATCCTGCGGCATCAGGATGGTTGCGGTGATGATGGGCTCACGAATTTCTTCGATCTTGGCTAGCTCAGGCAGGCGGGAAGGATTTTCTATCTCAATCACCTCCCCACCTTTTAGCAAGAGCTGATACACCACGGTCGGCGCCGTGGTGATGAGATCCATATCAAACTCACGCTCCAAGCGCTCCTGGACAATCTCCAGATGCAATAGGCCAAGGAAACCGCAACGGAAACCAAAACCCAGCGCCTGCGAAACCTCAGGCTCGAAATGCAACGAGGCATCATTCAGCTTCAGCTTTTCCAACGAGTCCCGCAACGAATCATAGTCATGGCTCTCTACTGGATAGAGACCGGCAAATACCTGCGACTTCACTTCCTTAAAACCTGGCAAGGCCTCAGTGGCCGCGGGCTTCACCAACGTAATGGTGTCCCCCACTTTAGCAGAGGCGATTTCCTTGATACCCGCGATAACAAAGCCTACCTCACCCGCCTTGAGTGAATCACGCTGAAGCGATTTAGGCGTAAACACCCCCACCTGTTCGCATAAATGCTGCGCCTTAGTGGACATAAACAACAGCTTGTCCTTGGGCTTGACCTCGCCATCGACCACACGGACCAACATCACCACGCCAACATAGTTGTCAAACCAGGAGTCAATGATCAATGCTTTGAGTGGGCCATCCGGGTTACCACTCGGCGCGGGAATCTTGGTGATTACCGCCTCGAGAATATCTTCAATGCCAATACCGTTCTTTGCTGAAGCATGCACAGCGTCGGTCGCTTCGATACCGACGATATCCTCAATTTCTTCGATCACCCGCTCGGGTTCAGCCGCCGGCAAGTCAATCTTGTTCAAAACCGCAACTACTTCCACGCCTTGCTCGATCGCGGTGTAGCAATTTGCTACCGTCTGCGCCTCAACACCCTGCGAGGCATCCACCACCAACAACGCGCCTTCACAGGCCGCCAGCGAGCGCGATACCTCATAGCTGAAATCGACATGCCCGGGGGTATCGATCAGGTTCAAGTTGTAGATCTGGCCATTCCTGGCCTTATAGTGCAAGGCGGCGGTCTGAGCCTTGATAGTAATGCCACGCTCCTTCTCAATATCCATTGAATCAAGGACTTGCTCACTCATTTCGCGCAGCTCCAGGCCGCCGCAATATTGAATAAATCGGTCAGCCAGGGTGGATTTTCCGTGGTCGATATGAGCGATGATCGAGAAATTGCGAATGTGGTTCATAAACTTCTGTAGGTACTTTTCCAGCCATGGGCAGCCGGAAGCCAGCATGAAAAATGGGCACGTTGCGACGTGCCCACGTTGATTTTCGGGGATTTTACCGGATTAAGCCCCGCTTGGCTGCTACATCAACCAAGTGACTGACGGGCGAGATACGCTTCCAGCTTGTAACGGTCCAGATGATAGAAGCAAATTACTTCATCCCCCAGCCCCGTCAATACCGGCACCATTTCGGTGTACCTGGCTTCCACCGCATCGTCATCATCAATATCGAACCAGATGACATCGAGATTCAAATCGGGTGCCAACAAATGCAGCTCTTCCCGCATTTGTTGGCACAGCCCACAGTACTCACGGCCAAAAAGCGTTAGCAGAACACGCTCAGTCATCCGCTGCATCGCCCTTTGCCGGCAGCTTGACACTGACGAAGAGTGATACCTCTCCGCGGCGCAAGCGCAGTGGAATAGAACTGCCAGGCTTTGCCTTGCTGATAACCTCCTCCAGCTGCTTGAAGGAAGTCAACTCTTCGCCACCAAAGCCCACGACGATATCCCCCGGCTGGATACCCGCACGGGCAGCCGCGCCCTGAGCATTGGTCACCTGCAAACCAAACTTCAAACCCAGTTGCTTGAGCATACGCGGGTCCACATCCCGCACAGTCAGGCCAGACTTGTTCAGCGAGTCCGCCTCACCCTTATCACGCTTGCGTTCACGTTGAGCAGAGCGCCCGTCAGCCAATTGATCCAGCTCGCCGATGGTGATCTTGACGGTTTTTGCAGCACGATCACGCAACACCTCAACCGGTACGGTAGCGCCCGGCGCTGTCTCACCGACAATGCGTGGTAAATCAGATGACTGCTCTATCTCACGACCATTGAACTTGAGAATCACATCTCCAGCCTTAAGGCCGGCTTTGGCAGCGGGCCCGTCTGCCTCTACATTACTGACCAGCGCACCTTTGTTACCCTTGAGACCAAAGTCTGCCGCCAACTCGTCGGTCATACCCTGAATGCCCACACCAATGCGTCCTCGAATGACCTTACCCCCGGACTTCAGTTGGCTGACAATCTTCATCGCCTCATCAACCGGGATAGCAAACGACAAGCCCATATAGCCACCAGATTGGCTGAAAATCTGGGAATTGATACCTACAACCTCACCGCGGACATTAAACAAGGGGCCGCCCGAGTTCCCAGGATTCACCGCCGCATCCGTCTGAATAAACGGTACAAAATTCTCATCGGGCAGATTCCGTCCCTTGGCGCTGACAATACCGGCAGTCACCGTATTTTCCAGGCCGAATGGTGAGCCAATTGCCACCACCCACTCTCCCACCCGCAGCTTTTCACTGGAACCCAGATCAACCGTTGGCAAACCCTTGGCTTCAATCTTCAACAACGCGACATCAGTACGAGCATCAGAGCCCACTACCTTGGCTTTGAATTCACGTTTGTCACCGAGCTTGACAGTAATCACATCGGCTTCAGCCACTACATGCGCATTGGTCAGTACATAACCATCCGCCTCAACAATGAAGCCGGAGCCCAACGACTGGGAACGCTCTTCTCGTGGTGGCGCTTGCCGCTGCCCTGGCGGCACCGGAAAACCAAAACGGCGGAAAAACTCGAACGGATCATCCCCATCGAAGCCTGGCATCTGTTGATTACGGACATTGCGGCGCAATTGCGTAGTGCTGATGTTGACAACCGCTTTTCCCTCACGCTCCACCAGCGCAGTAAAGTCTGGCAGCCCCGTCACCAACGGGGCATTCGCAGCCACAGCTGGGGCAACTGCAGCTACAACGGGTTGCGGCGCAGTCGCCACGCTGGCGGCTTCAGTACAGGCAATCAGACCACAGGCAATCAATGCGGCGGTCAACAGGCTGTTTTTCATCATGACTTGATCCTTTTTCTATGTTGACGAGCAGGCTTATAAATTAAATTCGCTTTTACGTGCTTGCACATGCGCAATCGTTGATTTCGAGCAATGAGATCAAACTGAGTTCCATGGAAAACAAACGAACGTGACAATGCTGGCGATAAGCGGACGAAATGCAATAGGGAGGGATGAACCGCTGCATGGCAAAGTAAGATATAGGGCAGATTTAACGCTGGGAATACGCCTGGGTGAATAATTGCACCGTACGCAAGGGCACTTCGCCCAAAGCGGTAATTCGCCAGCCATCCACCTGGCGAGAGAAGAAATTCACCGTACCCCGCGTCAATGGCAAGCTTACCGGCCCATTACCCGCGGGCTCGATAAACACCGAAACCGTCGCCATACCATCGCTATAGAGATAATGAAGCACCGGCAAGGCTTTACCCGGAAGTTGGCTGCGGGTCTCCGTCACCAACCGGAAGCCACCTGGCAGGTTTTCCGCCACAAATTGCACCGCATCCACATCCGGGCTAACTGGGGGGATACGTGGCGCAACCGGCACCTCCAACGGCAAAGACTTGGCAGCCAGGACCGACTTCAAAAGCTGCTTGCTGATTTGCCCGCCTATTTCCAACTGAGTAAAGGCGAACTGCTCCAGCGGCTCACGCCGACCGGTGGTGTACATGGTGGTTTTTAGCAGTAACCCGGAACTGGGTTCGACACAGAGCTTATGCGGATGGCGCAGCTTATCGCGTGGTTCCATCAGGATGGATTGACATTCATAGCCCGCGACACGCTCCGGCTCCATCCGCTTAAAAGCATAATTGCTCAATACATCGGAGGCTTGATCCGGCATCACGCCGGGAAAGAACTTGTTTGCCGCACGCCGATCAAGTGTAAATGGCCTTGCATCGGGCAGGTAACAGACTATCTGATCATTATTGCGGACAAATTCGCGGCGCAATCCATCCAGGGACTCGCGCCGCTCCTGCTCACCGCTCGCATCAAAGGCATGCACCAGACGAAATGTCTCAAGCATCTCAGCATGCTGGTAGACGTACACGCCGCTGTAATTCAGCGAGCGGGCTGCCATCCCCATCCGATGCAACAAATTAACCGACTCAGACGCAGTAAGTAGGTCTGCAGCCTGAGCTGACATGACCAGCAACAGGCTGCACAATCCGGAACGCAGCTTCATGGCGTATCTAGCAGGCAAAAGGGTGGAGGTTCGGCAAACTCAGCGGCCGGCAGTAACGCGTTCAGCTTCAGCGCCAGTCAACATGACCGGACGATGATTGAAACCCGGATTCCCAACCAAGGCTTGATGCGCCTGCAAATAGGGATTCACCGCATCGGCTTCGCGTGTAGAAACAACAGGCTGGTTGGCAGCGGCGTGCATGTCAGTAACCACCATCGGCGCGGCCACACCCTGCCCACGATCCACATACCAAGCAGTTGCACTTACCAGCACAACAGAAGCCGCCACGGATAACGCCGCCCATTGCTTACGCGGCATAACAGATCGGCGTCGCATCGCGCTGGGCGCAAGGACGACCGGCTCCGCCTCCAGCCGTGCAGAAAAATTGGCCAGAAAGTTGTCGGACAATACAGGTTGCTGATTGAACGCATCCGAAATCAAGTGATAATCACGCCAAGCAGTGGCGCAATCCTCATCATCATCGATTGCAGCAATCAGTTTATCCAGCTCGTGGTCATCCCACTCGCCATCCACCATTGCAGAGAGCTTTTCCTGCATCTTCTACACCTGTCATCCCTGTTTGTTTACCTGTATGTTTACCAACGCCGGTCTTTGCCAGCCGATTCGATAAGCGGCCGCAACTGTACCGCTATGGCTTCCCGGGCGCGGAATATACGCGAACGCACGGTACCAATGGGACAGTTCATTACTGCGGCGATGTCTTCGTACGACAAACCTTCCATTTCCCGCAAGGTGATGGCGGTACGCAACTCTTCCGGCAGTGCCTCCACCGCCTGATTCACCGTGCTGACGATCTGTCGATTCATCAGCGCGGTTTCCGGCGTATTCATATCAGGCAACTGTGTCGCTGTATCAAGCGTCTCACCGTCTTCGTCCTCATACTCGGTCGACAATACCGGACGGCGGCCAAGTGAAGCCAAATAGTTTTTAGCCGTATTGATGGCAATACGGTAAAGCCAAGTATAGAACGCACTTTCGCCGCGAAAGGACGGCAACGCACGATAAGCCTTGATAAAGGCTTCCTGCGAGACGTCTTCAATCTCGGTTTGATCGCGGATCATGCGGCTCAGAAGCCGCGCAATCTTGCGATGATATTTAGCGACCAACAGCTCAAAAGCTTTCTTGTCACCACGCTGTACGCGCAGCACCAATTCATGGTCTATGTCCCGCTCACTCGACATAGTCGATGTTTTCCCCTCGGTCAGCGCGCCCGTAACTTGCGTCTGCGTCGCTGTAACCGGGTCAACATGCCTGTTCGTCGGCGCTTTTTCAAGCACCGCTGGCGTCTTAGATGAAGATTTTGGCCCAATATCCCAAATATCGAGCAAATCCGTGGGGCGGAGTGTAATGGTATCCATATTTCGTAAAGCCTTTACCCAGTGTCCTCCCTTGCGGGCACATGCAATGGACGAAGCCTTTTGAAAAAAGTTCCCCTACCTACATCAGACCCCGTCAATCAGGGCTTTGGTATAGTAGGCAAACCTCATCTCCCCACGATTACCATGCAACGCTACGATGTACTGATATTGGGCAGCGGCTTGGCCGGCATGACGCTGGCCCTGCAGCTTGCCGACACCCACCGTGTCGCCCTGGTCACCAAACGCCAACTGACAGACGGTGCCAGCCAATGGGCGCAAGGTGGTATTGCCGCTGTCTTGGATAGCGGCGACAGCATTGAAGAACATGTCCAGGACACACTGATTGCAGGCGCCGGACTTTGTGACAAAGCCGCCACCCGGCATATTCTGAGCAACGCCCGTGAAGCAATCGAATGGCTGATCGAATTGGGCGTCCCCTTTACACCGGACGCCAACCACGAAACCGGCTATCACCTTACGCGCGAGGGCGGCCATTCGCATCGCCGCATCATTCACGCCGCAGATGCCACCGGTGCAGCCGTCATCGCCACATTGGCTGCAAAAATACTGACACATCCGCGAATCACCGTGCTGGAAAACCATATCGGGCTCGACCTGATCACCGGCAAAAAGCTGGGGCAGCTCAGCGCCGGCTGCCTCGGGGCCTATGTGCTGGATCGCAATGCCGATAAAGTAGAGACCCTGCTGGCCAGCCAGACGGTGTTGGCGACGGGGGGTGCAGGGAAGGTCTACCTGTATACCACCAACCCTGACACAGCTACTGGTGACGGCATCGCCATGGGCTGGCGAGCCGGCTGCAGGGTGGCGAATATGGAATTCGTACAATTTCATCCCACTTGTCTCTACCACCCCCACGCCATGAGCTTTCTGATATCGGAAGCAGTACGCGGCGAAGGTGGGCAGCTCAAGCTACCAGACGGTAGCCGATTCATGCCCAAGCACGATGCCCGGGCCGAACTCGCACCACGCGACATCACGGCCCGCGCCATCGACTTTGAAATGAAGAAATATGGCTTTGATTGCGTTTATCTGGACATCAGCCACCAGCCCGCCGAATTCATCCGCGAACACTTCCCCAATATCCATCAGCGCTGCATGGATTTGGGCATCGATATCACCAAACAACCCATCCCCGTCGTGCCCGCCGCCCACTACACCTGCGGCGGCATCGTCACCGACTTGGAGGGGCGCACCGATGTACCCAATTTGTTCGCCATCGGCGAAACGGCCTGTACGGGCTTACATGGGGCCAACCGCCTAGCCAGCAACTCATTACTAGAGACCCTGGTGCTAGGTCGCGCCACAGCCAAGGCGATTGCAGCTGTGCCAAAGACCGCACCACCGACAGCGCCCGCATGGGATGAAAGCCGCGTCAGCGATGCTGACGAACAAGTGGTCATTGCGCACAACTGGGATGAGCTGCGCCGCTTCATGTGGGATTACGTTGGGATCGTCCGCACCGACAAACGCCTGGAGCGCGCCGCCCACCGTATCGCGCTGCTGCGTAGCGAGATTGATGAGTATTACAGCCACTTCCGCGTAAACAACGATCTGATCGAACTACGTAACCTGGTGGATACAGCCGACTTGATCGTCCGCTCCGCCTTACAACGCAAAGAAAGCCGCGGCCTGCATTTCAGTCGTGACTATCCAGAAACGCTTGATGAACCGCAACCCACCATTCTTCCTCCTCGCGGCAGTTAATCGACATAGGGGCGGCTAGATTACCTGGCCGACCCCTGCTACACCACCCGGCATGCGGGTCCGCACCGGGCGGTTGGAGCAGTTGAGGTCAATCTGCCTCCAATTGATGCACATCGCCCGGTTTCGCTGATCCAGACTCGCCACCACTATTTGTCTCGCTGCCAGGC
>NZ_PDZH01000004.1 GCF_002735695.1 Chitinimonas sp. BJB300
TAATCGGCACGATGTTCCTGCACCATACGCACCGCACGTTCGCGAACTTCCGGGGAAAAGGGGGTCGTCTTCTTCATGGCACTATTCTCTATGATCAAGAAGCCTCCTCAAAACCCGGGGCGGTTCAGCATACGTTCGACCTGTCTGATGAAGGGGTAGTATGGCGTTGGGTCGAGAATCCCTACTGGCAGCTGTTCTGTGGCGAAACCTGGTTCCGACATCAACCACCGATTGATCCCAGTTCGCTGACACGCTGGCGTAAGCGTATAGGCGAAGAAGGGCTGGAATGGTTGCTGACGCAGACGATCGTGGCGGCCCAATCGGTCGGCATAGTGAAGGCCTAGAGTTTCGACAAGGTGATCGTCGACACCACGGTACAAGAGAAGGCAATCGCACATCCGACCGACAGCAAGCTACTCAACCGTGGCCGGGAACACCTGGTCCGTCTGGCGGTGGAAGCGGGCATCACATTGCGCCAGAATTACAACCGGCAGGTCCCCAAGCTGGCAGCGCAGATCGCGCGCTATGCGCACGTCAAGCAATACAAGCGCATGCGCAGTAGCCTGAAGAAACTCAAGACCCTGGTCGGTCGTGTATGGCGTGATGTGTCGCGGCAACGGGATCAGATACCGGTGTTCTTACGCGGCAAACAATCGGTTATTTTTTGCTACTCCGCCCCAGTCACCTCGCCGTCCCGGCAGATGGGGTTCCAGCAAGCGCCAGTGTGAATCGGAAATGTCATGGCAACGATGCGCCGGCGAGGTAATAGAATCAAGCGCCATTGCTGAATTTTAAGGCCAGGGAAATCTTGTGACGACACCCTCTAGTGGGGCGACAAATTCCTCAACGGCTTGATTGAACTGAACTGCCTCATCCCAAAAGAGCGCATGTTTGGCACGGGGAAATATTCTGGCCCTGGCATTTGGATGACGCTTGATCAGCCCGTCTGCCTGCTGTTGCCACTTCGGTGTAACCAGGTACAGGATAGGCATCGAAGTCTCATAAATAATGTCGTTCCAGTAGCTGCGAGGTTTAGGATACGACAGCAAGCGAAAGCTATCTTCCAACGATGTTTTCATGGCGCTGGCCAGAATACTATCCGTCACCTCAGGGCCTGGGGGTGAACGAAACATGGCGGCAATGAATGCACGCATAGTCTGCGCGCGGTTTTTACGTAGCGCTTCGAAGAAGGGTCTTTTGCCAGGGGTGGACGTTTTTACTGCACTTTTTGCGACCCCTTCGCCAATGGAGTTATCGACGAGAATGAGGCCTTCGATGCGGGCTGGGCCGATTTGCCGAATGTAGGCGAGTGACTCAAGCACCCCAAGCGACCAGCCGACCAATACAAAGTGGCGGTCGGGAAACTGGTTCAAGAGCTCGGCTATGTCTTTTACCCGCCGCTCGAGTGAATAGCCAAATTGCGGTGCATCTGACAAGCCCTGGCCGCGAGGGTCAAACGCGATGGTTGAGCGTTTGCCAGCAAAAAAGGCGAGCTGTTTGGACCAGATAGCTGCGGGCATGGTCCAGCCAGGAATGAACACGAGTACTGGCGATGACTGATCGTCGAGTATTTGTTCCTGATAACAAAGGCGAACTTGATCGCTTGTATCAAAGCAACGGCTGACAATTGGCGTCATCAGGTCATTTGCATAAGCATTGCTGATGAGAAGCGACATCATGGCAAGTCCCGTAGCGATACGAGTCACTAGGCGTATGCATTGAAGCCATGGGTGACGATCTTGCTTGAATGCACAAGCGTCCTCCCCGTGAAGCCCTATGCGAATCAACTGCCAATCTCTCATTGTTGAAGTCTATTTACGGATGGCAATCTGAATGGCTGTCCCGGCTTTTTTCTCGTAGCCCAACTTAAAGTCGATAGGTTTCACCTCATTTCCCATGTCGCTATAAGCCTTAGCCAGAGATGGGTTATTGATCACCTTGAACAACTTATGGGCACTGACGTAATTTCCGTAGAGTTTGATATTGAACACCGTAGCCAAGGCATCGTATTCAAGGCCTGTTTCATCTTGAACCACCATGGGTGCGTGTTTGAGAATGGCCTCGCGGACGACGGCAAAATTGCGCTGTTGCAGCAGATGCGAGGCGGCTTTCAATAGGGTAGGGGACTTGGCAATAGATCCAATAAAAGCCGTTGTTTCGGGTTGTTTTGCCAAAGCCTCGTCAGATAGGTCTTGCTGTATGTAATCCACGATGACATTGCGCCCTGCTTTTTGAAGCTCCATACGAACCGACCCCCACTTTTGCTCGGTATTGCCCAGGGGGTGAACCGCAAGGTCCCCGGCACCGAGACAAACCGGCCTGATGGTACGCACCTCGAACCCCAACCGCACGGCAAAGGCTGGCAAGATCAGGCTTGGCCCTAGCTTGACCTTACGGTCGGCAGCAATGCCTTTATCGAGGTCATGGGTGCGGAAGTAACCCAGCGCACCAAATTTTGTCCATGCATCGCCGAATTCCTGGACGAGGCCTGTCATTTCATCTGAGTCAGACGTAAAGGGGTCAAAATAGTTTGATGCCGGTTGAATCGAGACCAGGATGTACCTTGATGCATCAGGAAACATGGCCATGACAGTGGGCAGATCTGGGCCGGAAAACGGATAAAACACCGTACCGCCTTTTTTTACGCGCAGTTCTTTAGCGGCCCAGTTTGTCAGGGGCGTGCCAATCCGGCGGCTATAAGCCTGCCACCCTGCGTTTGCCTTGGACGCATATTGCTTGAATGCGGTATCAGCAGCGGTGTCTCCTACCGCCGTTCCTCCCAACAACTGTCCCACCTGTGCTGTCTCACGCAGGGTTGCAGCATCGGGTACGACACTATTTTCCGCGGGTTTGGTTGGGCAAAGCTTTATGGCATGAGCCGGGAAACTTACCGCTATCCAACCCCATAGGAACGTAGAACTAATAATTTTCAGATTCATTGGAGGAAGTCTTAACTAGCAAGTGAAATCTCCTGCTGCTTCGTAAAAAAGGGTGAACTGAAGTTCACCCTTTTTTATCACTTGGTTGCTTTGATAATCAGCCCAGCAGATGTGCCACGCCGGTGCGCTCTTCTTCGAGCTCGGCCAGTGTGAAGTCCATGCGTTCCCGCGAGAAGGCATCTACTTCCAGGCCTTCAACGCGTTTGTATTCGCCGTTTGCACATGTGACGGGTACGCCATACATCACGCCTTCTGGGATACCGTAAGAGCCATCGGATGGAATACCCATCGTGACCCACTTGCCATTGGTACCCAGCACCCAGTCACGGATATGGTCGATGGCAGCGTTGGCGGCTGAAGCAGCGGAGGACAGGCCGCGTGCTTCGATAATGGCTGCACCGCGCTTGGCCACCTTGGGAATGAAAGTGTCCTTGTTCCAGGTTTCGTCGTTGATCTTGGTCTTCAGTGCTTCGCCCTTGACGACGGCAAAGCGGTAGTCCGGATACATGGTTGGGCTATGGTTGCCCCACACGGCCAATTTTTCGATATCGGCCACGGCCACGTTGGCTTTTGCCGCCAGTTGGCTGAGTGCACGATTATGGTCCAGGCGCAACATGGCGGTGAAGTTTTTGGCCGGCAGGCTGGGTGCCGACTTCATGGCAATGTAGGCATTGGTATTGGCCGGGTTGCCGACAACCAGCACTTTTACGTTACGGCTGGCAACCTTGTTCAGGGCTGCGCCTTGCGCCGTGAAAATCTTGGCGTTTTCCAACAGCAGGTCTTTGCGTTCCATACCAGGGCCACGGGGGCGGGCACCAACCAGTAAGGCAACATCCACGTCTTTGAAGGCGACTTCAGGGTCGTCGGTGCCGACCATGCCAGCCAACAGCGGGAAGGCGCAGTCTTCCAATTCCATCATCACACCCTTGAGGGCGGCCTGGGCTTTCTCCATCGGCAATTCCAGCATTTGCAGGATGATGGGCTGGTCCTTGCCCAGCATTTCGCCAGAGGCGATGCGGAACAAGAGGCTGTAGCCGATCTGGCCGGCTGCACCGGTAACGGCAACGCGAACGGGTTTCTTCATCGTGGGGCTCCTGGAGCGGATAAGAGGGAGGAGAGTCTGGCCGGCATGGGGTGGAAATCTGTAGCCAATGCCGCAGCACAGCAATCTAGCGGAGTCTAGCACTACAAACTGGTGAAATCACCCGGATTCCGGAATTATGCCGTTCATGCTGCACTGCAATCTTATGTCTTATATAAGACTTGGTTGGACATTGGCTGTCTGGTGGCGTATAAAGCGCTAAAAATATACCCAAAAGCTAATGGTTCGATTCCCAGTAGAAAGCTAATGGTTATCAAAAAGGCCAATGGTTGAAATATGTCTGTTACATCGACTCGCAGTTCAGTAGCGCTTCCTGGGCGGCAACCGCTGTATATACAAGTGCGTGATCGCATTGTGTTGGCGATTGCGCAGGGAGAGTGGGATTCGGGCGAGGCTTTGCCCAGTGAGTTCGAACTGGCCGATCGATTTGGGGTCAGTCAGGGTACGGTGCGCAAAGGGCTTGATCATTTGGCTGCCGAGGGTGTGTTGGTGCGTCGTCAAGGCATGGGCACTTTCATTGCTGAAGTGGCTGATGACTGGGGTTGTGCTGAAGTATCTGGCTTGGCGCGGCCGCTTGAGACCTCACTGGAATTGCTGGTTTGCGCACGTAGCAATGCGGGTGAAGAGGCTGCAACCGCGCTGGGTTTGCGTAGAGGCGCTGTCCTGATGGCGGTAAAGCGGTTGGTGAGAGTGGCGGGCGAGCCGTTTGCCCTTATTGAGAATTTTGTGGCGGCTGAGCGTTTCGAGGGGCTGGACGCTCGCCGTATCAAGCAGGCCAATTGCAATCTGCGCACTGTTTGGTGGCGTGAATTCGGCTTGCGAGTGGTTTCTGCTCCGCCGCAGTTTCGGGCGGGCATTGCCGGGCGCGAGGAAGCCCGGTTGCTGGGCGTAGAGGCGGATAGCCCCCTCCTGGAGGTGGCCAGAACCGCTGGTGGATTGGATGGTGAACCAGTGGAGTGGTCGGTGCTGCGTTGCCGTACCGACCGTTACGTTTATCGTGTCTGAATCGCCAGGGTATTGATGGCAGGGTCTTTTTTACATAACGACAGTCTAGGCTGTAAGCCTGGCGTCGTTTGCTACAATCAGAAGGCTTTGCCTCACCCGGACCATTGCGTTCTGGGAAGGCGGTGCGGTAGGACCTGCGCTGTAGGATTAATACAAAAAAGGAAATGCGTCATGGAGAAAACACGGCCGAAACACTTGGACCTTCCCAAGATCAGGCTACCGATACCGGGCATTGTCTCGATTCTGCACCGCGTCAGCGGTGCGCTCATGTTCCTGGCCATTCCGGTCGTGTTCTGGTTGCTGGCAGGGTCGTTGAGTAGCGAGGCGGAGTTTGATGCCTATCGCGCATTCGTTGCCCACCCCATCATCAAGCTGGGCTTGTTGGCGCTGTTGTGGGCCTATCTGCATCATGCCTGCGCTGGTATCCGTTTCCTGCTGCTGGATATCCATAAGGGCCTGGAACTCTCCACTGCTCGTGCGACTGCCCAGGCCGTCATGGTTGTCAGCCTGGTGCTTACTGCTGTTATCGGAGGTGTCTTGTGGTAAACCGTCACGTCATCGGCGCGCATTACGGCCTGCGGGACTGGCTGCTGCAGCGCATCACCGCCGTGGTTATGTTGGTGTACACCATCGGCCTTGTTACCTTCCTGGTTCTCGCAGCACAAGCCACTTATGAAGGCTGGCAAACCCTGTTCTCCCTTACCTGGGTGCGTGTTCTGTCCACCGTTACCGTGATCGCCCTGCTGCTGCATGCCTGGGTTGGTATCCGTGATATCTGGATGGATTATGTCCAACCACTGGGGCTGCGACTTTCGCTCCATGTCGCCACGATTTTGTGGTTGGTCGGCAACTTTGTTTATGCAGTTAAAGTGGTGTGGGGTGTGTAATGGTGAACGTCGCTAAACGTCAATTCGATGCGGTGATTGTCGGTGCCGGCGGTGCCGGTATGCGTGCCGCGCTCCAGCTTTCTGAAGCTGGCATCAAGACAGCCGTACTTTCCAAGGTATTCCCTACCCGTTCGCACACGGTGGCTGCACAAGGTGGCATTTCTGCCGCGCTGGGCAATGTGCAGGAGGACAAGTGGGAATGGCACATGTATGACACCGTCAAGGGTTCCGATTGGCTCGGCGATCAGGACGCAATTGAATTCATGTGCAAAACCGCGCCGGAAGCCATCATCGAGCTGGAACACTTTGGCATGCCATTCGACCGCGTCGATAGCGGCCGCATCTATCAGCGCCCATTTGGTGGTCACACAGCCAATTTCGGTGAAAAGCCGGTGCAGCGTGCCTGCGCCGCTGCCGACCGTACTGGCCATGCTTTGCTGCACACGCTTTACCAACGCAATGTTCGTGCTAATACGCAGTTCTTTGTCGAATGGATGGCGCTGGATTTGATTCGCGACGCTGATGGCGATGTCGTGGGAGTTACGGCACTGGAAATGGAAACCGGCGAGGTTTACATCATTCATGCGAAGGCGGTGCTGTTTGCCACTGGTGGAGCAGGGCGTATTTATGCGGCCTCTACCAATGCGTTCATCAATACCGGTGACGGTATTGGGATGTCGGCGCGTGCCGGTATTCCGCTGGAAGACATGGAATTTTGGCAGTTCCACCCTACCGGTGTAGCGGGTGCGGGTGTATTGATTACTGAAGGTGTACGCGGTGAAGGCGGTATTTTGCTCAATGCCAATGGCGAGCGCTTTATGGAACGCTATGCACCAACGCTCAAGGACTTGGCACCGCGTGATTTTGTCTCGCGCTGTATGGCGCTGGAAGTGCTGGAAGGCCGCGGTGCCGGCAAGAACAAAGACCATGTGCTTCTCAAGCTTGACCACCTTGGCCCGGAAGTCATCAACCATCGCCTACCCTCGATTCGCGAGATCGCCATCAAGTTCGCGGGCGTTGATCCGATCAAAGAACCAATTCCGGTGATTCCAACCTGTCACTACCAAATGGGGGGCATTCCGACCAACTACAAGGGCGAAGTGATGGTGCCCAAGGGTGGGGAGCCGGAAGTGCGGGTGAATGGTTTCTACGCGGCAGGAGAGTGTGCCTGTGCGTCGGTGCATGGTGCAAATCGTCTGGGTACCAACTCTCTGCTGGATCTGGTGGTGTTTGGCAAGTCTGCCGGCGACAGTATGATTGACTTTATCAAGCGTGAACGCCCGGTGCACAAGCCGTTGCCCGCTAATGCAGCAGACTTCAGCTTGTCGCGAATTGCCCGGCTTGACGCCCAAACTGGCGGCGAAGAGGTGGCGCAGGTGCGCACGGCAATTCAAACGGTGATCCAGAGCCGTGCCGGTGTTTTCCGTAATAGCGCCAACATGGCGCTGGGAGTGACGGAAATCAAGGCGGTGGCAGAGCGGGTCAAGCATACACAAACCAAAGACAAGTCCAAGGTTTGGAACACCGCACGCATGGAGGCCCTCGAAACCGATAACCTGATTGAAGTAGCAATGGCCACCATGATCTCGGCGGAAAACCGCAAGGAGTCGCGCGGTGCGCACTCGCATGATGACTTTACCAAGCGCGACGATGAGAACTGGATGAAGCACACCCTGTTCTACAGCGAAGGGAGCCGCATTGATTACAAACCGGTACACACCAAGCCGCTGACAGTTGATTACATTCCGCCGAAAGAACGCACGTTCTAATCGGACGCGCTGGAGCCAAGACCATGAAGATGCAATTCAAGATCTATCGTTACAACCCGGATGTCGATGCCAAGCCGTATATGCAAGACATTGAGGTTGAGCTGGAGCCTAGCGACAAGAAGTTGCTGGATGCGTTGGTCCGCCTCAAGACCGTAGACGATAGCCTGTCGTTCCGACGCTCCTGTCGCGAAGGCGTTTGCGGCTCGGACGCCATGAATATCAACGGCAAGAACGGCCTTGCTTGCGTTACCGATATCGTCAGCCTCAAGCAGCCGGTCGAGATTCGTCCGCTGCCTGGCCTGCCGGTGATTCGCGACCTGATCGTGGACATGACGCAGTTCTTCAAGCAATACAACTCGATCAAGCCCTATGTGATCAACGACACGCCGCCCCCTTCGCACGAGCGGCTGCAAAGCCCGAAAGACCGTGAAGAGCTGGATGGCCTGTACGAGTGCATCCTGTGCGCCTGTTGCTCGACTTCCTGCCCGTCGTTCTGGTGGAACCCGGACAAATTCGTGGGCCCAGCCGGCCTGCTGGCGGCTTATCGCTTTATTGCCGATACCCGCGATACCGCCATCAACGAGCGTCTGGATAACCTGGAAGACCCCTATCGCCTGTTCCGATGCCATAGCATCATGAACTGTGTCGATGTCTGCCCCAAGCATCTCAACCCGACCAAAGCGATTGGCAAGATCAAAGAGCTGATGGTCAAACGGATTGCCTGAGGCGATTACAGTGACTTATACCCAAGCGGATAAAAACCGACTCCGCTGGCGTTCTAGGCGGGGCTTGTTGGAACTCGACATCGTTTTTGAGCAGTTCCTTGAATACGATTTCGATTTGTTGAGCCCTGCTGATCTGGACGTCTACCAAGACTTGTTGATGCTACCGGACATTGATCTGCTAGAACTGGTGGATGGCAAAGCTGAAACCACGGATAAACGTCTTGCGCCTATCCTGGAACGGCTGCGGCACTGGCAAGTTGTTAAGACACAATAATAAAGCGCGTTTAGTTTGAGGGCCTGGGTGGTGCCCTAAGAACCTGTTTACGATCTGTAGCGAGCAGTCGTCAGCGGGGTGAAGCGCAGCGCAGAAACCGGAATGTACGTTGGTACATGAGGATTTTGAGCAGCACATGAGCCCTGATCACGGCTGCACAGTAAGATCGTAAAAGGTTCTAAGGCACCCTCTCTCGGTTCAACCGACATTTAAACAGGAGCATTTTCCATGGCTGAAGCCTCCACAGTTACGCTCTCTTACAACGACGGCCAGAGCAGCGTCGATCTGCCGGTACTCAAAGGCACCCTTGGTCCGGACGTGGTCGATATCCGCGCTTTCGGCAAAACGGGCATGTTCACGCATGACCCCGGCTTTTTGTCGACATCCAGCTGTGAATCCAAAATCACCTTCATCGATGGCGACCTGGGCCAGCTTTACTACCGTGGCTACCCGATCGAACAATTGGCGGAACACGCCGATTACCTGGAAGTCTGTTACCTGCTCTTGAACGGCGAGTTGCCGACCAAGGAGCAAAAGGCGCATTTCGACTATACGGTCATGCGCCACAACATGCTGCACGACCAGATCCACAATTTCTTCCGTGGCTTCCGCCGTGATGCGCACCCAATGGCGGTGATGGTGGGTGTGGTGGGCGCCTTGTCGGCTTTCTACCATGACTCGCTCGACATCAATGACCCGCACCACCGCGAAGTGGCGGCCTTCCGCTTGATTGCCAAACTGCCGACGATCGCTGCCCAGGCGTTCCGCTATAACAAGGGATTGCCGCTGAGCTACCCCAAGGCCGGCTTGTCGTACGCCGAGAACTTTCTCTACATGATGTTCTCGACGCCAGTGCAGGAATACAAGGTGAATCCGGTGCAGGCCAAGGCACTGGACCGTATCTTCACCCTGCATGCTGACCACGAGCAAAATGCGTCGACCTCGACAGTGCGTCTGTCCGGCTCGTCGGGTGCCAACCCATTTGCCTGTATCGCTGCCGGTATAGCCTGCCTGTGGGGTCCATCGCATGGCGGCGCCAATGAAGCTGTGCTGAAGATGCTCGATGAGATAGGCGATGTGTCCAAGGTGGCGGACTTCATGCAGGGCGTGAAGGACAAGCGCTACAAGCTGATGGGCTTTGGCCACCGTGTGTACAAGAACATGGACCCACGCGCTGCCATCATGAAGCAGACCTGCGATGAAGTGCTGAAAGAAATGGGTCTGCACAACGATCCGAAGCTCAAGCTCGCGATGGAGCTGGAGAAGATCGCCCTGAACGATCCTTACTTCATCGAACGCAAGCTTTACCCGAACGTGGACTTCTATTCGGGCATCGTGCTGTCGGCCATCGGTATCCCGGTTTCCATGTTCACACCGATCTTCGCTCTGGCTCGCACCGTGGGTTGGATTTCGCATTGGAGCGAAATGATTGCCGACCCAACGATGAAGATTGGTCGTCCGCGCCAGCTCTATACTGGCTCTCCGCGTCGCGACTATGTCCCGATGGGGAAACGCGGCTAAATCCTCACTTGTACGCCCGGCCACGTGCCGGGCGTGCGTTCAAGCACTGCAAGTTGTTTTAACTCGTTTGTCGAAATCGCCTCGCCCCAAGCGCAGCACTGAAAGTAAAAGGCCATCAACATGATGCAAACCTTCCAGAGCCAATCCTATCTGTTCGGCGGCAATGCCCCGTTCATTGAAGAGCTCTACGAGCAATACCTTGCCGACCCGCAAAGCGTGTCAGAAGAATGGCGGGACTATTTCGACAAACTACAGCAAATGCCCGGCAATACAGACCGCGATATTCCGCGTGCGGCGATTGAAGAGTCTTTTGTTCAGATGGCCAAGCAACCCCGCGTGGGTGTTGCCAGTGTTGCGGCGCAGGGCGTGGCCAACAAGAAGCAGGTGGCGGTGCTGCGCCTGATCTCTGCCTATCGGATTGTCGGCGCGCGCTACGCGACGCTTGATCCGCTCAAGCGTCTTGAGCAGGCATTGCTGCCGGAGCTGGACCCCGCCACTTACGGGTTGACCGACGCCGATATGGCGTTGACCTTCGACTGCGGCAATTTGGTCGGCCACGAGCGCGACACGCTAGCGAATGTCCTGGCACGGCTCAAGCAAACCTTTTGCGGCAATATCGGTCTGGAATACATGCATATCACGACGTCGGCACAACGTACCTGGGTGCAGAAGCGTTTTGAGGCAGTGCGTTCCACGCCATCGTTCAGCAACGAGAAAAAGCTGCGCATTCTCAAGCAGATCACGGCGGCGGAAACGTTAGAGCGGTATTTGCACACCAAGTATGTCGGCCAGAAGCGCTTTTCGCTGGAGGGTGGCGAAAGTATGATCGCCGCGCTGGACCACCTGGTGCAGACCTCGGGTGAGCATGGCGTGCAGGAAATGGTGATCGGCATGGCCCACCGTGGCCGCCTTAATGTGCTGGTCAATACACTGGGCAAGCGTCCTGCCGATTTGTTCTCCGAGTTCGAAGGCAAATACAGCTACGACTTGCCATCGGGCGACGTGAAGTACCACATGGGCTTCAGTTCCGATATCCCGACACCGGGCGGGCCTGTCCACGTTTCCTTGGCGTTCAATCCGTCGCACCTCGAAATCGTCAACCCGGTAGTGGTGGGTTCGGCGCGCGCACGTCAGCAACGCCGTGGCGACCGTACGGGCGAGCAGGTGATGCCGGTGTTGCTGCACGGTGATTCAGCCTTTATCGGCCTGGGTACCAACCAGGGTACGTTCAACCTGTCACAGACCCGTGGCTACGGTGTTGGCGGCACGGTGCATATCGTTATCAACAATCAGATCGGCTTTACGACGTCCGACACGCGTGACACGCGTTCGTCGTTGTATTGCACTGACATTGCCAAGATGGTTGAAGCGCCGATCTTCCATGTGAACGGTGATGATCCTGAAGCAGTGTGCTTCGTGGTGCAGGCTGCGCTCGATTTCCGGCGTGAGTTCCGCCGCGACGTGGTGATCGATCTGGTCTGTTTCCGCAAGTTGGGGCACAACGAGGGCGATGACCCGATGCTGACCCAGCCAATGATGTACAAGAAGATCGCCAAGCATGCCGGCACCCGCAAGATGTACGCCGATAGACTGGTTGCTGAAGGCCTGCTAAGCGCAGAAGAAGCCGACAGCCTGATTAAGGAATACCGGGCTGCGTTGGACAAGGGCGAGCATGTCGAGCAAACCACGCTGACCGATTTCAAGCGCAGTTTTGCCATCGACTTTTCAGCGTTCAAAGGGACGCACTGGGCTCATCCGACCGACACCACCCTGAGCGCCGCTGAAATCGGCCGTCTTACCGACAAGCTCACCAAGGTGCCGGAAGACTTCAAGCTGCATGCAACCGTTGATAAGGTGCTGACTGCCCGGCGTGAAATGGCGGCAGGCAACCAGAACCTGGACTGGGGTATGGCTGAAACGCTGGCCTACGGTTCGCTCTTGGAAAAAGGCTACGGTGTGCGTATCTCGGGTGAAGACTCGGGCCGTGGCACCTTCAGCCATCGGCATGCAGTGTTGCATGACCAGAACCGTGAGAAATGGGATGCTGGTGCGCATGTTCCGCTGCGCAATCTTAGCGACAACCAGGGTCATTTTCTGGTTATCGATTCCATCCTTAACGAAGAAGCTGTGCTGGCATTTGAATATGGCTACAGCTCTTCGGCGCCCGATGAACTGGTGATCTGGGAAGCCCAGTTCGGCGATTTTGCTAATGGCGCCCAGGTGGTGATCGACCAATTCATTACCTCTGGTGAAACAAAGTGGGGTCGTTATTGTGGCCTGACCATGTTGTTGCCGCACGGTTACGACGGCCAAGGCCCAGAGCACAGCTCGGCCCGCCTCGAACGCTATTTGCAGATGTGCGCCGAGCACAATGTACAAATCATCATGCCATCCGAAGCTAGCCAGATGTTCCATGTGCTGCGTCGCCAGCAAATGCGTCCATATCGCAAGCCCATGGTGATCTTCATGTCCAAGCGCCTGTTGCGTTACAAGGATTCGATGAGTCCGCTGGAGGACTTCACCAACGGTGGCTTCCGCCCGGTGATTGGCGACAGCACGGCGACTGAAGCCAAGAAGGTTAAGCGCGTCGTCGTCTGTGCAGGTCAGGTTTACTACGACCTACACAACGCTCGTCTGGAGCGTGATCAGAAAGATGTGGCCATCGTGCGTGTCGAACAGCTTTATCCCTTCCCGACCGATGAACTCAAGGCAGAGCTTGGCAAGTATGCTGCTGCCAAGGAAATCATGTGGGTGCAGGAAGAGCCGAAGAACCAAGGCGCATGGCATCAGATCCGCCATCGGCTGGAAGCCTGCATGTCCACCAAGCAGACACTGCGTTACGCTGGTCGCCCATCGTCCGCATCGCCCGCCGTTGGCTACATGAGCAAGCATGCCGCACAGCTCAAGGCCTTCCTCGATGAAGCGATGACGCTGAAGTAAGCGCAAATAAATCAAGTGAGAACAGCGGCCGCCCTGTGCGGCCGCTTGGTAACGTCAAAAACCCAAGTCTGGCCGACCCCCATGGAGTCAATAACATGCTGATCGAAGTCAAAGTCCCCCAATTACCCGAGTCCGTTTCTGAAGCCACCTTGGTGAGCTGGAAGAAGAAAGTCGGCGAGTTCGTCGAGCGCGACGAAAACCTCATCGACCTGGAAACCGACAAGGTGGTGCTGGAACTTCCCGCACCGCAAGCTGGCGTGATCGTCAGCCTGGTGAAGGGTGACGGTTCGACCGTTGTCAGCCAGGAACTGATCGCCACCATTGATACCGAAGCCAAGGCTGGGGCCAGCGCTGCTTCGGCCCCAGCTGCATCGCCCATTGGCCAGGAGCCAACCCGTGTGGCTGCCGCTGCTGCCGCAGCAGGTGTGCCGGAAAACGCCATCGGCTTTGGTACGGCGGTGATGCCGGCCGCCAAGAAGGCCGCCGCCGATGCAGGCGTTGATACCAGCAAGATCAAGGGTTCGGGCCGCGATGGTCGGGTGTTGAAGGAAGATGTTGCTGCCGCGGCAGCCAAACCGACTGCAGCACCTGCTGCCAAGGCTGCTGTGCCTATGCCGGCTGTTGCGATGTCGCAAAGTGAGCGCCCAGAGCAACGCGTCCCAATGTCACGTTTGCGTCAACGTGTGGCCGAGCGTCTGCTTGAGTCGCAGTCGACCGCTGCCATCCTCACTACCTTCAATGAAGTGAACATGAAGCCGGTGATGGAGCTGCGTAACAAGTACAAGGACAAGTTCGAGAAGGAACACGGCATCAAACTTGGCTTCATGGGTTTCTTCGTCAAAGCTGCCGTTCACGCCTTGAAGAAGTACCCCATCGTCAATGCATCAGTTGATGGTAACGACATCGTCTACCACGGTTACTACGATATCGGTGTGGCTGTAGGCAGTCCACGTGGCCTGGTGGTGCCGGTGATCCGCAATGCGGATCAACTGAGCCTTGCGCAGATCGAGAAGCAGATTGCCGACTTCGGTAAGCGCGCCCAGGAAGGCAAGCTGACCATTGAAGAGTTGACCGGTGGCACCTACACCATCTCCAATGGCGGCACCTTCGGCTCGATGATGTCCACGCCGATCATCAACCCACCACAGTCGGCTATCTTGGGTATGCATGCCACCAAGGAACGTGCCATGGTCGAAAACGGCCAAGTGGTGGTTTTGCCAATGATGTATCTGGCCCAGTCCTACGACCATCGCATCATCGACGGCCGCGAAGCCGTACTGAGTCTGGTGGCGATCAAGGAAGCCATCGAAGATCCAGCCCGTCTACTGCTGGATATCTGATACGTGAGGGGTGAGTGCGAGGTGCGTAGCCGCGTTTCGCCCCGGCCCCTTGTATGCCCAACCGGATGGGTGTGAGCGCAACCCGATCACATCCAACTCCTTACCCTCACAAGGTTTTCAAATATGTCCCAACAATTTGACGTCGTCGTGATTGGCGGTGGCCCAGGTGGTTATGTGGCCGCCATCCGTGCAGCCCAGCTGGGCTTCAAAACGGCGTGTATCGACGCTACTTCTAATGCCGAAGGCAAGCAAAGCCTGGGTGGCACCTGCTTGAATGTGGGGTGCATTCCTTCCAAGGCTTTGCTCCAATCGTCCGAAAACTATCACCACGCCGTACACAGCTTTGCCGACCACGGTATCAGCACTGGCCCGGTGAAGTTGGATGTGGCGCAGATGCTCAAGCGCAAGGAAGAGATCATCGCCAAGAATACCGGCGGTATCGCCTTTTTGTTCCGCAAGAACAAGGTGACGTCTTTCCACGGCACGGGCAGCTTCAAAGCTAAGAAGGGCGACAAGTATGTGCTGGAAGCCAAGTTGGCTGACGGCAAGACCGAAAGCATCGAAGCCACCCATGTGATCGTGGCCACAGGCTCTAGCGTGCGTCAGTTGCCCGGCGTGGTCATCGACAACAAGCTGGTGCTCGATAACGAAGGCGCATTGGCAATGCCTGCCGTGCCCAAACGGCTCGGTGTGATCGGCGCGGGTGTGATTGGCCTGGAAATGGGCTCGGTGTGGAAGCGCTTGGGTTCGGAAGTCACCGTGCTCGAAGCGATGCCGACTTTCCTGGGCGCTGCGGACGACCAGGTCGCGCGTGAAGCGATGAAGCTGCTGACCAAGGATACCGGCCTCGTGATCAACACCGGGGTGAAGATTGGTGAGATCAAGGTCAGCAAGAAGGACGTGACCGTCAATTACACCGATGCCGCTGGTGCTACGCAAAAAGCTGTCTACGACAAGCTGATCGTCTCTATCGGCCGGGTACCTAACACGGTTGGTTTAAATGCCGAAGCCGTTGGCCTGAAGCTGACCGAGCGTGGCCAAGTGGAGGTCAATGACGATTGCCAAACCAATTTGCCGAACGTCTGGGCAGTTGGCGATGTAGTGCGTGGACCGATGCTGGCGCACAAGGCATCGGAAGAAGGCGTTGCCGTGGCAGAGCGGATCGCGGGGCAACATCCGCATGTTGATTTTAACAATGTGCCTTGGGTGATCTATACCAATCCAGAGATCGCCTGGGTAGGTAAGACCGAACAACAACTCAAAGCCGAAGGCATTGAGTACAAGAAAGGCCAGTTCCTGTTCTCGGCCAATGGCCGTGCGCTGGCGCTGGGTGAAGCCAAGGGCTTCGTCAAGATGCTGGCAGACAAGAAGACCGACCGTATCCTGGGTGTTCACATCGTTGGCCCCTATGCTTCGGAGTTGATCTCGGAAGCGGTGGTGGCAATGGAGTTCAGCGCTTCTTCGGAAGACATTGCCCGTATTGTCCATGCCCATCCGTCGCTTAGCGAAGCCATGCATGAAGCTGCGCTTGGCTGTGATGGCCGGACATTGCATAGCTAATCAAGTGTGAGGGGCGGGGAGTAAGCCGGCGTACAGGCCGTGTTTTTCTCCCTGTTCCTTATGCCATACACCTCAACAAAGGAAGTTAGAAATGAACCTCCACGAATACCAAGCGAAAGACCTGCTGGCTAAGTACGGCTTGCCCGTGCAAAAAGGCATCCTCGCTACTTCGCCAGAAGAAACCGCCAACGCTTTCCGTTCCATGGGCGGCAAGTTTGCTGTGGTAAAGGCTCAGGTCCACGCAGGTGGCCGCGGCAAGGCTGGCGGTGTGAAAGTGGTGAAGAGCGCGGAAGAAGCGGCTGACGTTGCCAAGTCGCTGCTAGGCAAGCGTCTGGTGACTTACCAGACCGACGCCAAGGGCCAGCCGGTTGGGTCGTTGCTCGTGTGTGAAGACATGTATCCGGTGCAGCGCGAGCTGTATCTGGGCGCGGTGGTTGACCGTTCGACTCGCTCGATCGTGTTCATGACCTCGACCGAAGGTGGTGTGGAGATCGAAGAAGTCGCCCACAACACGCCGGAAAAAATCATTAAGACCGTGGTTGACCCCTTGGTTGGCTTGCAACCGTTCCAAGCCCGTGAAGCTGGTTTCGCCTTGGGTCTGGACGACAAGCAGATCAAGCAATTCACCGGCTTGATGATGGGCGCTTACAAGGCATTCGTTGAAAATGATTTCGCCCTGTTCGAAATCAACCCGCTGGCGATTCGTGGTGACGGCACTCTGTGCTGCGTGGATGCCAAGATCGGCATTGACAGCAACGCTGCTTTCCGCCTGCCGGCCATTGTGGCCCTGCGCGACAAGTCGCAAGAGAACGAGCGTGAACTGAAGGCTTCCGAGTTCGACCTGAACTACGTGGCGCTGGAAGGCAACATCGGCTGCATGGTGAATGGCGCTGGCCTGGCCATGGCCACCATGGACATCATCAAGCTCAAGGGCGGTCAGCCTGCCAACTTCCTTGACGTGGGCGGTGGCGCCACCAAGGAACGTGTGATTGAGGCGTTCAAGCTGATTCTGGCTGATGAGTCGGTCAAGGGTGTGCTGATCAATATCTTCGGCGGTATTGTCCGTTGCGACATGATCGCCGAGGCGATTATCGCTGCGGTGAAGGAAGTGAACGTGACCGTACCGGTTGTGGTTCGCCTCGAAGGCAACAATGCGGAACTGGGCGCCAAGATTCTGGACGATAGCGGCCTAAAGCTGACGTCGGCCCAAGGTCTGAACGACGCCGCCGAGAAGATTGTGGCCGCTGTTGCCGCACTCGCCTAATCACCCGCACTGAATCAGGAGTTAAACAATGAGCGTTCTAGTCAATAAGAACACCAAGGTGCTGGTGCAGGGCTTTACCGGCAAAAACGGTACTTTCCATGCTGAACAGGCGTTGAAGGTTGGCACCAAGGTGGTGGGTGGCGTGACCCCAGGTAAGGGCGGTAGCGAGCACCTGGGCTTGCCTGTGTTCAACACCATGCGCGATGCTGTGCGCACCACCCAGGCCGATGCCTCGGTGATCTACGTGCCGGCTCCGTTCGCCAAGGATTCCATCCTGGAAGCGATCGACGCCGGTGTGAAGCTGGTGGTGTGTATTACCGAAGGTGTGCCCACCATTGACATGCTGTATGTGAAGCGTGCTGTGGACGAAGCGGGCATCCGTTTGATCGGCCCGAACTGCCCCGGCGTTATCACCCCGGGTGAGTGTAAGATCGGCATCATGCCATGGCATATCCACAACCCCGGCCGCATCGGCATCGTGTCGCGTTCGGGCACCCTCACCTATGAAGCCGTGGCGCAAACCACCGCACTGGGCCTGGGCCAGTCCACCTGTATCGGTATCGGTGGCGATCCTATCCCCGGCACCAGCCATATCGATTCGCTGAAGTTGTTCCAGGATGATCCGGACACCGACGCCATCATCATGATCGGTGAAATCGGTGGTTCGGCTGAAGAAGAAGCGGCCGAATTTGCCAAGTCCTACGTGACCAAACCGGTGGTGGGTTACATCGCTGGTGTGACGGCCCCCAAGGGCAAGCGCATGGGCCACGCCGGTGCGATCATCTCGGGTGGTAAGGGTACGGCAGAAGAGAAGTTTGCGGCTTTCGAGCGTGCAGGTATCGCCTACACCCGCAGCCCGGCAGAAATCGGTAAGACCATGCACGAATTGCTCAAGAGCAAAGGCATGATCAAGTAAGCTGATTTTCAGCCTGTAGTAAAAAAGCCAGCGCCACCTCAGGGTGGCGTTGGCTTTTGTGGGATAAATAGCATTCAATGTCTGTCCAACCCATCAAATGAATGTTTCCTTCGCTACAGGCCCAAGCATGAAAAAACTGATCGCACTCGTATTGATGGCCAGCAGCCTCACCCTACTTGCGGATGCGCTGCCCTATGATGAATCCGCCAATGCCAAGGAAGAGGTCAAACAAGCCTTGATCAAGGCGCGCAAAACTCAGACGCCGGTCTTATTGGTATTTGGCGCTAATTGGTGCGAAGACTGCCGGGCGTTGGATCGTGCGTTGAAGAATGACAAGAATGCCGCCCTGATGGCCAAATCATTCAATGTGGTCAAGATCGATGTCGGTCGGTTCGACAAGAATACGGATCTCGATACGGTGTACGGCAATCCGATCAAGAAGGGAATACCTGCTGTGGTGGTGTTGGCGCCGGATCAACGCGTGCTATACGCCACGCGTGCCGGTGAGCTGGCCAATGCGCGGCAGATGAATGCGGACGGGGTGTATGGTTTCTTTCAGGATATTGTCGCCAAAGCCGGCAAGCCGATGTAAAAAAACCCCTGCAAGGGCAGGGGCTTGGATTACATACCACACAAACTCAGCATCTTTAGTCGACGTGGTAGTTGGGTGCTTCCTTGGTGATCTGCACATCGTGGACGTGCGACTCACGGATACCGGCCGAGGTGATCTCAACGAATTCGGCTTTGGTGTGCATGTCGTTGATCGAGGCGCAACCCAAATAGCCCATCGATGACCGCAGGCCCCCCATTAGTTGGTGGATCACGGCAGTCAGCGGGCCCTTGTAGGGAACGCGGCCTTCAATACCTTCAGGCACTAGCTTGTCGGCGTTGCTGACCGAGTCTTGGAAGTAACGATCGCTCGACCCTTGTTGCATCGCACCCAATGAACCCATGCCACGGTAGCTCTTGTACGACCGACCTTGGTACAGTTCCACTTCGCCCGGTGCTTCTTCGGTGCCGGCAAATAAACCGCCCAGCATGACCAGATTGGCACCGGCGGCGATGGCTTTGGAAATATCGCCAGAGAAGCGAATGCCGCCATCGGCAATCAATGGAATCCCCGTGCCGGCCAGGGCTTCGGCCACATTGGCCACGGCGCTGATCTGCGGTACGCCGACACCAGCAACGATACGGGTAGTACAGATGGAGCCTGGACCAATGCCGACCTTGACGCCATCGGCGCCGGCTTTGACCAATGCCAGGGCGGCGGCGGCGGTAGCAATATTGCCGCCAATCACTTGCACTTGCGGGTATTGCTGCTTCACCCAGGTGACGCGGTCGAGCACGCCTTGGCTGTGGCCGTGGGCAGTGTCCACAACAATCACATCGACACCGGCATCGACCAGTAGCTTGATGCGCTCATCGGTATCGCCACCCACGCCCACCGCCGCGCCTACACGCAGGCGACCCAGTGTGTCTTTGGAGGCACTGGGGTGTTCGGTCTTCTTGATGATGTCTTTGACGGTGATCAGGCCACGCAGCTGGAAGCTGTCGTTGACGACCAATACCCGTTCGAGGCGATGGGTATGCATCAGCTCGCGTGCTTCGTCGATGCTGGTACCTTCGCGCACGGTTACCAAACGTTCACGCGGGGTCATGATGCTGGCCACGGCAACATCGAGCCGGCTTTCAAAGCGCAAATCGCGGTTGGTGACGATGCCGACGACTTTGCCGTCGTTTTCCACTACAGGCAGGCCAGAAATCTTGTGCCGACGGGTAAGGGCGACCACGTCGCGCACCAGCATGTCTGGCGTGATGGTGACTGGGTCTTTCACGACGCCGCTTTCATGGCGCTTGACCTTGCTTACCTCCATGGCCTGGGCTTGTGGTGGCATATTCTTATGCACGATGCCGATCCCGCCTTCTTGCGCCATGGCGATAGCGAGGCGTGCCTCGGTAACCGTGTCCATCGCGGCCGAAATCAGTGGTAGGTTCAGGCGGATTTCACGCGTTAGCTGGGTCGACAGATCGACATCGCGCGGTAGGACATTGGAGTGGGCGGGGATGAGCAGAACGTCGTCGAAGGTCAGCGCTTTTTGAATAACACGCATGCTAAATCCTTGGGCAGCAAAAATCGATTATACCGTAATTCGCCTATAGCTCCGAATGCTACCCGATTACGCCGCGCTGCTGATGGACTATGCTGGAGACGTATGGCTGCCGAGCCGGCCAGCGTCAAATAAGAACGAGGAGACTATGTCCGAACCCCTTCCTCCTGTTATTGGATTGATTCTGTCAGGCGGTGGTGCTCGAGCGGCGTATCAGGTTGGCGTGTTACGTGCGATTGCGAAAATGTTGCCGGCGAAAGTGGCCAATCCTTTTCCCATCATCTGCGGCACCTCGGCGGGGGGGATCAATGCGGCATCGCTGGCTTCGGGCAGCATGCATTTCCGTAAGAGCGTCTGCAAGCTCGAATATGTATGGAAAAAGCTATCGGTGGAACAGGTCTACCACACTGATTTTCGCACCATGTTCCGTTATTTCTTTCATTGGCTAAGTCCTTTGTTGACGGGTGGGTTGGTGCGCAAGAACCCTCGCTCGTTTCTGGATAATGAGCCGCTAAAGGGATTGCTGCACGAGTTGATCAATTTCGATGGCATACAGAAAAGCATCGACAGTGGCGCATTGCGGGCATTGAGCATTACGGTATCGGGCTATAACTCCGGGCAGTCGGTATCGTTTTTTCAGTCCAATAATCTACCAGGGTGGAGTCGGGCCCAGCGGATAGGAGCGAATACCCGAATCGATGTCCATCACCTGATGGCAACGTCGGCCATACCCTTTGTTTTTCCGGCGGTGCAAATACACCGCGAATGGTTTGGTGATGGTTCTGTTCGCCAGGTTGCACCGATCAGCCCTGCGCTGCACTTGGGGGCGCAGAAGGTACTGGTGATCGGGGTTTCACCGGCGCGGGAGGCCGCACAGGAACGGCTGTACGCGTCAGATTATCCATCGTTGGCCCAGGTAGCGGGGCATTTGATGAATAGCGTGTTTATCGATGGCATGGAGGTGGATTTGGAACGCATCGCCCGGGTCAACCGAACTTTGTCTTTCGTGCCCGAAGATATTAAGGCCCTGCACGAAGTGGCGCTGAGGGAAGTGGATATCCTGGTGATTTCACCTTCGCGTCCGCTGGAGCAACTCGCGTCGCGGCATACCCACCATTTCCCGTGGACGATGCGCTTTGTCTTACGCGGCCTGGGGGCATTACGCCGACAGGGTTCGGTACTGGCGTCCTACCTGCTTTTCCACCGTCGCTATTCGCGTGATCTGATCGAATTGGGCTATAGCGATGCTATGCGCCGGCGCGACGACATTATGCGCTTTCTGGGCTATGATCCCGCCGCGTCAAACTCGACCGAGGAATAAGGCTGTGCGCCTACGCCTGATTGTTCTTACCCTGATGCTTGTTACCCTTTCGGGTTGTGCCCAGTTGCGAGAAAAATGGGCGGCTTTGACGACGGTGGACGAGCCGCAAACGACGCTATTGCGTGCGCCGGCGGATTGGGGCGACCTTGCCAATATGGCGGCGACGCGCATTGGCGAGCGCACTGCGAAAGTGAAGGACCTGAGCACGCGGGCCATCTTTGTGACTGACCCAGTGCTGCCCACCCCATTTGCGCGGTCCCTGAAGCAGTTTCTCCAAAGCCGGTTGAACGAGCAGGGTTTGATTGTTTCGCAAAAACGTGGCGATGGGGTACTGACTCTGGATGCTGAAGTGCAGTCGATCCGGATGGCCAGTGGTTTACAGATTGTTGTGACAACCTCCCTGGGCAACGGCAACCGCTTTGTGTTCCGCAGTACCGACGCGTATAAGGTGAACCAAGCTGATCTCCGCTTATACGATGAGTCGCTATTGCCACCGCCTCCTCCGCCACCACCCCCGCCGGTTCAGCCCCCGCTACCAACGCCAGTCAAGCGTATGAATTTGATAGGTACACCGTAATGCGGGTGCTTTTCGCGGTACTCATGCTGTTATCGCTGGCCGGTTGCGCGGGTTATCAGCACGGCGTCAAAAACCCCATGATCAAGGCCAGCTATGATGCGGCCGACCGGCTGGCCGCCATGGCGTATCCGATCATCAAGGTGGATCAGCCGGTGATTGTCGCTACATTTGTCCAGATCGATCGGTTGACCACCACCACCACCTTTGGCCGTCTTATGGCCGAACAGGTTGCCAGCCGCTTGTTGTTCCAGAAGTACCCAATCGTGGAGCTGAAACTGCGCGGCAGCGTTTTTGTCCGTGAAGGCACCGGTGAGTTATTGCTGTCGCGCGAGGTGAAGGACTTGAGCGCTGCCCACAATGTGCAGGCCGTGATCGTGGGAACCTACGCTTTGGCGGGCGAAAAAATCTTCCTGAACCTCAAAGTGGTGCGTCCAACCGACAACCGTGTTTTGGCTGCACATGACTTGGCGATAGAAATCGACGAAACTACCCGCGCACTTCTGATGTCTGATCCTTCCTGACCTTTTAAAAATCTGCGAAATTCCATGTCATTGTTGAATCGCCGTGTCGGCTATCTAGCCGTTTTCCTTGCTTGCGCTGGCATGATGGTCTTTGCTCTCTACCAGCAGTACTACAATTACCTTAACCCTTGCCCGATGTGTATCTTCCAGCGCGTCTGCGTCATTGCCGTCGGGATGGTGGCTTTGCTGGCAGCGGTACATAACCCCAAGTCAGCACTTGGTGCACGTATCTATGGGGTGTTGAGTACGGTGGCTGCCTTGGCGGGGTTTGGCATTGCGGCACGGCACGCCTATATCCAGACTTTGCCCCCGAGTGAGGTCCCCGCCTGCGGCCCTGGGCTGAATTTCATGCTCGACAGCATGCCCTTTGCCGATGTGCTGCAACGCGTGTTGTTGGGTACCGGTGAGTGTGCAATGGTGGATTGGTCGCTTTTCGGGCTCTCTATGCCGGGCTGGGTTGCGATTGCCTGTGCCGGGTTGGCGGCAGCCTGTGCTTTCCTGGGTTTTAAGGCTCGACGCTAAAGGTAGATGCGTTTGTCGTGAGAACCTGTTCGCTCGCACAGTAAGATCGTAGACAGGTTCTTATGGCAGTTATCCAGTAAAGACTCATCATGTTCTACCTGCTGTCCAGCATTGTTTGCAGCATCACTGTCTCGGTATTGTTCAAATGGGCGCGTCGCTACCCTATCGATCTACGCCAAACCATTCTGGTCAATTACGTCATTGCAGCGGTTTTGTGCATCGTGCTGTTACAGCCGGATTTAACGGTTTTTCAGCAAACCGCTGTGCCCTGGCCCCATTTGCTCGCGCTGGGCATATTGTTGCCGTCGGTGTTCATTGCCATGGCGGCTTCGGTGCGTGAAGCCGGCATTGTGCGTAGCGATGCCGCGCAACGGATGTCGTTGGTTATTCCGCTGGTGGCAGCGTTTATGGTGTTTGGTGAGGTGTTGATATCGCAAAAGCTGTTTGGCGTATTGCTGGGTTTGGCGGCCTTGGGATGCCTGCTCTACAAGCCAGCGATGGATACCCCGATAACGGGTAACCCTTACGCTTGGCGCTATCTGCTGGCCATATGGCTGGGTTATGGATTGGTCGACCTGTTGTTCAAGCGACTGGCCTTGGCGGGCACCGGCTTTGCCAATGCGCTGTTGGTGGCGTTGCTGCTTTCGGGCGTGTTATTGCTGGCCTATCTGGTTTTGCGCCGTGCATGCTGGCAACGCAATGCCTTGCTGCTGGGCTTGCCATTGGGGCTGCTTAACTTTGGCAACATTCTCTTTTATATTCGTGCTCACCAACAATTTGCGCAGTCGCCCGCTTTGGTATTCGCAGGTATGAATATCGGCGTCATTGCCATGGGGACCTTGGTTGGGGCGCTGGCTTTCAAGGAAGCGCTACGCCCCGTGCATTGGGCTGGGCTTGCCCTGGCAATAGGTGCAGTACTCTGTTTGCTTCCCTAGTTAAGCAGGGTCGGGATGTTTATAAAGGGATTACCACTACAAATGCCCCGCCGTATCAGCAGGGCATTTGCAAGGTTTGAATCCGACTATCAACGCAGCCCAGAGACTAGAAAGGTGCGGCTGCCAATTGTGGTTGGATTGATGTGGGGCGAGACAAGCTGGAGGATGAATGCGCGCCGTTATCTGGGCCAAAGCTGGCCATGCTGTCGAGCAACAAGGCAGCTTGGTGGGAAGCAGACACGTCCAGGCTGGGGGTAGCGCTTGGATCATTGGTCAAGAGCGAGCTAAGAGTTTGCCCAGTGAGCATATCCAGCGTCCGCACGCCCATATCTTTGGGCGTTACCACCATGATGTCGGCTGGGATTGCGGCAAAGGTATGCAGCTTTGCAGTGGTGTTGCCGACCTTGATATCCACCGTCCAGGCGAATTTGTTGCTTGGTGGCGATGTAGCGCCCGGTGGGGTAGCGGAACCCTGATAGGGACGGTATCTGATCTGCACTTCTGACTGAGTAGCGCCATCAAATACCAATACCATGCGCTGGTTGCGTTGCATGTCATCGTAGATATCGTCGCTGCCATCCTGGGTGCCAAACCGGAAGGTGGTTTCAGCATCTGCCATTAGCCAGACTTTGTCGTTGCCGCTACCACCAATGATTTCCGCTTTGTTGCCTGTACTGCCAGCTGCACCACGGATAACAATGGTGTCGTCATCCTCGCCTGCATCGATCATCAGGTCGCTGTGGTTCAGGGTCAGACCGAACTGGTCGTTTCCATTACCGCCAAAGAAGGAGCCGTTGCTGTAGGTGT
Source organism: Chitinimonas sp. BJB300 (assembly GCF_002735695.1). GTDB lineage: Bacteria > Pseudomonadota > Gammaproteobacteria > Burkholderiales > Chitinimonadaceae > Chitinimonas. Next base: position 25,034 of record NZ_PDZH01000004.1, read on the forward strand.
AATCGTGGGCGTCGGTGTCGCTGTAAAGTGAATCGTTGCCATCCCCCATGAAGACAGTAAGGTCGGAAATTGCACCAACTCGGATCAGGTCGTTGCCATTACCGAGGCTAAAGGAACGCAGTGAGTCACCACGTAGGACTCTTACATCGTCGTCATATTGACTGCCGATAATCGATTCATACTGCTTGAGCGTTCCGCTGACAACATGATTGTCGCTTGTCTTGGAGCTAAGCGTGCCTTCAGGCTTGTTGGCGTTGGTCTCGTAGTACACCGCTCCCTTCATGTTCTGGAACACAGCAACGTCATCGCCAGCACCGCCATTGGCTAGTGCCGGTGCATCATCGAAAAAGGTACGGTCATTGCCATCGCCCATGTCCACGGTAACGCCACTGCCGACCGAGGCAATGTCATCGCCACCCCTTAAATTAATGACATCGTTGCCTCCGTTAGATGCATACATATCATCGCCTCCGGTGCCCTCAACAGTATCGGCAAACGCCGATCCTTTCCATGCCTGAATATGCTCAGCATGGCTCATAAAAATGTTGTGGCCCCGGGTAGAGAGTTGGAAGTTGACAGTGTTGGTTCCTTCGCCGCCATCCAGCTTCTGCGGCATATTTTCGAGCAGGAACATATCGTCACCTGCCCCTGCTGTGACTTCAAAGTAGAACACCTTGGTATTGATATACAGCGAGTTTAATGTAGAACGACTGTTATCAAGCGAGAGCGAGACGGCCTTATGGTCATACGTTTCCGGCTGATCGCCATTGTCGACTTGATAAACCGTATCGAAGCCGCTTTTATGTGTTGTCTGGTCGAAGACATTATCCAGCCGCAGTACGCCTTTGGCTCTGCTGTCGCTGCCGGTGTCGCTTTTGATGTTGCTTGAGCGGACAGCGGTTGTCAGATTGGGCGTAGCGTTAGGGTTCACAACCTTAGCTGGATTGCCCTTGGCGTCAATAATATTGACCGTCCTGTCTGCGTTGACAGCGAGATCTGCCCACTCTGATACATTTTTTTCAGAGCCATATTTGAATTCCTGCTTTGAGAAGGTGATCAGGTGGTAACTCTGTGCGCCGAATTTGTCTGCAGAGTCGGCGAGGGAGCTGACGCTTTGGCTGGTGAGATAGCGCATGCGGTCGTCAAATGAATTATGGAGCCACTCATCAGTCATCAGCCTGTCCATATCGTGCTTCAGTTTATTTGTGTAGATGGCCGAGAACCAGTTCACGATAGGTGTGGCATCCAGCGCAGCGATCTTATGCATCGTGTCCACTACTTGCGCCTCGTGATTCAAGCCTTTGCCGGTTAATTCATACCAGGTCTTATTTAATTCTACGGCGTGGCCGATCGCTGAGAAGTTTGGAACGAGTATGAAAAGCAAAGCCGCAGGAGGGCAGACGAGCGAGACGCCGATGCCAGCGATACCGGCGGCGGTGCCAATGACGGCGTTGGACAGGTCCCACTTCGATTGCGTAGAGCTGAAATCCCCCTTATAGGTATTAGCCACCTCAACGATATTAAGTATTGAACTGACTGTCATTAAACCCGCACCAGCCACGGCAGCGCCTTGTGCTGCGCGCAATGCTTTGGTGCCTGAGGTAAGTGTGTTGATTATGTCTGTAGCGAAAAACCCTGTATCGGCCAGTGTGGTCAGGGTTAACTGTGCCTTTTTCACATCAGTAGTCGGTGTGTTGGCGGCCGCGTAGATATCGTTGGCGAGTGCCAGCATATCGGCGACAAAGAAGACACTATTCTTGCCGAGCTTGGTATTCAGTTCCTTGCCTCGGTTGAAACTGAACTTTGCTTCTTCACCCACCGATTTGATGGCTTTCAACCGTTCTTCAGCCAGAACATCTACCGTACCGAGGTTAAGTGATTCGCCTCTGCGAAAGAGCTTGTCTACATTGTTGGGTAACTGATTGGGTAAGTTCGTGACACTTTTCTGAAATGCCATGAAAAGATCATTGAATGCCTTGGTTGGACTTTCCTTTTTTTGGTGTGCTTCAATCAATGCATAGGCAATAGCGAAGGGGGCTTTGAGTGAGTTGGCGGCATAATATGCGGCTGTGATCGCATGTTTGGCGGTTTCATCTTTATTCGCTGCTTGAAAGGCTTCATCGGGGACGGCGAACAATAGCGCCCCACCTGCTCCCAGGAAGCGTCCGAATTGTTGCGCATTACTCCGAGCCGCATAGCGACTTGTCATTCGATGATATTGTGAATCGTTGAGTAAATTACCTTTCAGCTTGGGGATTTCAACCGCTTCTAGGTTGTAGTTGGCCAATACGACGGCGATTTGCCGCGCTCGTTCAGGGGTGATCTTGTTATTGGGGTCCTTCGCCATCTCATCGGAGATTTTTTTTGCAGAAGCGTTAATGGCGTCAGGGGTAATTGTCTTCAGCGTTTCTTCTTTCCACTTTTGCCAATTTTTGGCGAACGTGGAATTGTCCTTGTTCAGGTTGATGCCCCCCAATTCCTCCGACAACCTGATTTGTAAGCGGTCGATACGCTGCAAGGGGGAAATGTCGAGGCCCTTATCTCGCCACGTTTTTACGCGAGTACTGTCCGTGGAAAGGATATTACCCAAGCCGGACGTCAACTTCTCATATGAACCTTGGTACTGGATTTTCGCTAGGTCGTTATAGAAGCGGGAATATGTGGTGAATACTAGGTAGCTGCGTGCTTGCCCTGGGAGTGGAGGGCTTGATCCGGTGATTTTGTTCAGATTGTCTAATTCTGTTTGTAGCGATTTTAGTTTGTCGGGTGCTGCATCCTTAATTAGATTGCTTAACAGAACCAGCGAATTCCTGCTGTCTTCAATCTGAGTGGCCCAATTATTCAGGGTTTCCCTCCTGATGACTGCCCAATCGTTCTTGTCCTCCTCCTTGTTGACTGTCCCGATGGGTCTCCAAATTAGATCGTGGTCAGCCTTGGTTAGGGATAGGCCGAGGGCTTTCGTGGCGTCTCGAAATGCCTGGGCATCATTACCGCCCATATATTTGTTCAGATAAATAACCTTTGCATCTTCACCGCCTTTCTGCTCAGAACTGCTTAGAATGCTGTTGATCTGCTCGAGCAAAAACGAGAATGAATCAGCAGAGAAATCCAGTTTCTTCCGTAAGTCTTCGTATGCCATGATGCGACTCCTTGCTTGACGAGATGCTCAACCACATCCTGGATCTGGTATGCGGTGCGGTACCATTCCTGTCTATGCACTCAATGCATACCTTGGGACGGTAGGAGATGTACCTGCACTGGCCTAAGTTTTGGGGTAGCGCAAGTACAATTTCAAAGGTCTACTGCATGGCCTCCGGCCGAGGCTTGGAGTCTTGTTTATGCTCTGTCGCGAGCAGGTGCCCACACCGGGAAGCGCTGCACAGAAACCGACGTGTATGTAGGTACAGGAGGCTGCAAGTTGCTTATCCCACACCGCTAGGTGTGCTATGCCGCGGCCTACGTTGCGGCATAGCTTTCAAGGAAGCGCGGAGTTCAAATGCCTTGGGCTGGGCTTGTTCTGGCAAAGGATGCGGCAGACTGTCTGATTGGCCCAAGTAGCCGATAAGGGAAACACCACGATCTTTCTTGCGGCGATTCTTTTTACAGTCAACTGTGATTCTTGTCGCTACCGCTTTTATCGTATTGGTTTGATCAAACTAATGCTGTAAGCCACGCCAGTCTTTCGAAAATGGACAGCGCTTATCAATTTTTACTCTTTTAATCAGCCAATTAGGGTGAGTCGTCATTCATCTAGGCCATGTGGTTGCGGCAGCGAGGCAAATGGCGCTAAGGAAGTGGCAAGTGGCCCTGCCGTAGCGTCGCAATCGAGCGGTTTTGCATAAGCAGGGTGCAGAAGTTCTCTAACACGAGGGTCGAGCCTTATACACATCCCCTTCGAAGCAAGGCATGTCCTATCAGGTGTTGACACCGCAATTGCCCCGCCATATCAGCAGGGCACTTGCGGGGTTAGGGTTTGAACCCGATGCTCACCATTGGTCAGCCATTAGAAAGGTGCGGCTGCCAATTGTGGTTGGGTTGATGCGGGGCGAGACAAGCTGGAGGATGAATGCGCGCCGTTATCTGGGCCAAAGCTGGCCATGCTGTCGAGCAACAAGGCAGCTTGGTGGGAAGCAGACACGTCCAGGCTGGGGGTAGCGCTTGGATCATTGGTCAAGAGCGAGCTAAGAGCTTGCCCAGTGAGCATATCCAGCGTCCGCACGCCCATATCTTTGGGCGTTACCACCATGATGTCGGCTGGGACTGCGGCAAAGGTATGCAGCTTTGCAGTGGTGTTGCCGACCTTGATATCCACCGTCCAGGCGTAGCTATTACTGGTTGATGTTGTGGCGTCGGTCGATGTCATGGTGCCGGTGTAAGCGCGATAACTGATCTGCACGTCTTGCTGATTAGCGCCATCAAACACCAATACCATGCGCTGGCTGCGTTGCATGTCATCGTAGATATCATCGGTACCATCTTGCGTACCAAAACGAATGGTACTTTCAACATCCCCCACTAGCCAAATAGTGTCATCGCCTGCGCCCCCGACAATCTCGGCTTTGTTGTTGGCGCTCCCCACAGCCGTCTTAACCAGAATAATGTCGTTATCTTCACCGCCGTCAAGCAGCACACTGGAGTTGTTGAGCGTCAGGGTAAATGTGTCATTGCCTTTTCCGCCAAAAAATGAGCCATTGCTATAGCTGGACCCGTTGACTTCCTTGTCGTTTCGAATGGTGTCATTACCATCGCCAAGAAAGGCAGTGACATCAGATACGGCACCAAGGGTAAGCAGGTCGCTGCCTGCACCCAGGCTAAACGAGCGGAGGGCGTCGCCTTTCAATACCGTGATATCGTCAAAATGCTGTGTACCAATGAGTGATTCGTATAGCTTAAGTGACTTTGCCGGGACATTGTCCGCTTGGTTTTCTGCGTGAAGGGAACCTTCGGCAATCCCATTACTCGCGTACCGGATGCCGGTTTTCATGTTCTGAAAAACAGCGGTGTCTGTACCAGCGCCACCATTAGCGAGTGTAGGTAGATCATCAAAGAACGTCACATCGTCCCCGGCACCCATATCGACCGTATCCCCGTTGCCAACGGCTGCAAAGTCATCGCCATCCAGCAATTGGATGTTGTCGCCACCGCCGGCGGAGGCATACATATCATTGCTGCTGGTGCCGAGCACTGTGTCGGCAAAGGTAGAGCCTTTCCAGGCGGCGATGTTGGTACCGCGTTTCATATCGATGGCAACACCCTTGGTGGCGAGCTGAAAGCTGACGTTGTTGGAACCCAAGCCGCCGTTCAACTCAGCCAGCATTTCGCCGAGCACGAACATGTCGTCACCCGAACCAGCCTTGATGTGTACGTTGGGGGCAGAGGCGTTGATATAGAGGCCCCTGAGCGTAGAGCGGCTGTTGTCGAGCGTGAGGTCGGGGATGTTTTGACCGTCTCCTTTATCAATTTGATAAACCGCATCAAAGCCGGTTGTAGCAGACTGCTCATTTAATGCGCCATCCAGTTGGAGTACACCTGTCGAATCCATACTGTTGTTGGTCTTTTTGCTCGAACGTACGGTAGTTTGTCCACCGATGCTGGTGGCGATGTCCACCCAGTCGGACACACTCTTTTCTCTGCCTAAATAGTTGAAATCCTGTTTAGACGAAGTGATCAGATGGTAGCTTTGCGTACCGGCTTTGGCGGCGTAGCTCTGGAGGTTGGTAGTACTTTCTTTACCGATGTAATTCATACGGTCATCAAACGCCGCTTGATACCACTCGGCGTTCATGGCACGTAGCATTTTGTTCTTCAGATCGGGCGTGTAGACACCGGAGAACCAGTTCACGATCGGTGTGGCATCCAGCGCAGAAATCTTGTGCAATGTGTCAACTACCTGCGCTTCGTGATTCAGTCCTTTACCGGTGAATTCGTACCAGGTTCTATTCAGTTCAACAGCTTGACCGATCGCAGAGAAATTCGGGATCAACATAAAGAGCAAGGCTGCAGGTGGGCAAACGATGGATACGCCGATGCCGGCGATGCTGGCAGCGGTGCTGATGATGGCATTGGACAGATCCCACTTCGATTGCTCGGAACTGAAATCCCCTTTGTAGCGCTGAGCGACGTCGACAATGTTGAGTATGGAGTTGACGGATGACAGCGCGGCCCCAACGACTGCCAGGCCCTGTGCTGCACGCAGTGCTTTTGTCCCAGATGCAATTGCAGAAAGCATATCGGCACTAAAGAATGCGGTATCGGTTAGCAGGCTGAGTGACAGCTGGGCTTTGCCCAGGTCGCTTTTCGGTGGCGTGCTGGCGGCGGTATAGATGTCATTGGCAAACGACAGCAAGTCGGCAGCAAAGAATGCGACGGACTTGCCAAGTTGCTTACCCAGTTCCTTACCACGGTTGAAATTGAACTTGGCTTCATCACCGGCTGACTTGATTACCTTGAGGCGTTGCTCATCGAGTACGTCAACCGTACCAAGATTAAACGACTGCGCCTTGCCGAATAATTGGTTCACTTTATCGGGTAGCTGAACCGTAACCTTCTGCGCATTTTTCTGGAACGACACGACGAAATCGTTGAATACTTTGGTCGGGCTTTGATTTTTCAGCCGTGCCTCGATCATCGTATAGGCGATGGCATAGGGTACATTAAGCGCACTTGCTGCAAATTGCGCTGCCTTGATGGCGTGCTTGGCCGCCTCATCGGTGTTTGTCGCAGCGAAAACTTCCCCGGGTACCGAGAACAGTAGCGACCCACCTGAACCCAGAAAGCGCCCAAATTGTTGAGCGCTGCTGCGAGTGGTGTAACGGTCGGCTAACCGTTGATACTGCGAATTGTTGAGCAGCGAGCCTTTCAGTTTGGGGATCTCGTCAGCTTCAATACGATAATTTGCCAGCTCGATAGCGGTCTGTTTGGCTTGTTCGAGCGTGATCTTGTTTTTGGGATCCTTATTGAGCGAGGTATAGATTTCTTTTGCGGACTTGTTGATGGCTTCCGGGGTGATCGATGTCAACGCATCGTTTTTCCATTTCTGCCAGCTCTTGGCAAATGTTGAATCACCGTTGTTGAGATTGATACCCCCCATCAACTGTGACAGTTTGGTTTGCAGGTGGTCGATACGTCGCAATGGGTCGATGCTGATACCCTGCGCGCGCCACGCTTCTACAACCGAGCTGTTGTTGGAGATGATGTTACCCAACCCCGATGTCAGTTTTTCGAATGAGCGTTCGTATTGGATCTTTGCCAGGTTGGTGTAGGTACGCGCCATTGAGGTGATAAGTTGATAACTACGCGCCAAGCCCGACTGTGGCTGGATGTCGTTGGTGGCGACGATCAATTCATTCAGTTCGGTCTGGACAGCTGCCTGCTGTGTTGGTGTGGCATCCTTGAGTAAGTGGGTCAGCAAAACCAGTGAGTTCTTGCTGTACTCAACCTGATTGACCCAGCTATCCAGTGTTTCTTTGCTCACCACTGGCTTTCCCAGGGTTTCTGAGAGCTTGAGATCGGATTCGGAAGACGTAAGACCGAGTACTTTCGTGGCATCCAGGAACGTCTTGGCATCCCCTCCTAGATAGTCCGACAGCGTAATGACTTTGGCGCTGTTGATGATGGATTGCGTCTGGATGTACTTGATTTTTTCCAGCAGAAAAGAAAAAGAATCGGCAGCAAAATCCAGCTTTTGCCGTAAGTCTTCGAATGCCATGGTGTGACTCCTTGATTGACGAAACACACAACGATTGCGCCTTATTTAAACCGAGGCGCGGCACGGCACTCCCCCCTAGCCGTGCAATGGATGCACACCATAGTGGGAGTGTGATGTACCAGCGTTACCGTGTATGCCACGGTAGTGCCGATACAATTTCAATTGGTTGGTGGGTTACGCCTTATGCACTTGGGGGAGACGGACTAGCGCTCCCGGAAACCTTCGCTGACTTGCTCGGTGAGCGGGCTGAGGAAATAGTCGATGATGCGCCGCAGGCCTGTCTTGACCTCGGCAGTAACCGCCATGCCGGGGGCGAGACGTATCCATTTGCGATCTATCCACATCTTGTCGGCATCAAGCTTCACTCTGGCGTGGTAAACCAAGCCGCGCTTTTCATCATTGATGGCATCGTTCGATACACTGATGACACGGCCACGCAGATAGCCATAACGGGTATAGGGAAAGGTTTCTACCTTGACCGTCACATACTGGCCCTGGCTGACGAAGCCGATGTCTTTGTTTTCGACCATCGCTTCGATTTCCAACGAGTCGTCCGGCACGATCACGAGCAAGGGCTGGGCTGCCGTCACAACACCGCCGACGGTATGGACAACCAACTGCTGTACGGTGCCGCTTACTGGGGCGGTAAGCCGGGTAAGCTGTTGCCGCTGGTGTGCCTTTGTGCTGTCTTCGGTGAACTGCATCGATTGCAGATAAGCCTGATTTTGCGCATCAAGCAGTTGCCGGCGGAATTCAGCGGTGAGGCTCGTCATCTGGGTTTCCTGTTCCTGGATGGCGGCAGTCAATTCCTGGATACGGCTGCGCTGCGCGACCAAATCTTTTTCCAGGCCAATGCGCTCTTTTTCCTGCGCCAGATAACCATGGCGGGAGACGAAGTTCTGTTCCAGCAGCCGCTTGTAATCGGCTGCCTGCTCGTTGGATATGGGCAGGGTTTGCTCCAGCTTGTTTACCAAGGCACGCGTGGTGGTCAGTTCGGCCCGGCGTTTTTGCAATTCGGCCGACAGAGTGGCTTGTTTGCTGCGGTGCTCGGCCAGCTGTGCCTGCGCCAGTTGTGTTTCGGCGAGAACACGTTGGCTGCTGACGCCGGGTGGGCTGATCAGCTGCACATCAGAACGTTGCTCAAGTGCTTGTAGCAAGGCATTTGCCCGGGCCAGGGCCAGGGCGGCGCCTTCATGTGCTTCTTCCGATTTCACCACGTCGGCGCCGGTAGCGGTGGCGTCCAGCTCGATCAGTAACTGGCCCGCGGTTACGGCTTGCCCATCGCGTATATGGATTGCCCGTACTACACCGGCTTCCAGCGGTTGAACCACCTTGATACGGTCATTCGGTACCACCTTGCCCGGGGCAACTGCCACGATGTCGAGCTTGCCGATGAGGGCCCACAGCAAGGTGATGGCCAGCAAAGCGATGATCAGACGCATCGCCCAGCGTGGTGCTGGGTGCACCGGCGCTTCCTGTAATTCCAGATGCGCAGGTAGAAAGGCCAGCTCGTGGTCTGTACGTTGAGGCGAAACCATGTCATGGCGTTGTGCCCACGCGGTTTTCCATATGCTGGTATAGCGGGTAAATAAATCACGCACGGCATGCAAAGCGAGGCTCATGGTGTCTCCTTCAGCCGTTTTGCAGGGCAAGCAGGTTGGCGTAGTAACCGCCGGGCTTGCTGGCGAGTTCCTGATGCGGGCCAATCTCGACTATCTGTCCCTTGTCCATCGCCACGATACGATGGGCAACGCGTACGGCAGATAGCCGGTGCGCGATGATGAGTACAGTACGACCCTGGCAGATGTCCTTCATGTTGTCTTGAATGACGCGCTCGGATTCATAGTCCAGCGCCGAGGTGGCTTCGTCGAAAATCAGAATGCGAGGATTCATTACCAGCGCACGCGCAATGGCGATGCGTTGGCGTTGGCCGCCCGATAAGCCGGTGCCATGTTCGCCGACGATGGTGTCATACCCTTCCGACAACGCGCAGATGAAGTCATGGGCGCCGGCCAGTTTAGCGGCCTCGATTACGGCATCCAGCGGTAGGCCGGGTGCTGTCAGGGCAATGTTGTCGCGAATCGACCGGTTGAATAGCAGGTTTTCCTGCAAGACCACGCCAACCTGCCGACGCAACCAGGCGGGGTCGGCCAAGGCCAGATCGATACCATCAATGCGAACATGGCCGCGTTCGGGGATATACAGCCGTTGTAATAGTTTGGTGAGGGTGGACTTGCCCGATCCTGAACGGCCCACGATGCCGATGACTTCTCCCGGTGCAATGGTCAAGTTGATACCCCGCAACACTTCGGGTGCATCGGCCTTGTAGCGGAAGTTCACGTCCTCGAAGGTGACTTGGCCATCAATCGCGGCCAGTGCTTGTCGGCTTTGTGGAATCTCCGTGCGGGTATTGAGAATATCGCCCAGGCGCTGCATGGAAATGCCGACTTGCTGGAATTCCTGCCAAAGCTGGGCCAGCCGAATGATAGGCGAGGCGACATGACCCGCCAGCATATTGAAGGCAACCAATTGGCCGACAGTGAGCTGGCCTTCAATGACCATTTTGGCCCCAAACCACATGATCGCCACGGTCACCAATTTGTTGACCAGTTGCACACCCTGTTGGCCGAATGTCGCGAGCGTTACCACCCGAAAACTGGCGGCCACGTAGGCGGCCAGTTGTTTATCCCAACGCTGGGTGAATTGCGGTTCTACCGCCATCGCTTTGACAGTTTCAATGCCGGAAACAGACTCCACCAGAAAAGACTGACTATCGGCCCCGCGCGCGAATTTTTCATCCAAGCGGGCACGTAAGCTGGGGGTAATGGCGGCAGAGATCAGCCCATAGCAGGGTAGCGACAGTACGACGATCAGTGTCAGCCAGCCGCTATAGATGCACATGACCGCAAGGAATACCACGATGAATGCCAAGTCCAGCACCGACGTCATGGCTTGACCAGTGAGGAAATTGCGGATGTTTTCCAGTTCTCGGATGCGCGCTACCGAGTCCCCCACCCGCCGGCTGGTGAAGTAGCTCAGCGGTAGCGCCAACAGGTGGCGAAACAAGCGCGCGCCCAGTTCGACATCAATTCGGTTGGTGGTATGGGAAAACACATAATTGCGCAGACCACCCAACACAACATCAAAGACGGCAACTACGACCAGGCCGATAGCGATGACATTGAGCGTGGAATAACCGCGGTGCACCAGCACCTTGTCCATCACCACCTGGAAAAACATGGGGGTAACCAAGGCAAACAGCTGCAATGCGAGGGACACCCCGAGTACTTCCAGCAGTAGCTTACGATATTTGATGACAGCGGGAATAAACCAGGAAAAGTCGAACCGGGCGAATTCACCGGTCAACGAAGCCCGTGAGGCTAATAGCATCAACCGGCCGTTCCAGCGTGCTTCCAATTCGGTCATCGATAGCACTTGTGGCCGGCCAACACTTGGGTCCTGTATCAGAACGCGTTCCCCGTCGATCCGAGCAATTACAAAGTGCTGGCCTTCCGTATTGAGTGCCAGGGCAGGGAGAGGTGTTGTCGCCAAACGGCCGATGCGAGTGTTGACGACGCGAGCTTTTAAACCCAGTGAACGGGATGCCAGCAAGAGTTGGGTTTCATCAAAGGGTTGCCCATCCTGGCCGAATTGATGCCGTAACTGCGCGCTATTCGCCGCAGTTGAATGGAACTGCGCGAGTATGATCAAGCAGGCAAGTCCGCAGTCTTCCGGGGACGGTGAAGGCATATCAGTTAACTGCATGACGGGTTCCTTTTTGTTATTGTTTTTGAAAATATTTTAATGCGATTTAATATGAATATTGGGGAAAACCGTAACTGCGATTGTGCATATGCAATATTTATTTGAGCATTTACTTCATGGGCAGCATGTAATAGATGTGAAGTATTTAATTTTTCTGCAAAAGAAAAATGGTGCAGTGCGAAAAGTATGAGTTTGGATGGTGTTGATAATCAGCTGAGTGGAAGAGGTAAAAGTATTGATTCAGCAACGCACCCTTCATATTTTATATATTCGTTAATTATTAATAAATAAAACAATCATTTATGATTTTGTAGAGTGCTTGTCACTTTCTCGTCAAACCAGGGCATCAGGTCACTGGCTTGCTTGTGGCGAGCGGATACAGATTTTTTGAAGAAGTAGTGTGGAAGTTGATAAAGTGTGACATCACTTTGAGTCTGTTCTCTGGGTTATGAAAAGAACATCGTTGTGTAGATCACTCTTCAATGACAGCCTGAACGATTTAAATAGCCTTGTTATCTTCTTGTGAGATCGTGGCAAAACAGGCCGGTCAAACATTTGGTCAAGCGTTAATGTCCGAAATTATCTTTTTACGAGGGAAGGGGTAGGTTGATACCTTTTGCCGAGGATGGGTAGATCAATCCTGGTAAATGAAATTGAAGTAAAAGAAATATGCGCTGATTATGGAACTGGGCAATTGATCTAGTGGATTCGATATAGGCTTTAATCAAAGAAAATAGGGAAAAAGAAAATAGCCGATAAAATTTGGATAAATCGCACCCATTGTTGAATTGATCTCACCAAGTGAAACCCTGAGAAATCGACTATCGCGCTTTTGCGTACCGCACCGGCGTGGTTCTTTACTGCCTGTTTGCCCCCTAGGTAACGCCTTGGTACTGCACTAAGCATGATTGGCGTGTTTCAGGCAGAAAATAGGCTTTGTAATTCCTGTGTGCTGAGTTGGCGTTGCAGTTTGCTGGGTGCATCCTGGTCGTTGGCCAGAAAATAGAAAAATTCCCGGGCCAGGCTCACGAAGACATGCCAGCGATCTTGGCTGGGTAACAGGGCAAGGACTTGATCGACGCTGGTTCGATAACTTTCGGTGTTGGGATTGGCATCACGCATCGTATACAACAGCAGCTTGATCAAACGCATCCGCGCCTGGATATTGGCTTCTTCCAGGCCCATCTTGACCAGTTCTTCACCATAGCGATGCAATGTGCGGAATTGATGGGCATGCAGCTCCAGCTTCTGCAAGCTGGCTTGCGACCAAGGGTCGGCTTGCATATGTGTTAACGCTTTGGCGAGGTTGTTGTCGATGGCAGGGCTGGCCACAGGTTGTGGTATCACTGTGGGTGTGGATTCCCCGCGCCAATAGGGAAAGAATTCACGTATCAATGCGCGAAACTGGTCTTCCTCAGGAAAGTTGCGCAGTGTGATATCGGCCCCGGCGCGGTAGCCCTGGCCATCGTGCGAGACATCACGCAGGTTGCTTAAAAGATGGCGCAGGAAATGCCGGGTGGTGGTGAGTTGCTTGTTCGATACGCCCCTCAATTTCAGCGTATCGAGGTATTGCTCCAGCGCGGCTTCAGGTAACGGATGAGTCATTGGCGTACTCGGTCAGTATGCGTTCAAGCGGCGCGGGCGAGCGGGTCTGCCCGTGTCGTGCCATGCCAGCAGTAAAAAAATTCCCGTGCCAGATCGGTAAATACCCGGCGGCTGTCTTCATTGGAAAATAGGGTGAGCATGGCATCGACACCGGCACGGTAGGCCATAGGGGTGTCGTCCGTATGGCGGATGATGTAGAGCAAAAGGGTCAGCAGACGCTCGCGAATGTCCCGGACAGCGTTGTCTGTGCCTTGTTCGACGAGTTGCTGCATATAGACCGCAAGGCTGGGGTGCTCTTCAAGCGCCCACGGGTCGGCATTGAGCCGCTCGAACATTTCAATCAGGTTCCCTTGCAGGTCGATGGGCGGATGCGCCAACGAGATGGCGTCGGCAGCATTAAGGCGGGCGATGGTTTTCAGATCGCCGGTCCAAAAAGGGTAGAACTCCCGCGCAGTGGTGATAATTTCAACCTGCTGGTCGTCGGGAAAACGATGAAGTACAAGGTCGACCGCATAGCGATAGCCCGCGTCGCCATCGGTAATGTGCTTGTCGGTTTGGCTTTCCAGTGTCGTCACCAGGTTACGCAGAAAGTGCTTGCGCCGGGTAAGGATGCTGGTGGCTGCTCCCTTGCTCTTCAAAAGCTGCAGGTAAGCGGCTTGCGCAGTGACGGCTTGATTGGGGTCGAATATTGTCATGGCCGGATAAGGTGGATACCGCATTGAATACTAGTTGATTTCATAAAACACGGCGGCTTGCGTGCAACTGGTAAAATTCGCCCCATGATCCGTCTCTCCTCCCTTACCCTACGTCGCGGCACCAAGGTGCTGCTCGAACAAGTTGATTTGATTTTGCATCGCGGCCAACGCGTTGGCATCGTTGGCCCCAATGGCGCCGGCAAATCGAGTTTTTTCGGCCTTTTACGAGGTGAATTGCTGCCAGATGCAGGCGATTTTGAATACCCTGCCGGTATGGTGATTGCGTCGGTGCGCCAGGAAACCCCGGCGTTGCATGCCAGTGCGCTCGACTATGTGCTGGATGGCGATGAAGAACTGCGCATGATCCAGCGTGAAGTGGCCAACCCCGCCCACGATGGTGTGACGCATGGCGATTGGCTCGGCAAGTTTGAAGCCGTCGATGGCTATTCGGCTGAAGCGCGCGCCAGTAAGTTATTACATGGGCTTGGTTTCTCGACCAATGACTTGCAAAGGCCGGTAGCCAGTTTCTCGGGCGGGTGGCGCATGCGTCTTAACCTGGCCCAGGCGTTGATGTGCCGCTCCGACCTCTTGCTGCTTGACGAACCCACCAACCACCTTGATCTTGATGCCGTACTTTGGCTGGAAAACTGGTTATCCAGTTACCCTGGCACCCTATTGTTGATTTCACACGACCGCGATTTTCTCGATGCCACTGTCACGGCCATTGCGCATCTCGCCAATAGCAATATCGACCTCTACACCGGCAACTACGCCGAATTCGAAGCTCAAAAAGCCGAGAAACTGGCCCAGCAACAGCAGACATACGAAAAGCAGCAGCGTGAAGCGGCGCATCTACAGAAATACATCGACCGCTTCCGTGCCCAGGCGACCAAAGCCCGGCAGGCGCAGAGCCGCATCAAAGCGCTGGAACGCATGGAGATGATTTCCGCAGCGCATATCGATTCGCCCTTTGACTTCAGCTTCCGCCAACCGGCTTCCAGCCCCAACCCCTTGCTGCGTATTGAATTGGGTGCGGCGGGGTATGGCGGTAACCGGCTGTTGGACGAGATCAATATCAGCATTGAAAGTGGTGCCCGCATTGGTCTTTTGGGTCGCAACGGCGCGGGGAAATCCACGCTGGTGAAACTGCTGGCCGACGATATTGCGCTGGCAGCGGGGACGAAAGTCGAAGGTCATGGGCTGAAAATTGGTTACTTTGCCCAGCATCAGCTTGAATACCTGCGCGTGGATGAAAGCCCGCTGTGGCATATGCAGAAGTTGGACCCCAAGACCCGCGAGCAAGAGCTGCGCAACTTCCTTGGTGGCTTCAACTTCCATGGCGAGATGGCTACCGGGCCAATAGCGCCTTTTTCCGGGGGCGAGAAAGCACGCTTGGCGCTGGCCCTGATTGTGTGGCAGCGGCCTAATCTGTTGTTGCTCGATGAGCCTACCAATCACCTTGACCTGGAAATGCGCCATGCCCTCACATTGGCCTTGCAGGACTATGTGGGCGCCATGATTGTGGTCTCGCACGACCGCCACCTGTTACGGGCAACCACCGATACTTTTTGGTTGGTGGAGGAGGGCAGGGTAAAGCCTTTCGATGGTGATCTGGACGATTACAAACGTTACCGTGAGCAGGGGGGGCAAGCTGTATCGCCAGCAAATGGCGTGGTTGATAACCTCACCGGTGCTGAGCGCAAAGCCCAGAAGCGGCAGGAGGCAGAGGCGCGTCAGCGCTTGGCGGGCTTGCGCAAGCCATTGGAAAAGGAATTGAACAAAATCGATGCCAAATTGGCAGAGTTAGGTAAGCAGCGCGCTGTGGTGGTTGATGCGCTGGGTGGTGAGGAGATTTATTCCGAAGCCGCCAAAGACAAGTTGCGCGATGCCGTGCGTCAAAAGGCGGAACTCGACAGTGCCATCGAAGCCTTGGAAATGGATTGGCTGGAGTTGCATACACAGCTGGAGGCCCTGGTGGCCTGATGGTTGGTACCCCTTATGACCACTGAATTGATCGCCACCCCCACCCGCGGGTTGCTGCGCCTGCGTTATGCTGCCCTTCCAGTTTTGTTCCTATTGCTTGGCGTGGTGTATGCCAGTTGGGCCGCACGTTTGCCTGCGGTGCGCGATAGGTTGATGTTGGACCCCGCCACGTTGGGCACCGTGCTGTTGGGCGGTGGTATTGGTGCGGTTGCGTCTTTTCCGCTCGCTGCCTGGCTGGTGGGCCACTATGGAGCGCGTAAAGCCGCCTTGATGGCGGGTATAGCGATACTGCTGATTTTGCCCTTGTTGGCGATATTGCCAAGCTGGCGTTGGCTGATGTTGGGCATGGTGGGGTTTGGTGCAGCAGCCAGTTGTTTCGATGTTGCCATCAATGCACTGGGCGTTGAGCAGGAACGGGCGCTGGGTCGATCGATGATGTCCATGCTGCATGCGTGGTTCTGCGTGGGGACTTTCTGTGGGGCATTGCTGGGCAGTGCCGCTGCAGGTTTGGGCTTGTCGTCCCTTCTGCATTTTGTCTTGGTGGTACTGGCCTTGACCCTGCCATTGGGGGTGGCCTATCGCGCCTTGCCGTGCGATGCGCCCGATGCCGAGGTGGGCAAGAAACACTTTGCCTTGCCGCATGGGGCATTGATCTGGCTGGGATTGATTGCCTTCATGGGGGCGATATCCGAAGGCTCGCTCACCAACTGGATTACGTTCTACCTACGTGATCATCTTAGCGCGAGTGAAGCAATCGCCCCGCTGGGCTACGCCAGTTTTGCCGGCGCAATGCTCTTGGCCCGGATAGTAGGCGACCGACTGAAAGAGCGCTTTGGCGCAAAGCGTTTGGTGTCGGGTGGCAGTATCCTGGCTGCGTTGGGCATCGCCATTGCAATCGTCGCGCCGAATGTTCTAACTGCGATGTTCGGTTTCATTCTGACGGGGCTGGGGGTCGCTGCCGTATTTCCCTGCGTTTTCAGCGCCTCGGGTAAGGAGGGTGCAACAGCTTTGGCTGGGGTAGCCACGCTGGGTTACTCGGGATCGTTGATGGGCCCGCCGCTGATGGGCTATATGGTGCAAGGATTCGGCTTGCAGGCAGGCCTGGTTTTCCTGGCACTAATCTCGCTGGTTGTGGCTTTTGCAGCGCGCCGGACACAACTGCTGTTTTAGGTGCTGTTGTTGTTTACCGAGTAGGCGGGGCTAAAACTGTTAACTGCACCTTTCTTCAGTTAAATGCGTGTTTACAGGTTACTTACCCTTGAATTTTGAACAGGCGTAGCTGCGGTACCGCCGTATTTTCACCAAAATAGTGTTCGTAGATGCGTACGGCTTCGCCGGTCTTTTCAGATTCAAGCAATGCGTCGTTAACCATCTGCTTCAGGCGTTTTTCGCCTTTGCGCATTCCCATGGCAAAAATCTCTATGCCGAGTGGAATGTCATCGGTGACGACGACATCGGTTTTAGGTAGTTTGCTGAGATTGCCCTTCAGAATCGTCCCTGCTCCCGCTACCGCCTCGCATCCACCTGTTTGCAATAAACTGAAGGCTTCCTGATAACCAACAGCGGGTATACGAACCGTCTTGGGTAGGTTCTCCTCAAGCCAGTGTTCTGTGGTGGTGCCTTGGGCAAAACAGACTTTAGCGCCGTTGAATTGGCTCAGACTTTTGAAACGACCAGGTTTGGCTGCAAATTTCTGTATGGCGACAAAATAACCGAGGCTGAATTCGAGGATTTTTTCTGATTTGGCGTTTTTTGCCATTGCAGCGATGATGAGGTCGACACGATTATCTTGAAGCGCAGGTATGCGCTCGGTAGGAGACAAGGTTAGGAATATGGGTTTAACGCCCAACTTCTTGGCAATGTATTTCCCAAATTCCACGTCATAGCCGGTTACCACGTTCTTGGTTTTATCCAAGAAACCAAAGGGGGGCGCTTCTGCACGCACCCCGATGATAATTTCCCCTTTTTTCTGAATCTTATCGAGATCATCCGCTCGAGCGGTTGACGCAATTAGACAAACAATGGCAACCAAAGCGAGACGAAATTTCATTGTTCTTACTCCTGGGTTGGAAAGCGTGGATAAACAAATAGAAATTGTACGAAGTAATAGGTTCCACATACCTGTGACTATTTTGCGTATCAGTGTTTCAGGTAAGTCTCAAAGAAACGCAGGGTATGGCCTATGCTCAGCACTTGGTTTTCTCGCTTGGCCGCACCATGGCCCTCATCGGCGAAGATGATCAGTTCAGAAGCGACACCACGTTTTTGCGCAGCTTCATACATTTGTACGGCTTCGCCCACCGGTACGCGAGGGTCGCTTGCCCCTTGGATGATCAACAGCGGGTCTTTCAGCTTGTCGATGTGGGTAATGGGTGAAAGGGAGATCAGGGCGTCACGGTCTTTGATCGGGTCGCCATATTCTGCAGCGCGCAAGGCACGACGGTAGGGTGCCGTGTTTTCCAGGAAGGAAAGCAGGTTGGACATCCCCACGGTGGCGACCCCGGCGTCGTAGGCACCGGCAAAACGGGTCATTGCGTACAGTGTCGAATACCCACCATAGCTACCACCCATAACGCCCACCTTGGGCGCAATACCGTTCTGGGCCCAGGCTTTCTTGATGTAGATTGCCGCGTCTTCAATATCGCTGATCACATCCAGTCGCTTGGGGCCGTTGTCGGCGTTGAGCCAAGTCTTGCCATACCCATCCGAGCCGCGCACATTGGGTTGTACATAGATAAATCCCGCATCAATGAACAACTGCGCGCGCGCTGAGAAACCCGCCCGTGACTGGCCTTCAGGGCCACCATGAAACTGGACTATCACCGGGCAGGGTTGGGGCCGCAGTGGGTAGGCCGTTGGACGAACATGGGAATCTGCTGGCCATCGCGGCTGGGGTAACTTTCGAGTTTGGCCACGCTGAACTTGCTGGTATCGACTTCCGGCATGGAGGGGGCTATCCAGCGTGCCAGCTGGTGGGTTTTCCAATCGAACACATAGTTGCTATTGGGTTGACTGGCAGATTCGACACCCATCACCACGCGACGGCCATCCTGGGTGCTGTTAAGGACCATGACATGGTCTGCATCGGGAAAGGTTGGCAGCTTGAGGGGTTTCAGGGTTTTGGCGTCTAGGGCATAGCTCTTGGTGTACCCCGCCTCGTTGACCGCGTAGTAGAGTTTTTGCCTTGCACGGTCGAGCGAGAAGCTGGCGACATCCCATTTTTGTGCGGGGCTCAGTGGGCTGAATTTGCCATCGACGAGCTTGTACAGGCGGCGCGCATCATCGAACTTGCTGGTTTGCACGATCAGCTCACCAGGGGTGGCGCCATACTGGGCGCTGTAATCCTCGCTCTCGTCCTTACCCAGCAGGGGGCGGAATTCGCCCTTCAGCGGCGACCATTCCCATACTTCACTGACGACATTGGACAGCGACTTTTGCAGCAGCAATGTACCGTCGGCACGATGGTCCACGATATTCCAACTGCCTTTTTGGGCAAACAGCTTTTCCTTTTTGCCGCTGGCGAGTTCATAGCGGTAGAAGGTGTAGCTATCGCGTACTTCGTCATTGCTGCGGTAGTACACATAGCGGCCGTCGTCGGAGACGAATTCGAAAAAGGTCTGGATGCCCGGCAGGTGCTGGATCAACTTGAGCTCACCACCGTTTGCCGCCTGGAGATAAAGCCCCGGGTTCTCTTCGCCTTTACGGTCACGGCTGATGAACAGCCATTTGCCATCGGGGCTGATATCGCGGACTGCGGTAGCGTCTTCGCCACCCGTCATCTGCATCGGGAAACGTTCCGGCCCATCTACCCGCCATACTTGTGCAGTGCCGGTTACGCGCCAGCCGTAGTACATCGCCTTGCCATCGGGCGACAGGATGCCCGCCCCAGGGCCGCGCAGGTCCAACATGCGTTGCACCTTGCGGCTCAAGTCAGGCGCCAGGGTTTTGGCGCGGAAGGTTTCCAGGGTTTCGGGGCTGATGCTGTCAGCGCCCAGCCCTTGATAGCTTGGTGTATCGGCAGCCTGAGTGGTGAGTGTGGCGCAAATTAATAGGGCGAGTGGGGCGAGCTTCATGCAGCGGGGTTCCTTAAATACAAACGGCAGACGGCGATCGGATGTTGTTGCCACAAAAGGCAAAAATAGCGCGACCGGCATGGTAGGGGCTACCGTGCCGGTCGGGGGGATGGATCGAAAAAAGGAGAGGTGCGCTGCTGTTTTAACCTAGTTTCTATTCAATTGTGTTGCTTATTTGGCGACACCATTCTTCCAAATCGCCGTATAGGCTTCTTTGTAAGGAATGTCCGATTCAATTTCTTTACCATTTAATCGATTCAATACCTGCTTTGTGACGAGTATTGGTTTTGAAACGAATCCACTGGGCGGTTTACCCGCAAAGGCACGATTGAGTTCATCGGCCAACTGCCAGCCTTGCAGGAATAAAGGTTCTGCAATCGTAGCAATTTGTTGGGACTTTCCTGCCTTAATTCTGCTAATTGCAGTTGAAGAGCCATCGCCCGCCGAAACATTTCGTATATCAGGTCGGCCAATCTTTATTAGAGGGATATTCATTACATCAAAATAGAGGTCATTAATTGCCAACGTGTAAGTCCAGGCAGATCCATGGATTTGGTTCATTCGTATCACAAAGTCATCAATGAGTTTATCTGTTAATGAAATTGAAACATCTTCAATAGAAAGTACTTTGCAAGTCTTACAAGCTTCTATTGAGGCTTTTATGCGAATTGCTTTTTCTTTGGCGACAGCGTAGTGATTGTCGGTAATGATGATAACCCCTGCTTTTTCTTTACTATCATGAATGACATATTCGGCAATCATTTTCGCCACATCAATTGGGTTTGTAGCCACGTTCACAAATAAATTCGGTGTAGGCCCTGGTATGGCTGCTGCGTGCCAACCAACTAATACGATGTTTGCTTGCTTGGCCAAAGGAATAAGACGGGCAACCATGTCTTCCTGAAACGCACCCAACACGATGGCATCGGGCTTTCTTTTTATAATTTCCATAAATGCATCATTAATATTTTTTGTGTCTCCTTTTCCATTTACGATGGTGATTTTCCAATCCAGTATACGAGCAGCCTTTTCTAGTCCTCGGTATACAAGCGTGGGCCCGCTATTTTGTAAGTCGTGAGATAGGAAAACAATACTCTTTTTAGTTTGCTTGATTGGCCCATCCGTTGGCCCCAGCCATTTCTCTGCAAAGGCTGGCTGGGTAAAGCAGCACAGCGTCAGTAGTAGAACAAGGGCAACGTATATGCTTGGCATGTTCAGGCTCTTAGAGTGATTTTAATTGGAGATGAATGCCTATTATTTTAATTAGCCCACCTATTTTTCCGGCTTGCCTTTCCAAATGGCGATATAGGCTTCCTTGTAAGGAATGTTGGCGTCAATTTCCCGATAGCCCATCCGGGCGAGTGATTGCGTGGTAACCAGGATAGGTTTTGTTATGTAGCCACTGGCCTGCTTGCCGGCAAAGGCACGATTAAGTTCGTCCGCCAACTGCCAGCCCTGCAGGGAAAGGGGTTCCGCCACCGTGGCGGTTTGCAAGGAGAGCCCGTTTTTAATACGGCGCAGCGCCTTGGCCGAGCCATCACCTGCGGCGACATTTTGAACATCGCCCCGGCCGAGTTTAATTAGTGGGAAATTCATTTCATCAAAATAAATGTCGTTGATTGCCAAAGTATGAGTCCATGCTTTCCCAAAACGTTTGTCCAGGCTTTGCACCACGCCGTCGATGTCCTGTTTTACCTGGGATATAAGGACGTTCTCGATGGATAATATTTGGCAGGACTTACACTTTTTCAGCATCTCCTGCATGCGCTTGGTCTTTTCGTTGGCTACCGCAAAACGATTGTCATTGATGATGACAACGCCAGCGTTGTCTTTTGCACTCTTGATCACGAATTCGGTTGCGACCTTGGCTACTTCGTCCGAATGGGTTGCCACATTGACGAACAAGTCCTTGGTGGGCCCGGGCGCGGCCTCGGCATGCCAGCCCACCAGCACAATGTTGGCATCCTTGGCCTTTTGAATAAGGTTGGCGCCGTCCTCTACTTGAAACCCGCCCAGCACGATGGCATCGGGCCGTTGTGCGATGGCAGCGGCAAATTCGCTGCGGATAACGGCTGCATCGCCCTTGCCATTGACAGCCTGCACGCTCCAACCCAGTATTTGAGCCGCTTCCTCCAGCCCCCTAAATGCAGCGGTGGGCCCCCCGTTCTGTAGGTCCTGCGAAAGAAAAATGACTTTCCGTTTGCCTTGGCCAATGGGCCCATCGGCCGGGCCATCCCAGATAACGGCACCAAAACAAGGAAGCCAAACACTGGCTAGCAGGGAAACCAATGCAATAGCGACGGTTCTATTCAACATCATTGGCACCTTCAGAAAACATAGTCTGGAGTCCCCCAGCCTTAATAGGGGACATGTACTTTATATGTATGGCGAGTTCCAATCCAAAGCGCAATATCGTAAACAGGTAAATTGGTTTGCTGTAGGGATGGGGTGATCCCCCTTACGCATGGGCCGGCATTGGCCGTAAATCCATGCCAATCGTACGCTGAACGGCGTTGGCATTTACATACTATCAACATAGAGACAGGCTAAAAAAAACGGCATGTATCTTGATACATGCCGTTTCGCCCAATGCATATCACTTTACCGCACACCGTGCGTCATTAAACCTGATGTACGTTGATGCGTTAACGCCCTGTCCCTGGTTGCGGGGCAGCATCTTTGACTTGGGGGGGCTGGTCAGTATGTTTGCCGGCAAATTTCTGCTTTAGCCACATACCCAGGTCGTCCAGATAGGTGAACACGACTGGCACCACAACCAAGGTCAGCAGCGTAGAGGTAATCACTCCACCGATAATGGCGTGTGCCATCGGTGCGCGTTGCTCGGCTCCTTCACCCAAGGCCAATGCAAGGGGCAACATGCCGCCAATCATGGCGAATGTGGTCATCAGGATAGGTCGCAACCGGACACGGCCTGCTTCAACAATGGCGGCGAAGCGCTCCATGCCCTGGTTGCGCAATCGATTGACGAAGTCGATCAGCAGGATCGCGTTTTTGGTCACCAGCCCCATCAGCATGATGATGCCGATGATGGAGAAGAGGTTGAGTGTGGAGCCCCAAGCCAGCAGCGCCAGGAATATGCCTACTACCGAAAGTGGCAGCGCGGTCATGATCGCCAACGGTTGGCTGAAGCTGCCGAACTGGGAAGCGAGTATCAGGTAGATGAATATCACGCCGATCAACAATGCCTGCACGGCGTAGTTCAAGCTTTCACCCATGTCGCGCTCGGCTCCTTCCTGAACGAAGCGATAGCCCTGGGGCATCTGGATTTGCTTGAGCAGCTTGTCTACCTCTGGCTGCACTTCGCCTACCGGCACACCTTCTACATCGGCATAGACTTCGACATTTCGGAACAGGTTGCGACGCTGGATCAAGGTTGGTGTACCGCTGGCCTTGATGTCGGCCACCTGCGAGAGCGGAATCATGATGGGCTGGCCCGTACGTGCATCGATATCTGTGCTGGCAATGGGCAGGTTGGCTAGGTCCTCAGCCATACGACGATTGTTTTCTGGCAGGCGAACGATGATCTCGTAACTCTCGCCGTCGGGTGCTTGCCAGCTACCGATTTCCTCACCCGCGACCAGAGGGGCGAGCGTAGCGCCGACCTGGCTAACCGATAAGCCCACGGTGCTGGCCATTTCGCGGTTGACATTGATATCGATAGCCGGCTTGGCAGCCCGCAACGAGGTTTGTACGTTGATTACGTGCTTGATGCGGCCCAAGCGCTCGGCAACATTCTCGGCAATCCGTTTCAGTTCACCAAAGTCCTTACCCTGAATCGTGATGAAAATAGGCGCATTGTTGCCCCCGCCTCCACCTTCGGCGCCACTTACGCTGCGCAGTTCAATCCCTGCGATTCGCGTCAATCGGTCGCGAATCTTCTTGATCAGTGCGTCCTGGCTGATGCGCTTATTTTTCTCGATCAGGTTCAGGTTGGTATGAGCAATGTGCTTACCGTCTGATTCACCGGTATTGATAGCGGTATACATATCCTTTATTTCAGAAAAGGCGCGTAACGCGTCCTCCACCTGTTCCGCTTTCGAGGTCGTGTAATCAAGTGAACTACCTATGGGTGTACGGTAGTCAATCTTGATTCGTCCGGAGTCTGCCTTGGGTTGGAACTCTGCTCCAATGAAAGGCACCAGCAGGAATGAGCCGAAAAACAATGTGATAGCCGCCATCAACACAAGGGAACGGTGTGACCAGCTGGGCTTGCCTTTAAGACCCGACTTGAACCAAGTACGAGCGCGGGGCCGGGTAGCCAACACAAACAGGGTGATTGGCAGGCATATCACGGCGAGGATCAGTACCAACCATTTGGGCAGGTTTATCCGTTTGGGGTTGAGCACCCATTCGATGGTGCGAGCATAAAAGGCGGAGATATTGTCTAGGCCACGCTCGAAGCTATCCAATACCCGACCTAACGGTCCAGTATGCTTCATGCCGTGGGCGTGCGGGTCGTGCCATACCGAGCTCAGCATCGGGTCGAGCGTGAAGGAAACAAACATTGAGATTAACACTGCTGCACAGACGGCAATGCCAAACTGGAAAAAGAACTTACCAATCAGGCCACCCATGAAACCCACAGGCATAAACACCGCGACAATGGTCAGCGTAGTGGCAAGCACCGCAAGGCCGATTTCCGCCGTGCCATCCAGCGCCGCCTGGTAATGGCTTTTACCCATTTCGGCATGGCGGACAATGTTTTCCCGCACCACGATGGCATCGTCCACCACCAGCCCCACGCATAGAGACAGGGCCATCAGGGTCATCCCATTGATGGTGAAGCCAAACGCCTGCAGGAAGAAAAAGGTGCCAATCAGCGCAACGGGTAAGGTAAGACCGGTAATCACCGTTGAACGCCAAGAACCCAAGAAGAGCCAGACAATCAGCACGGTTAGGACTGCACCTTCTAACAGCGTGGATTTTACGTCGGCCAGCGATCGGCGAATGTCGCTTGACTCATCGACAATTACCTCCATCTGGATACTTTCAGCTTCCAATTCCTTATTCAGGTTGTTGACCATGGCATGGATGTCGTCAGCCACCTGTATGGTATTGGCGCCGCTGACCTTGGTGATTTCAATGGATAGCGCGCGTTTCCCATTGACCAGCGCCGATGAATCCCGTGTCTGTTCACCATCAATGACATTGGCGACTTGGCTAAGCAAGATAGGCTGACCATTACGGCGCGCCACCACGATCTTACCGAAGTCCGCAGCTTCAACCAGCCGGCCCTTGAGTTGCACCACGCGCTCAGTTTTATCGAACTCGATATTCCCAACCGGTATTTCCTGATTCTCCTTGCGGATATCTGCAATGACCTGATCAGCCCCAATGCCGAATGCATGCAGCTTCTCGGGTAGGAGTTCAATATTCAGCTGCCGTTTGATGCCGCCAATCAGCCTTACCCTACCTACACCCTTAACTGTTTGGAACTGGCGCTGGATATACTGGTCGGCCCGAATGGTCATCTGCCGCTCTGTCAGCTTATCGCTGGTTAGAGCCACGGTGATGGTGGGCCCTCTGTCTTGCCGTGCCTGCGTGATGTAGGGTTCTTTTACTTCACGTGGGAAATCGACCTTAGCCTGATTCGCCTTCTCGCGTACCTCGTTCAAGGCACGGTCCATATTGGTATCGAGTTCGAACTCGACAAATACGAACGACTGCCCGCTATAGCTTTCGGAAGTCAGGTTCTTGATGCCGGAGATGGTGGACAGCTTTTCTTCCATCGGCCGCGAAATCTTTGTCTCGATGATTTCCGGCGACGCGCCCGGATAGTCTGTGACCACAATGGCGAAGGGAAGCTCGACATTGGGCATTTTCTCGACCGGCATGCGCTGGTAGGCAAACAAGCCGAGCACCACCAACGCCACCATCATCATGGTGGCAAAGACGGGGTTCTGGATGCTGATGCGGGTAAACCACATGGAATAACCTTTTTGTGCGGCCGGGCCGCGTGCGGGGCATACAACTGCGTCAACCCTGGAAAGTGAGCGCCGCGCACTCACTCCGCCAAGATTGGCAATAGCCGTTTAGGCTGTGGGTTTGGCTGCTGGTAGCTTGATGGCCTGGCCGGGTTTCAGGTTCTCGATTTTCGCGATAACGACGACAGCGCCGGGCTTGAGTCCTTCTACTATCGCAGCCTGTTTGGTCAGATCATTCATGATCCCGAGCTTGACCTGGCGGGAAACTATCTTGCCGTTTTCCACTGCCAGCACGAACGGTGCATTGCCTTCGCGGCCACGAATAGCGCTGAAGGGCAGGGTGGCGGCATGCTCAAGTTTCGCCAGGGTGGCTTCGCCTTGGGCAAACATACCCCCGCGCAGGCTGTGCAAAGGGTTTGGCACTTTTACGTAGACAGGCACCATGCGCGATCCGGCATCGGCTACGGGGGCAATGCGTTCAATCGTGCCGATAAATTTTTGTTCGCCAAAACCTTCGATATCGAGCTTCACCGACTGGCCCAGCTTGACCGCCGGCAGCCGCGCCACCGGCACAGCCGCTTCGTACTCCAGCTCACCCAGATCAACCAGACTGAATAAATCCTGATTGACGGCTACGCGGCCACCCGGTTCTATCTTGCGGCTGGCGACAATGCCACTGAAGGGCGCGCGCACCACGCCGTCCGCCAATGCCTTGCGGGCTTGCGCGGCTTGGGCCTCTTCTGCCTTCAACTGAGCAACCGCCACGGCAACCTTGTTTTCGCTTTCGTCGTGGGCGGTTGGGGAAATAAACCCCTGCTTCAGCAAATCCGCATTGCGGTCGCGGTTTTTCTCGGCCAGCAGCAATTCGGCTTGCACACGTTCGCGAACGGCGGTGCGGTTGACCAATTGGTTGTTGCGGTCGCTGGCTTCAAAGCGCGCCAGTACTTGGCCGGCTTTTACCGCGTCGCCAGGGCGGACCAAGACTTCCTTGAGTATGCCATCGACTTCGGCCCGGATGACGGTCTGCCGAATCGGGTTGAGTGTGCCGGACAAACTTAATGGTTGAATCAATGTGCTATCAGTTACATGCGCCAGATCAGAAGCCGCCAGTTCCAATGTAACCGGGGTGTCGGCCTTGCTTTCAGCAGTGGGCGCGCTTTTCTTCTGCGCAACCACCACACTGCCTGCGGCAATGGCAAGCAGGATGATTACGACGACGGCACGGCGTTTTGCACGTGACGAAATAGGGCGGTTCATACAGTGTTTCCTTGCGGTGAAGCTTGTTTTTCCGGGTCCAACCCTTGCCAGAGCATGTCAACAATGCGCGGTATGAGGGTGTCCAGATTGATTGCCTCGGGATTGAGCAGCCACGCTGTAATCAATCCATCCATCAGTGCGCTCCAGAAAATGGCTTGCAGCTGTGGGTCTACCGGCACGGCTTGTTGGTGCAGGCTATGCTGCTGGGTGATCAGCGTGGCCGACATCCGATAGCTTTGCTGATAGGCCTGGGCCAGCCGCTCGCGTACTTCCGGGGCGCGCGCCTGGCCCAGGAATTCCAGAAACAGGCGAGGCCAGTCCGGGTCTTGCTTTACTCTTTCCAGCACACCTGCCAGCAGCGCCTTAGTGCCTTCTCGCGGCGAAGCATGGCGGGACTGTAGCTCGATGGCTTCCGGCAGGTGCTGGTCAAACTCCACCTGGAAGCGGCTATCGAGCAGCGCAAAGAAGAGGTCGTTCTTGCTCTTGAAGTGCCAATACACGGCCCCTTTGGTGAGGCCCGCATCGGCTGCCACTTCGTCGAGCGATGCACCCAGATAGCTCCTTTGGGAAAACACACGCGCTGCGGACTCGAGAATACGGTCGCGGGTATCCACCGGCTCGGCAATGGCCCCTTCCAACAACGCGGCAAACTGCTCGCGCGGGCCTAGCAGACGCTTTACCGTTTGCCACGGCACGCTGGCTGCCTTGGCGATATCGGCATAGGTCAGGGTATGGGCCGGTACGCCGGCTGCCAGCCCACGCAATGCAGCAAGCGCAGCCTGGCGGGCCGTTTGGGCGTCCATCTCGATAGTGGGTTGAGCAGCGTGGTTCAAATCCGTGCACTCCTATAAGCATACTATTTGGTATTTTATTTATTGACCTTGCTTTCTGTAAAGCGTCAACTGAACTTATTTATTCGCTTCAACACTGGCAGGCAGCCAGATTCAAACCTACGTCGAGTCGTAAACCGTTATTTGGCAGGGCTTGCCGGTGGAGAGGAAAATGAAGGGAACAGGCTTGCGCGCGTTGCGCGAATGTCGCTTGGAGCGCCTCACGACAAAGGGGCAGGCTAGGCCAAATAACAATTGGCTTATGCGGTGGGCTTTAAAAGCGGCCGAATTTTGTAGTAGTCCGCCACGGACAGGTCGGTTTGCAGCGTGCCGCCCGTTGTTGAAAAGTGCTCGAATGAATCGTGCACATAATTGGCGAACAATTCACGTGTTTAGTCCCGATAATTGCTGGTTTGGATCAGCCTTGAACCTTTCAGGCTCAGTTGCCCAGATTTTGCAGAAGGATTCGACTAGTAGCTTGTCTGCGGGCAAGCCAGGCAACCTGGATAGTGTAAAGCCGCGTATACGAGTCAAAGAGGGCGGTCGGGTCGAATAGCTGGACCAATGCCTTGGGCAGGTCGGCGGGCGATGGGGGCATGGAATTCCTCTCTTACAATCTTTTGTGTGATGACGGGAATGGACATCGGTAGTGGGTAATGTCGAGGTATTACCGGAACCCTATTGAAATGAGTGTTAGTCATGATCTGTCGTAGCGGCAGTGTCATGGAAATCACGGCTGGGAAGACGGCGACGTTGACGTAGGTTGCCGACGGTATGAGCTTATGTCGTACAGTTCTGCTAGCGGTTGGCATAGCTTGAAGCAGCGCATCCGTCATCAGTCCGTCATGTGCAGGGGCTAGTCTGGCTGTATCTGGCTAGGGAGCGTGTGCATATGCGTGTACTGATGGTCTCGGATGTCTATTTCCCCCGTGTCAATGGCGTATCTACTTCTATCCAGACTTTTCGCCGCGAGCTTGCGACGCAAGGGGTGACGGTAGATTTGATTGCGCCGTCCTACCCTGGCGAAGTCGATGAGGCAGGTATTTGGCGCATCCCTTCACGTTATGTGGCGATTGACCCGGAAGACCGCCTGATGCGGCGAGGACAGGTAAGGGACCTGTTGCCGCGGTTACGTGGGGCGGGCTACCAGCTGGTGCATGTTCAAACCCCATTTATCGCCCACTATGCCGGGCTGGAAATAGCCCGCGCGCTGGGTGTGCCGGTGGTGACGACCTACCACACCTTTTTTGAGGAATACCTGCATCACTACGCACGTGGGGTACCGGCCAGCTGGACGCGTGCGTTGGCGCGGCGTTTTTCGCGTGGGCAATGCAACGCCACGGATGGTGTTGTCGCCCCTTCTGGCGCGATGTGCGATGCGTTGCGTCAATATGGTGTGACAGTGCCTATCGAAGTGATTCCGACGGGGATTCCGCTTGAGCGATTCCAAGGCGGCGACAGAGCAGCCTTTCGCCGTGCCCATGGCCTGGGCCAGCAGCAAGAAGTGGCGCTGTTTGTCGGGCGGGTGGCACATGAAAAGAATATTGGCCTGCTGTTGCAAGTGGCAGAGCGACTGCGTTATCGGCGGCCGGCTTTTGTGTTGCTGATAGCAGGGGAGGGGCCGGCGTTGGGCAGTTTGCAGGTACAAGCCCAAAAGCTGGGACTGGGTGGGATAGTGCGTTTTATCGGATACCTGGACCGTAGCACAAGCCTGATTGACTGCTATCGGGCTGCCGACCTGTTCGTATTCGGTTCTACTACCGAAACCCAGGGTTTGGTATTGCTGGAGGCTATGGCGATGGGGTTGCCGGTGGTGGCGATTCCGGCAATGGGCGCGCGCGATATCCTGTTGCCGGAACGTGGTTGTTTGTGCGCGAAGGACGACGCGATTGACTTCGCCGAGAAAGTGGAACGCGTATTGCAACAGCCAGACCTGCACCGACGCTTGGCAACCGAGGCCCAAGCCTATGCACAGCGCTGGAGCGCGCCGGCGACGGCAGAGCGCATGGCTGATTTCTATAAACGCACGGTGGTGACGACCGCGATGAATGAGGCGAGCCCTAGAACTGGTTTAAAGTCTCGTAAGCCAGGGCAAGGTAAGGCGAAAACAGTCTAGGAATCGATGATTACGCGTGGTAAATGAGCATTCTGAGGGTGTTTTCACGCGGTATTGCCGACGCGTAGCTGACTATAGGTAGATTCTTAAGCCGGTATAGCCAACTAAGAACCTTTTTACGATTTTACTGCGCAGCCGTGATCAGGGCTCATGTGCTGCTCGAAGTCCTCATGTACAACAGTACATTCTGGTTTCTGTGCTGCGCTTCACCCTGCTGACGCCTGCTCGTGACAGATCGTAAATAGGTTCTAAGAATCTACCTGTGGCGGTTGGTTGCATGGGCCGAAAAATGGAACTGGCACCCCAATGCGGTAGGTTGTTTGTGCAGACTTTTATGCGGCTCAGCGTCCGGGCAGGGGCTCGCCGCGTTGTTTTCGCCAGACGCGGCGTAAGTCCCGTGCCGAGCCAAACCCGCCTATCTCTGCAATCTTTTCCAAGGAGTAATCCTTTTGCCTTAGCAGCGGCTCGATATTCGCCAGCTGCATACGTTGGCGGTAATCCAACGGGGCGATGCCGATATGTAGTTTGAACAACCGGGCCAGGTGGCGCGTACTTACGCAAGCGATAGCGGCCAAGGAGTCGAGTGACCAATCGCCTGCCGGTTCAGCGGCAATGGCGTCCTGTACTCGGTGTATTGCTGGGTGCATATGATCGCGATAGTCCTGGAAGGGTGACAGTTGTGGTGTATCGCCGTCACGTCGTCTCCAGATCACCATATCACGTGATACCGCGACGGCAACCTTGGGGCCAAACTGGCGGGCGATGAGTTCGAGGGTGAGGTCGATGCCTGTAGTGACACCGGCAGAGGTGGCGATATTGCGATCGATGACGAAGATACGGTCGCTTTTTACACGGGCGGCTGGGGCCACTTGTTTTAGTTGCTCCACAAGCGTGTGGTGGATGGTGCAGGGGCGGTCGTCCAGCAAGCCGGCAGCGCCAACTAACAGTACGGCTGAATAGATGCATACCAAGCGGACATCAGGCCGCAAGACCTCTTCTAGCCAAACAATGATTTGTTGCAAGATTGAATTACATCCTTCGGCAATGAGGGTACTGAAGCCTGGGATGATGAGCCAAGCATTTGGCGGCAGCGAGTCTGGTAATGGTGCCGTATCTTGCAGTGTCATACCCAGCGAGCAGAGGGGTAATGTTACTGGCCCGGCATAGTGCAGGGTCAGGTCGCTCACATAGCGTTGGGAAATGCGCAACGCTTCGGCTGGGCCAGCAAGGTCCAGCAATGCAAAACCTGGCAACAGGATGAAGTGAACCGATATCGTCATTTACTTGCGCTCTATATGACTTTTGCCTGCTGGATTCAAAAGACGTAATGCTTTGATTAACTAGTGGTTTGTAAAATTCACAAAGTGCTCAAGCCAATACGGGAAGTTCCGCCACGACTTCGTCTATGGTGGCGAATCGGGCGAAGCGTCCGGCTAGTACAAGCTCGGTGCGTTCCTTGATTTCGGCTGCGCTGAAAAGGCGGTCGTTGTTATGCTTTATCGGAAAGGTGAGCGTGGCCTCAGTGACGAAGTCGATCGAAAAACCTATGTCCGTCCCATGGTGAGCCTTTGTTTCGCGGTCTTGTTCGGTGCGGATTCCTGAAATAATCAGACTATCGATGTTTAGCGCGTGCAACCAAGTGCTTAAGCCGGTATCTACCAACGCGCTATGTGTTTGCTTATATGCTGTATGGTCGGCAATCGGGTCGCTACCTGCCAAGGCAACGATGTAGCAAGCGTTATGTCGGAATGTTTTGGAAGCGGTGTTGCACCCATTAATATTGACGTGGAATACACGTATTATCGGTACGCCAGCGGCACGTGCACTGATAATGAGTTTGTTCTGTGCTGCCAGATAAGAAGAAAAATCGCCGGTTTGCCAGCAAGGGGTGTGGCGAAACGACGCTTGAACATCAATTACAAACAAAGCGCGAGACATTTCAAATAATTCAAATGGCTGTATAGATGGGTCTACCTTAAGCTTTATCGACCATAAAGTAAGGAGGTAAAACCGACCAGAATCGGAAAAATTCAGACAAGCAAATCGATGCGCTGTCCCCCTATAGGAATGGGGTCGTTTTACTTAGCATACTCTGCTTATTTTTGGTAAGCACAATGGATATTTTTTTCGTGTTTGAGCAGGTGGCTCGGCAGCGTTTATTTTTAAGTGGCTTATTCGCTGGCTGACAACGCTTGCTGGCTTCCCTTGCTTAATATGGGTAAGGCTAGGCATTGTAATGCGTGAGGGTATATTGTTAATTCAAGTTCTATTAAATATCCGGAGTGTGTTTAATAAATAAAGTTGGATTGGTTCAGTTAATTATTGAATTATGCTTTTGCAATAAAATTAATAAATTACTGGCTGCGAAAACAGCCGCACAATTTTAAGCTGCTTTGTTATTGGATTTTTGTGGGAGTAAAGATTTTTTCTGATTTGGATGGGGGCGTTAGGTCTTTGATTATGCTTGATTAATTCAATTTATATGCGACGAATTTAGTCGTCCGTTTAAGCTGGTGCGATCGATCGATCGATTGGAGGAGGAGGGGATTTCTTATTTTCAAATGAATTTAATGGTTTTTTCTTGTCGGGATTATATCCAACCCCTAGATGTAAATCTCTGCTAGTGTCGGCGTGATGACTATATTCTTCCGAATGTGTGTCAGGAATATAAAACCCCTGGTGCATCAGCTTTGGCGACGCCTTAAAGCCAGTTGAATCCGTTAGCCAGCTTGTCTGCGGATTAGGACTTCTGCGGGTGTTCTAGTGGCGTTATCAGCGCCATTTATTTTTCTCAAAAAAATTTGTTCAATCTTCGTTTGTGTAAAAAATATGACCTGCTAGGACGCCTGTAACGGGTTTGACTCAGTGATGGGCAAGTAGGCGTAGACAACATGTAGCGCCTCATCGGCATGGTGCAAATCGTTGATCTTGGCCAACGCCTCGCGCAGGGCCATCAACGAAAGGCGCAGCTCAGACTCAGTTTCGCTTTTACTTATCCGGCGTTTGAGCATGGCCGCCCGGGCACTCAGATGGTGGTCGGCTATCTTGTGCATCAACAGGGCCACCGGGTGCAATAGCTGGGGTAGCTTGGTGGATACGGCAGGCTCTACGCTCATTACGGGGGAGGCGAGTTCCGTATTTGGCTGGTCGGCATCGGCATCGGTATCGGCATTCAGCAGGGAGTGTTGGGCGTGGGGGAGGGGCGAGGTGGCAACTTGGGCCAATGCAGCCGCGGTAATGCCGCGTTGTGTTGCGCCGGGCTCGGCGACAGTGGTGGCTGGGGTGGCGGCAGGGGTGAGCTCGGCGATCTTGCTGCCCGGTACGATTTCAACCAGCCCCAATTCCAACAGCTTTTCAACCGTGTCTGCTTGGCTGCCAAGTGCGAGGGCTAGCCGCGCCAGTTCAGGTGTGCGCTTCCGACCATCGATTTGCAGCAGCAGCGTCCGCAATCGGGCAGGTAGGCGGGCGCTGGCATCTCGCGATTGCAGCGCCTGTAGGCCAGCTTCGGTTTTGCGCAGTTTTACATTCATTTTGCGTATCTCCATTCGCGTATTTGGAATAGCCGCGACTAAGCAGGCACAAATGGTGAAAAGTGTTGCTGTGGGGCAGCCGACCATAAGAGTTTTATGACATACGCGCTAGACTGTCGGGGGATAGCCCTGCGGCGTAAAGACGGGATATCGAAGGCTTTCGATCTTGAAGATTCTATGGTTGACAACTGAAGCGGGGCTTTTGAGCAGCGCATAAGTCTTGATCATGGCGCACAGTAAGATCGTAAACAGGTTCTTGGAACCCGACTAAAGCCAGCTACGCGTCAGCAATAGGGCGTTGAAATCATTCTCGGCATGCGCATTTACCATTTGTAAACGCCGCTTCCTCGGCTGTTTTCGCCTTACCTTGCCCTGGCTCGCGAGACGCTAGAGAGGTGCTTAAAATGCTGGGGCAGCTTTGAAGCTGAACAGCGGCAATGTTGGATAAACATATTGCAACGCCTTGTCAGCATGCAGATAGCCATTGGACTTGGCCAACGCTTCGCGCAGTGCCATCAAGGAAAGACGAAGTTCGGCCTCGGTTTCGCTCTTGCTGATACGGCGCTTGAGTATTGCTGCTCTGGTGCCAAGGTGTGTATCGGTCACTTCGTGCATCATCAAGGCAATGGGCTGAAAAAGCTCTGGCAGCTTGGTCGATACGAGGGGTTCCTGCTCATCTTCCTCTGTAGTCTGTTCGGCATACCCCGCATCTGTGTTTGCGGGCATGGTTTTGGAAGCAGCGCCGACGCGTTGCGTGGCAGCCGGTGGTGGTGGGCTTTTGATCTGACTGCCGGGGACGACCTCGACCAACCCCATTTCCATCAGTGTTTCAACGACATCGGCTGTACTGCCGAGTGATACGGCGAGCCGGGCCAACTCGGCAGTACGTTTTCGCCCATCAACTTGCAGCAGCAACGTCCGTAGTCTGGCGGGGAGTCGTACCCCTGCTTCTCGAGATTGCAGTGCCTGCAATCCAGCTTCAGTTTTACGCAATTTTACGTTCATGATGCGTACTTCCACTTAGTCATTTCGTGTGGTTTGTTTGTTGACGCGACAGATTGGCACAAGCAATAGAATGGCGCTGCGCATACCCAATGCATTGCCGGATGCAACGTTATTACGCTGAAGCGACGGCAATACAGGCGTGGATGACGTAAGCATGAAAACTATCAAGGGATAGTACGTTGTCGTAAAGTCGGGAAATCGAGGGGTTCCCGTTTCCTGGAGGAATGGTGTAGGGAGTCTGTTCAATTACGCAGGTTGTTTTCGACCCTGCTGCATCTTGGTGGTGCAGCAGGGTTGGGTGCAGGTGCTATGGCTTATTTCATCATCAGGTCGACAAACTCGTTGACCGGCGTGATTTCCAATGTTTTTTGGTCATTGCACAGGTCGTAGATCGCGTTGGCTTGCTTGGCGGCGAACACGCGGGCGAGGTTGGTTCTGAACTTGGCCTCCAGGAGCGGGATGCCATCGCCGCGGCGGCGGCGATGCCCGATCGGGTATTCGCAGACTTCTTCGGGTAGCACGGTGCCGTCGTTCAGTTCCACCGTTAGGCCATTGGCGATGGAGCGCTTTTCCGGGTCGTGGTAGTCGCGTGAAAAACCGGCGTCTTCAACGCAGACAATCTTGTCGCGCAGCACATCGATGCGTTGGTCGGTAGCGATCCCATCTTCGTAGTCGGCTGCGGTCAAACGGCCGTGGATCAGCGGCACCGCTACCATGTACTGCACGCAATGGTCGCGGTCGGCTGGGTTATTCAGCGGGCCCTTCTTGTCGATGATGCGAATGCAGGCTTCGTGGGTGCGGATGGTGATTTTCTTAATGTCCGCCGCTGTTTTGCCCATGGCGGCCAGCTTGCCGTGCAGGGTCATGGCGCATTCCACGGCAGTCTGCGAATGGAATTCAGCCGGGAAGCTGATTTTGAATAGCACTTGTTCCATCACATAGCTGCCATACGGGCGTTGGAACTTGAATGCATTGCCCTTGAACAACACATCGTAAAAGCCCCAACCCTTGGCAGAGAGCACGCCTGGATAGCCCATCTCACCCTTGAGGGTGATGAGTGCAAGGCGGACGGCACGGCTTGTGGCGTCGCCCGCAGCCCAGCTCTTACGGCTGCCGGTATTCGGGGCGTGGCGGTAGGTGCGTAGCGCCTGGCCATCGACCCAGGCTTGCGACACGGCATTGATGATTTCCTCACGCGTTCCGCCCAATAGTTTGGTCACCACCGCGGTGGAGGCGACTTTGACCAGAACGACATGGTCCAAGCCAACGCGGTTGAAGCTGTTTTCCAGCGCCAGCACCCCCTGAATCTCGTGTGCCTTGATCATGGCGGTGAGCACCTCACGCATGCTCAATGGGGCTTTACCGGCCGCGACACGGGTACGGCTAATCCAGTCTGCGGTCATGAGGATGCCGCCGAGGTTATCGCTGGGGTGACCCCATTCGGCCGCCAACCAGGTGTCGTTGAAGTCGAGCCAGCGAATCATCGTGCCCAGGTTGAATGCTGCCTGAATAGGGTCCAGCTGGTATGAGGTGCCGGGTACTTTGGCGCCATGAGGAACAACGGTGCCGGGGACGACCGGGCCGAGTAGTTTGGTGCAGGCCGGGTATTCCAGCGCTTCGAAGCCGCAGCCTAGGGTATCCATCAGGCACAGACGAGCGGTGTTATAGGCCTCGTTGGAGGTGATCTCATGGTTGCAGACGTAATCGGCAATATCGACCAGTACCTGATCAGGATCGGGGCGAACGTTGGAGATAAGGGCGGACATGGGGTGATTCCTATGGGGTGTATGAGTAGGTATTCGACCGGGGCTGTTTGGCAGTGTCCGCGGTGCAGGTCGCTTACTTGCGTTTCTTGAGAGGCACGAACTTAAGGTCCTCAGGGCCGGTGTAGTTGGCGCTGGGGCGAATGATCTTGCCGTCGATACGCTGTTCGATCACGTGGGCGGCCCAGCCGCTGGTGCGCGAAATAACAAACAAGGGCGTGAACATGGCGGTGGGCACCCCCATCATGTGGTAGCTGACCGCGCTGAACCAGTCGAGGTTGGGGAACATCTTCTTGATATCCCACATTACGGTTTCCAGGCGTTCGGCGATATCGAACATCTTGGTATTGCCAGCTTCTTTCGACAGCTTGCGCGCGACTTCCTTGATGACGACATTGCGTGGGTCGCTGACGGTGTAGACCGGATGGCCAAAGCCGATCACGACTTCCTTGCGCTCGACACGGGCACGGATATCGGCTTCGGCTTCGGCTGGGTTGTCGTAACGCTTCTGGATTTCGAACGCCACTTCATTGGCGCCCCCGTGCTTGGGGCCGCGAAGCGCGCCGATGGCGCCGGTGATGGCGCTGTACATGTCCGACCCGGTGCCGGCAATCACACGGCCGGCAAACGTCGAGGCATTGAATTCGTGCTCGGCATACAACACCAATGAGGTGTGCATGGCTTTCACCCAGTGCTCGCTAGGCTTTTCACCGTGCAGCAGATGCAGAAAGTGGCCGCCGATGCTGTCGTCGTCGGTTTCGACCTCAATGCGCCGGCTATTGTGGCTGTAGTGGTACCAGTAGAGCAGCATCGAGCCGAACGAGGCCATGAGCTTGTCGGCGATATCACGTGCGCCGGCCGCATCATGGTCGTCTTTCTCAGGCAGGGTGCAGCCCAATGTGGAGACGGCGGTGCGCATCACATCCATCGGGTGGGTGCTGGCAGGCAGGGCTTCCAATACAGTCTTTAACACGGCAGGGATGCCACGCAGCGATTTGAGTTTTTGTTTGTAGCCTTGCAACTCGGCTTGGTTGGGCAACTTGCCATGCACCAGCAGGTGGGCGATCTCCTCGAATTCACAGGCATCGGCAACATCCAGGATATCGTAACCGCGATAGTGCAGGTCATTACCGGTACGGCCCACGGTGCACAAGGTGGTGTTGCCGGCAGCAACACCCGATAAGGCAACGGATTTCTTGGGCTTGGGCAGGGTGGTCGGTGTATCGCTCATGTTGGTGTCTCCTTATGGGGCGGCAGAACCACCCTGTGCTTAGTTGCGATGGGTATCGGGTTCGATGGCGGAGGGGGCCGCATCGAGCATGGCGCGGGCAATCAGTTCAAAGTCGTTCTGGCCGATTTCCAGGTGGCCGAAACGAAATGCGGCGCCCCAGCGTTGTTTGTTTCGGATAAACGTCAGTTGTTCAATCATCGGCCGCACCGGCACTTCCCGGCAGGGACGATAAGCGACGTTGCGCCGATAGTACGTGTCCGCGTTTATTTCAACCGGGTAGGCATCCGCATCCTGTATCTGTCCGATCGCCGTGAAGCGCTGGCAGGACCCCGCTTCGCCCATGTGTTCGCTGGGGGAGTAGTAGATCAGCCAGTCGCCGGGTTCCATACGCCCCAGGGGCCCGCTCTTTCCGTGGCATAGCTGGCAAAATCCACCTGTGATACCACGCAACACATGATCGTGTGACACGACGCCTATCCAGTAACGCATCAGCGTCTAGCTCGATGAATGTGGTACAGCACATGCCGGCGTAAAGGATGGTAGGCTGGAACATTGGGGTGATCGAAATCACCGCTGAGGTCTCTTGCCATGCCAATACGTGTCATGACGGATTGTGATGGGAGATTGTCGGGGGTGGTGATGGCGACGATTTTGTCGAGCTGTAGTTGTTGGAAACCGTACTCCAACGCTAATTTAGCCGCTTCTGTGGCGTAACCCCGACCCCAGTATTCGCGTGCCAATCGCCATCCGATCTCAACGCAGGGTGTGAAGTGAGCTGCGTAAGGCGTGCGCAGCAGGCCGGTAAAGCCGATGAAGTCCGCAACGCCGGGTACTTCGACCGCCCAGAAGGTGAAGCCTTCGCGATCAGCATGTTCACGAAAGTGGTCTGCGTTGGCGTTACTTTCGGTCT
This sequence comes from Chitinimonas sp. BJB300, assembly GCF_002735695.1. Lineage (GTDB taxonomy): Bacteria > Pseudomonadota > Gammaproteobacteria > Burkholderiales > Chitinimonadaceae > Chitinimonas. Next base: position 63,450 of record NZ_PDZH01000004.1, read on the forward strand.
GCGTCAATACGCTGGGGAAGTAGCGCCGGACCTCGGAGTCGGCATTCAGGACAGCGAAGGGCGTTAAGTCGCTATCGCGCCAGTCGCGTAGGACGACGCGCGCGCCGTGTAGCGCAAATCTCATTACGCTTTTCCGCTGGCAAACAGGGCGTCGAGTTTTTGTTCGTACTCGTGGTAGCCCAGGTGGTCGTATAGTTCCATGCGCGTTTGCATTGTATTGAGCACCTGTTTTTGCGAGCCTTCCGCGGCGATATGGCCGTAGACATTCAATGCCGCCTTGCTCATTGCACGGAAAGCGCTGAGCGGGTAAAGCATCATACTGACGCCTACACTGCCCAGTTCATCACGGGTAAACAGTGGGGTCTTGCCGAATTCGGTGATGTTGGCGAGCACCGGCACTTTTACCGCATTGACGAACTGTTTGTACATGTCGAGGCTTTCCATGGCCTCGGGGAAGATCATGTCGGCACCGGCTTCCACGCAGGCGCAGGCACGGTCGATGGCAGCTTGCAGGCCTTCCACCGCCAGCGCATCGGTACGCGCCATGATCACGAATTCCGCATCGGTTTTGGCGTCTACTGCAGCCTTGACGCGATCGACCATTTCCTCTTTGCTGACGATGGCTTTGCCGGGCCGATGACCACAGCGCTTGGCCAGTACCTGGTCTTCAATATGCACAGCCGCTGCACCAGCACGAATCATTTCCCGTACCGTACGCGCAATGTTGAAAGCACCACCCCAGCCGGTATCGATGTCAACCAGCACGGGTAACTGTGTGCGGTCGGTGATGCGGCGCACATCAATTAGCACATCTTCCAAGGTAGTGATGCCGAGGTCAGGGATGCCGCAGGAACTGGCGGCTACTCCGCCACCTGATACATACAGCGCCTTGTGGCCGCTGTGCTCGGCCAGCAGGGCGGCATAAGCATTGATGGCCCCGACGATCTGCAAGGGTTTGTTGGCGTTGACTGCAGCGCGGAAGCGCGCACCGGGGGTGGTTAGGGGCATGGAAGTCTCCGTTCAGACTGCAGGGCGGCGGGTGTTTACAAAGATCTGGCCGGGCAAATATCAAACTTTGTCAGGTAGGGCTGGGGCGCATTGTTATTGGGCAAGCGTTGTCCAGGGGGAGATTGGTATTGGCGAAACCTAGCATCTCATCGGCGGGATAATACCCGAGCGAGCACATTTTTTGTGCCGCCAGCTTGGCGGCAGACAGTGGTTGTTGCGCGGATTGGCAGTGCTTCGAGGTGAAAGTTGAAACCTGTACCCGGAAGTGGTGATGGAACTCGGTAACGACTTATATGGCGGTGCCAGCTATGCCCGTGTGGCATTGAAGGGTGTGGTGGTGGGGGGGCACATTGTTAAGAAGGTATGAAGCGATTGGCTGTTGAGGCAGATTGCAGAGGGTAAACGTTTTAACAGTGTTGCTTGAATGTAACGAAGCTGAAACAGCGGCAGCGTGTTGCTTGGGCGTTGGTCTGGATTAAGAACCTGTTTACAGGTCTGTCGCGAGCAGCCGTCAGCAGGGTGAAGCGCAGCGCAGAAACCGGAATGTACATAGGTACATGAGGATTTTGAGCAGCACGTGAGTCCTGATCACGGCTGCGCAGTAAGATCGTAAACAGGTTAAGAGCGTAGGATGAGTTTGTTTGGGTAGGCCAGCCCGTAAAAAATGCCCGCCAGATTCGGGATGGCGGGCATTTTTCGATCAGGCACTGCGTGGGCTTTAGGGGTGGATCAAGCCCCATTTCGGTCCAGGTGCGCCAGCTTGCCTTTGACGTTGGCCCACTGGTCATGGTCGGGCAAGGGGTCTTTTTTCTCTACAATAGGTGTCCAGCTTGGATGCCTGGAAAGGTCGGCATTCAGTTGGATGTAGATCTGCTGGTCAGCCGGGACGTCGTCTTCGGCATAGATTGCCTCAACAGGACATTCGGCTACGCACAGTGTGCAATCGATGCACTCGTCCGGGTCGATAACCAGGAAATTCGGGCCTTCGCGGAAGCAGTCCACCGGACATACGTCAACGCAGTCGGTATATTTGCACTTCACGCAGGCGTCAGTCACCACGTAAGTCATTCTTTTTTCCTCGATATTTTCGGCGCAACAAACCGTTGGCAATTGTATCAGAAGCGCTCACCACACCCCGTAAAGCATGGTTACTTTCCGAGACACAGTCATAACAAGCCCACCCTATCGTGGTCGTTTTGCGCCAAGCCCCACCGGGCTCTTGCATGAAGGGTCGCTCCTGACGGCGGTTGCCAGCTATCTGGAAGCCCGACGTCGGGGAGGACAATGGTTGCTGCGTATGGAAGATATCGACCCGCCTCGCGAAATGCCCGGCGCGGCAGATAATATTGTGCGCACTTTGGCGGATTTTGGTTTTGAATGGGATGGACCAATTCTTTATCAAAGTACGCGACTTGATGTATACAAAGAAGTGTTGAATAGTTTGATTGCACGCAAAATAGCTTATCCGTGTGGATGTACTCGAAAAGAAATAGCGGATTCAAGTGCGAGGGGAATCGATGGGCCAATTTATCCAGGTACTTGCCGGAACGGATTACCTCCCGGGCGACAAACCAGAGCGTGGCGTTTACGTTTGGAAGAGACCGCATTGATGGATTTTAATGATGCGATTCAAGGTGCCCAACAACAAAGTCTCATAGACCAAGTTGGGGATTTTGTCTTGTTGCGCGCAGATGGGTATTTCGCCTATCAATTAGCAGTGATTGTTGATGATGCCGAACAGGGAATTACCGACATTGTTCGAGGCGCCGATTTACTCGATTCCACACCACGCCAATTGTATTTGCAGCGAATATTGGGCATTTCCAGACCGAATTACGCGCATTTACCGATATTGGTCAATGCGGCGGGTGAGAAACTAAGTAAACAGACTCGAGCAGCCGCTTTGTTGGTTTCGCGCGCAAGTTCATTCCTCTGGCAGACATTGGAAAGGCTTGGGCAACGACCGGACCCGGCGTTGAAAATGGCATCTTTGGAAGAAATCTGGGCTTGGTCCAGATCAAACTGGCAGCTAGAATTGGTTCCGCAAGCTAAAATCCTGCATGACTGCGAGTAGATAGTGATTTGTGTGTTTTCACGCCAATGTCATGTATCTCTTTGAAATTTAAGTAGCAAATTTCTTCTTTTTATTCTGTGAAATTGCTGCTTAAACTCATATGGGGCGTTAGCTTGCGTGCATAACCCCATGATGTTAATTTAGTTGTTGGAAATTTGACTCCGCAAAAAAGGGTGGGAGCCGTGAGAATCGAATCAAAACTCAAAGCCACCGTGATGGCTGTAGCCTTGGCAACAATACCCGTTGCGCTGCATGCGGCTGGCTTGGGGCGTTTGAATGTACTGTCTGGATTGGGACAGCCCTTGCGTGCCGAGATTGATCTGGTGGCGGTGCAACCTGCAGAGGTTGAGTCGCTTCGCGCCGCTTTGGCGGCACCAGAAGCGTATCGCGAGGCGCAAATTGAATATCCGCCTACTGCGTTGGGTTTACGCTTTAATTTGGAAAAGCGTGGTGGCGGGCAATATTACATTGCGATCAATTCAGCTCAGTCGGTAAATGAGCCCTTTCTTGATTTTCTGCTTGAGTTGAAATGGGAGGGCGGCCGAGTTTTACGTGAATACACGGCATTGCTCGATCCGGTAGGATACGACTCGACGACTAAACAAGGCACGGCACAACCTACAGAAACGTGGGATTTAACGCCGAAATCATCATTGCCGAAGCCGATGGTGGCAAATCGGTCGTCTGCATCCTCAAGAGCAGAGTCCAAATCGCAAGAATCTAAATCCACCGAATCAAATGCTGATTCGAGTGGTGCTACTCATACGGTTAAACAAGGTGAAACCCTTGCGGGAATTGCGCGGGAAAATGCAGTTGAGGGCGTAAGCCTTGAACAAATGTTGGTTGGTTTATATCGCGCCAATCAGGATGCATTTGACGGCAATAATATGAATCGCCTTAGAAAAGGGCGCATTCTTTCTATTCCCAGTAAAGAGACTTTAACTGCTATTCAACCCCGGGTTGCAACACAGGAAATCCGGGCTCAGGCAGATGATTGGCATGCTTATCGCGGCAAGGTGGCAGGCTCTGCAACGCCTTCCCGGGGTGATCAGGCTGGTAGCGGCTCCGGCAAGATCAGTGCGCATGTTGATGATCGGGCTGCACCGCGCGAATCTACAGGCAAGGACAACCTGAAGCTTTCGAAGGGTGATGAAGGCAAGCTCAAGGAGCGTGTGCAGTCTCTGGAAGAAGAGTCGACTTCACGGCAGAAGGCGTTGCACGAGGCTAACCAGCGTGTGGCAGAGCTTGAAAAAACCAACAAGAAGCTGGAAGAGTTGTTGGCACTGAAGAACAAGCAGGGCGCAGACTTGCAAAAACACGCGGAAGCAAAGCCGATTGCTGAGCCTGCACCGGAGCCCAAGCCTGAATACAAGGCTGAGCCAAAGGTTGAGACACCTGCGCCTTCCCAGCCTGTGCCTGCTACACCCTCGGAAGCGGTACCTTCCGCTGCGGTAGAGGCAAAGCCGGTAGAGCCGGTTGTTCCACCGCCTCCACCCGAACAGGAAAAGCCTAAGAAGAAACGACCAGTCATTGAGGAACCAGCGCCGGAGCCTTCGTTGTTGGAAGATCCGACCGTACTGGCAGGTGGCGGTTTACTGGCACTTCTTTTAGGCGGTGGCGCATTCTGGGCTATACGCCGACAAAAAAAAAATAACTTCTCAGACAGCGTAATTACGGGCTCGGATCTGAAAACGAACACCATGGTAGGGAATACCGGTGGTGCCGTAATCAGCACAGGTGTTACCGAGAACTCATTTTTGACTGACTTCAGCCGTGCAGGTCTGGGCACGATTGATACAGATGAAGTGGATCCGATTGCTGAGGCTGAGGTTTACATGGCCTATGGGCGTGATGCCCAAGCCGAGGAAATTCTTAAGGATGCCCTGGGCCGTGATGGTAGCCGCCAGGAAGTCCGGTTGAAGCTGCTGGAGATCTATTCCGCACGCAAGAATCCGGCATCTTTTGAAGCCACGGCACGTGAGTTGTATGCTGCAACCCAGGGCCAGGGTGCGGTTTGGTCCCAAGCTGCTGAAATGGGGCGGGCGCTTGACCCACACAACAGCCTTTATCAGCAACAGGTCCCGGTGGACACCGGCGCATTAGATAAAACAATGGTCATGTCGGCCGGTACATTGGGCGACGCAGTTGATACGGCGAAGTTCAACAAGCCGGTTGGTAGTGTCGCGCCACCGACGATGGCACCTGCACCCGTACCGGCGCCTGTTCCGGCACCACCACCTCCGGTTGTGGCTGAGATGGATTTTGATCTCGACGCATCCGTGCCTGCACCAGCGCCCAAGGCGAGAGTCCCGGAAGCACCTGCAGCGCCTAAGTCTGATACCGGTCTGGATTTCAACCTGGGTAATTTCTCGGCACCGACATCGGCTCCTGTGGCTGCCGCGTCGCTGGCTAGCGCTGATAACGACATTCTTTCCTTGGATATTCCACTCGACCTGAGTACCGAAAGTGCATCGGCGGCGTCCGGCGCTTCTTTGGCCTCTTCTGACTTGGCCAGTGACCTGGATTTCGACTTTGACTTGAATGAAGGGTCTGCCAGTGCAGATGTGTCGCTGGGTTCTGATGCGATGAATCTGGATTTGGATATGGCGCCTGAGTCGGGCAGCAGCGGCGATATTGCAGACTTTGGTGCAGAGATGGATGATCCTGTCACCACCAAGATTGATCTGGCTCGTGCCTATATCGATATGGGGGATAAGGAAGGCGCACGGGAAATTCTGCAAGAAGCCATGAGCGAAGGAACGGCAGAGCAAAAAACGACAGCGAATTCGTTGTTAGCTCAGTTGTAAATCTGCGGTTTTTGTCAGTACATTGGCGTGGGTCGTCTTCAGGCGGCCCACGCCCTTGTTTTTTTGCCTCGGTTTTTTGGCTTTGTTTAGGATGAGTTGTTGCGATGCGTATTGCCCTGGGCCTTGAGTACGATGGTCGTGCGTTTTGTGGTTGGCAGTCCCAGCCCAATGGATTAAGTGTTCAGAACGCCTTGGAGTCTGCCGTCGCCCGAATGGCGGGTATGCCGGTACGGATACATGCTGCTGGCCGTACCGATGCGGGTGTGCATGCTTCGCGGCAGATTGTGCATTTTGATACCGAAGTGAAGCGGCCTATTACTGCCTGGGTGCGTGGAGTAAACAGCTTTTTGCCGGCAGGGGTGGCTGTTTTGTGGGCTGATGTGGTTGACCCACAGTTTCATGCCCGGTTTTCGGCACTGGCTCGGCATTATCGTTATCTGTTGCTTAATCACCCAGTTCGGCCAGCACTGTTGGCGGGACGAGTAGGTTGGCATCATGCCCCCTTGTCACTGGCGTCAATGCGTGCCGCGGCGACATGCCTGATCGGTGAGCACGACTTTTCCAGTTTCCGCGCAGCCGAATGCCAAGCGGCAAGTCCGATAAAACATTTACTAAGGTTTGAAATCCAACAGCAGGGTGATCTTTTCTCGATCGATGTATCGGCCAGCGGCTTTCTTCACCATATGGTGCGTAATCTGATGGGGGCATTGGTCCATATCGGAAAAGGCGCAGCTGAACCCGGGTGGATGAACGAGCTATTGGTTGCGTGTGACCGTACGGTTGCACCGCCGACCTTTATGCCCGATGGCTTGTATTTTGCCGGCGTCAGCTATCCACCTAGCTTTGGCATTGCCAGCGAGCCGTCCTTCCGCCACTATCTGGTCTGATCTGTCCCTTTGTAACCTTTGTTATGACTCCACGAATTAAGATATGTGGCTTGCGTGATGTCGCCAGTGCACAAGCAATTGCTGCAAAGGGTGCGGATGCCATCGGTTTGGTTTTCTATGAACCGAGTCCGCGTCATGTATCTATCAATACAGCGCATGAAATCGTTGCGGCGACGCCACCATTTGTCAGTACGGTAGGGTTGTTTGTCGACGCGGAGCCTTCATTGGTCGAAGGCGTGTTGCGTACGGTACCACTGGATTTGCTGCAATTTCACGGTGATGAGTCGCCCGAGTATTGTCGTTCCTTTGGCCGACCTTATATAAAAGCGGTTCGGGTAAAACCGGGCCTTGATTTGTTAGAATTTGCTGACCGCTACGGGGATGCGCGTGGTTTACTGTGCGATGCCTATTCGACGGCTGCGCCCGGCGGCACTGGTGAGCGATTTGACTGGTCTTTGTTGCCGCGTCGTTTGCCATTGCCCTTGATTTTGTCAGGTGGCCTGACACCCAATAACGTTGCCGAGGCTATCCGCACCGTACAGCCATGGGCGGTGGATGTATCCAGTGGGGTTGAGTCCAGCAAAGGCGTAAAAGACGCCGAACTGGTTGGGCGGTTCGTCGCTGCGGCGCGCACTGCGTTCTAAACCGGCTTTGGCCGGCCTGCAATATTGCTTAATTGGAAGTACAGATGCATATCAACGATCTGCTGATCCCTCAAACTTACGATCTGCCCGATAGCCGTGGCCGCTTTGGCGACTATGGCGGTATCTATGTGGCTGAAACGCTTATGGCTGCGCTGGATGAACTGCGTCGTGAATACGAGCAGGCCTGTCAGGACCCCGCTTTTATGGCCGAGTATCAATATGAGCTCAAGCATTATGTGGGCCGTCCCAGCCCTATCTACCATGCCAAGCGTTGGTCCGAGCAGCTGGGTGGCGCGCAGATATACCTGAAGCGGGAGGACCTGAACCACACTGGCGCGCACAAGATCAACAACACCATCGGGCAGGCTTTGCTGGCCCGCCGTATGGGTAAGAAGCGTGTGATTGCGGAAACGGGCGCAGGCCAGCATGGCGTGGCTTCGGCGACGGTTGCAGCACGCTATGGGATGGAGTGCGTGGTCTACATGGGCGCGGAGGATATCCAGCGCCAGTCTGCCAACGTGTATCGAATGAAATTGCTGGGTGCTACTGTCGTGCCGGTTACTTCAGGTTCCCGTACGTTGAAAGATGCGCTGAATGAAGCGATGCGTGACTGGGTGACGAATGTCGACAACACGTTCTATATCCTTGGTACTGCTGCGGGCCCACATCCCTATCCCATGCTAGTGCGTGACTTCCAAGCCGTGATTGGTGAGGAGTCGAAGGTGCAGATGCAGGAAATGGCAGGACGCCAACCCGACGTGGTCGTGGCTTGCGTGGGCGGTGGCTCGAACGCAATCGGTATGTTCTACCCGTACATCCAGGTGCCCGGCGTCAGAATGGTGGGGGTGGAAGCCGGTGGTGATGGTGTAGAGACTGGGCGACATGCTGCGCCGTTGACTGCAGGTACGCCCGGTGTGTTGCATGGCAACCGCACCTATCTGATGCAGGATGAGCACGGCCAGATCATCGAAACCCATTCGGTTTCCGCTGGACTCGACTACCCTGGTGTTGGCCCGGAGCACAGCTACCTTAAAGATATTGGCCGGGTGGAATATACCGCTGCTAATGATGATGAATCGCTGGCGGCATTTCACGAACTATGCCGTACCGAGGGTATTATCCCGGCACTTGAGTCCAGCCATGCCTTGGCCTATGCCAAGCGTTTGGCACCGACCTTGGCCAAGGATAAGATCATATTGGTTAATTTATCCGGCCGGGGTGATAAAGATATTCCCACCGTCGCACGCCTTGCCGGCCTCGAATTATAAGAACCCGAGTGTGCCGTCCTCTTTTAGAGGACGGTAGAACAAGTAGACCCCATGTCACGAATTCAGACTACTTTTGCCCGCTTGCAAACAAACAAGAAGCAGGCCTTGATCCCCTTCATTACCGCTGGAGACCCTCATCCTGCGGCGACCGTTGGTTTAATGCACGCGTTGGTCTCAGGCGGGGCGGATGTCCTTGAGCTTGGCGTTCCGTTTTCCGATCCGATGGCGGATGGCCCGATTATCCAAAAGGCTTCTGAGCGCGCCTTGGCTCATGGCACCAGCTTGTTGGATGTATTGGGCATGGTGCGCGATTTTCGGCGTAAAGATGCAGATACGCCTGTTGTCTTGATGGGATATGCCAACCCTATCGAGGCGATGGGTTATCAACTATTTGCCCAGAAGGCCATTGAAGCTGGGGTGGATGGTGTGCTGACGGTAGATTTGCCGCCGGAAGAGGCGGGTCCGTTGGCTGAGATTCTCAAGTCTCAGGGATTGGATGCCATTTTCCTGCTGGCCCCGACGACGCCTGATTGGCGTGTTGCCGAAGTGGCGAAGCATGCCTCCGGCTATGTTTACTACGTGTCGCTCAAAGGCGTAACGGGAGCGGCCAATCTTGATATGGAAAGTGTTGCTGCGAAGTTGGGCAGCTTGAGAGAGATGCTGAGTCTCCCCATCGGGGTGGGTTTTGGCATCCGCGATGCCGCTACGGCTCAGGCCGTCGCCAAGGTGGCTGATGCCGTCATCATTGGCAGCCGTTTGGTGCAGGAGGTCGAGGAGCATGGGGCTGATGCAGCGCCCAGGCTGATGGCCTTTATGCGTGAGGTGCGAAGCGCCATGGATAGCGCCCGTTAGTATCTACAAGGGGCCGCGTGTGCGGCCCTTATTATTTTCAAGCGCTTGATCGGTTTATTGATCGGCGTAGGAGTTGAATGATGAGTTGGCTACAAAAATTACTTCCCCCCAAGATCAAAGCCAAGCCAGCTGGCCCATCAAAGTCCGTACCCGAGGGTTTGTGGAGCAAGTGTTCTGCTTGCGAGGCAGTGCTGTACCGTACTGACCTGGAAAATAATCTGGACGTTTGTCCCAAGTGTGATCATCACAATGGGGTGTCGGCGCGCCGTCGTCTGGACCTGATATTGGACGCCGAGGGGCGCTTTGAGATTGGTGCTGAGGTGCGTCCAACCGACTTCCTCAAGTTCAAAGACTCCAAGCGCTATGTCGAACGCTTGGCGAGTGCGCAGTCAAACTCGGGTGAGGAAGATGCGCTGGTTGTGATGCAAGGTGCCATTCTGTCGCTGCCTGTCGTTGTGGCGGTGTTTGAGTTCCGCTTTATTGGTGGTTCGATGGGATCGGTGGTGGGCGAGCGCTTTGTGCGCGGTGTGAATACAGCGATTGAGAATGGCAGCCCATTTATCTGTGTTTCGGCTTCTGGCGGAGCGCGTATGCAAGAGGGCCTGATGTCGTTAATGCAGATGGCCAAGACCAGTGCCATTCTGACCAAGCTTTCTGAAGCTGGCTTACCGTTTATTTCTATTCTGACCGATCCTACGATGGGGGGTGTTTCCGCTTCCTTTGCTTTCTTGGGTGATGTCGTGATTGCCGAACCGGGCGCCCTTATTGGCTTTGCCGGCCCGCGAGTGATTGAGCAAACGGTACGGGAGACCTTGCCTGAAGGTTTTCAACGCGCCGAGTTCCTGCTTGAAAAGGGTGCGATCGACATGATCGTCGACCGGCGTGAAATGCGCCAACGATTGGCAGGCATGCTGTCAATGCTGCTAAAGCAAGCTGCCGCAGCCTGAAATTAGGCGCGCAGAGATTCAAGGCACTGCGTGATAGTGGTGCCTTGCGAGCAAGTAGTTGTCTTGCTAGTCCGCGTATTTAGAACCGGTCCATAGTGTCTCAACGCCGTATCGCCGACGCGCAGCAGTCATTGAACAGTTTTTACGTAGCTGTGTTATCCCTAAACCTTGTAATTGGTCACCATGCAATTTAATGCCGATACCCTGGATGCCTGGCTCGCCCATTTGGAGCAGCTTCATCCGAATGCGATTGATATGGGGCTTGAGCGAGTAGCGCGTGTGCGTGACGCCATGCAGCTTAAGCCTGCCTTTCCTGTGATCATTGTTGGTGGAACGAATGGAAAAGGGTCGACCTGTACGATGCTATCGGCGGCCTATCGTGCAGCTGGCTTCAAGGTGGGTACCTACACCAGCCCGCACCTGCTGCATTACAACGAAAGAGTGGCGATTGACCTTGTGCCTGCGAGCGATGCTCGCCTTGTTGCCGGTTTTCGGGCGGTTGAGGCCGCACGGGGTGAGGATTCACTGACCTATTTCGAGTTTGGCACCCTCGCCGCCATGCATCAGTTCATCGCTGAAGGCGTCGATGTTGCTGTGTTGGAGGTGGGATTAGGCGGCCGGCTGGATGCTGTGAATGTATTTGAACCCGATGTTGCAGCGGTGGTGAGCATCGACATCGATCATCAAGATTACCTTGGTGATACTCGCGAAGCCATTGGCTATGAAAAGGCCGGTATTTTTCGAGCGGGCAAGCCGGCTTTTTGCGCAGACCCGCTTCCACCGGAAAGTCTCTTGGCCTATGCGAAGAACAGTGGGATCGATTTGCAATGCATTGGGCGTGACTTCAGTTTTATCAATGAAGTAACACAATGGCGTTGGCGGGGCAGACAGGGTCAAAAGCCCGGCTTGCCCTTCCCTGCTTTGCGAGGGGCCTATCAGCTTGGTAATGCCAGTTTGGTCATCGCAATTCTTGATGCGTTGCATGAGCGCTTGCCGGTCAGTATTGGAGACATAAAGCGCGGTTTGGTTGAGGTTGAACTTGCCGGGCGGTATCAAGTCTTGCCAGGGCGGCCTTCTATTGTGCTGGATGTGGCGCATAACCCGCATGCGGCATCGGCATTGGCGCACAATCTATCAAACCAGGGCTTTTTTCAGACGACACATGCAGTTTTCGGTGCACTGGCTGATAAGGATATTGCGGGGGTGGTTGAACTGCTCAAAGATCGGATTGATGTTTGGCATGTGGCTAATCTGGATGTGCCAAGGGCCGCGCCGGCTGAGAAAGTCGCAGGTTTGATCACCACAACGGGCGCAGCCCGCGTGCATATTTACCCGGATGTGTTCTCTGCATTTACTGCGGCCAGGTCGGCAGCCGGGGAAAATGATAGAATCGCCGCCTTCGGATGTTTCAAAGTAGTGGCCGACATGCTTGCATTGAAGCCACGTTAGATACGCTCATGGCCAACGCCCCTATCAGTGAAGAACTAACCGCTCTTAAGAAACGTGCCCGCCGCCGCTTGGTTGGCGCAATAGCCTTGGTATTGGTCGCCTTGATTGTCCTTTGGACGGTAATGGATGACAGGCCACCGCAGAGCTTGCTTAATGAGTCGGTCGCGATCGTCAGCTCTACGCCTTCGCTGGCGGGTGCTGTGTTGCCGGATCATGCCCAGGTAGGCGTGCCGCCTGCACCTGCTGCCAATCCGACACCGGAAGTTGTGCTGGTTCCACCGGCTGTCCCGGTTGCACAGGCCAAACCCGTGCTGGAGCCAAACATGAACGCGGTGGAAGTGCCTAAGCCTTCGCCACCAAAGGTTTCGACAACGAAGCCCGTTGAAAAGGTTGTGGAGAAAAAGGCTGAATCCAAGCCAAATGTCGTGAAGAATGACCCTGCCAAATTATTGGCAGGGATAGAAGATGAGATAGCCAAGCCGCAGGCAGTGCGGCCGGCCCCCAAAGAAGATATGGGGACGGCGGCTAAGTTCTTCCTGCAGATTGGTGCTTTCGCCGACGCAAACAAGGCCGCCGCGCTACAGACCAAAGCGAAAGAGGTGGGGGTTGCAGCCCATACTGAAGCAATCAAAACGGACAAGGGTGACCTGACCCGACTGCGTGCAGGCCCCTTTCCGAGCCGTGATCTGGCCGAGAAGGCACAAGACAAGCTGGCCTTGGCCGGCGTGGCTAGCAGCATCGTGGGCAAATGACAGGTTTTGACTACGCCGTTCTGATTATTCTCGGCCTGTCGGTGCTATTGGCCGTGCTGCGTGGAGGGATCTCCGAGATTCTTTCGTTATCGGCGTGGATACTTGGTTTTTGGCTTGCTCAGCAATATGCTGCGGAGTTAGGCGCGCGGTTGCCGCCGGAGGTGCCGACAGTTGAATTACGGTTGATTGCGGGGTTTCTTGGCATCTTGCTGGGTGTCTGGTTTCTATCGGCTATTGTTCGGATTACCTTGGCGCAGTTTATCAAGGCAAGCGGTTTGGCAACCTGGGATAGGTTGCTTGGCGCGGTATTTGGCGTAATACGTGGCGCTTTGATTGTTTTGGCGCTGGTTATGGTGGCCGGGCTTACCTCGGTGCCAAAGATGCCGATCTGGCGTGATGCCATGTTCAGCCCCCCCCTTGAAGCCTCCGCGATAGCGCTGAAGCCTTGGCTGCCGCCCGAACTGGCTAACCATATAAAGTTTGAGTGATTCTGGCGCTTGTAGGCCGGTATCTTGGATTCGAAAAGTAAGGAAGCATCATGTGCGGCATTCTCGGTGTAGTTGCGAAAACACCTGTCAACCAACTGCTCTATGACGGTCTGCTGGTATTACAGCACCGTGGTCAGGACGCGGCCGGTATTGTTACGGCGGAAGCCAGCGGCGTCATGCATATGCATAAGGGCCAAGGCTTGGTGGCGGACGTGTTCCGCACCCGCAATATGCGTTCATTGATGGGGAATGTCGGTATCGGCCATGTCCGGTATCCAACAGCGGGCTCGGCGTCCAGCTTGGCCGAGTCGCAGCCCTTCTATGTGAATAGCCCATTCGGGATTGTGTTGGCCCATAACGGCAACCTGACCAATCATAAGGAATTGAAGGATGCGATGTATCGCAGTGACTTGCGGCACATCAATACTAATTCCGACTCAGAAGCGCTCCTGAATGTGTTCGCGTATGAGTTGCAGAAGCGCGCAAAGGGCTTCTTGCTGGATTCGGACACCATTTTTGATGCGATTGCCGCTGTGCACCAGCGTGTACGTGGTGCTTATGCGGTGGTTGCGCTCATCGCCGGTTATGGGTTGGTTGCGTTTCGCGACCCTTATGGGATTCGGCCCTTGGTGATTGGTGAGCATGCTACGCCTGAGGGGGCTGAGTACTTGGTTGCTAGCGAATCAGTGGCGCTCGATACCATGGGTTTCAAGCTGATGCGGGATATCGCCCCGGGTGAGGCTGTCCATATTGCGCCTGACGGCCAATTATTGAGCCGCCAGTGCGCGGCGAATCCTCAATTGGTCCCCTGTATTTTTGAGCACGTCTATTTTGCCCGGCCCGATTCGGTGATGGATGGCATTTCGGTTTACCAAGCCCGCCTCAATATGGGTGATAACTTGGCAGAAAAGATTCGTAGCAGCTTGCCGGAGATGGATATTGACGTTGTCATTCCTATTCCGGATACCAGCCGCGCCAGCGCATTACAATTGGCTAATCATTTAGGATTGCCTTATCGGGAAGGTTTCCAGAAGAATCGATATATTGGCCGCACATTTATTATGCCGGGCCAGGCAACACGTAAGAAATCAGTAAGGCAGAAGCTCAATGCCATTACGGTTGAATTTAAAGGCCGGAATGTATTGTTGGTTGATGATTCGATAGTCCGTGGGACGACCTCGAAGGAGATTGTCCAAATGGCGCGCGAGGCAGGTGCCAATAAGGTTTATTTTGCATCCGCTGCACCACCTGTACGTTTCCCACATGTTTATGGCATTGATATGCCGACGCGTGCCGAATTAATTGCAACCGGCCGTGACGATGTCAAAGTGGCGGAGGAAATTTCAGCTGATGCGGTTTTCTATCAGGAAATCAATGCGCTAGTGCAGGCGGTCAGCGATGCCAGTGAGGGACGTATCACCCGATTTGAGACTTCTTGTTTCTCGGGCGAATATATTACTGGCGATGTTGATTCAGCCTATTTGGATGAAATGGAAAATCGACGGGTCAGTCCATTGTCCAAAGAAAGCGACCCTACTACGGTGGACTTGAATGTGGGCGTTGCTGAGCAAAATTTGATGTAAGCCTCAAATGGGCTAGTATTGAAGCTGCCCTGAAATATGAAACGGGCGATCCACTGGGTCGCCCGTTTTCATGTGCGCCCAGCATGGGCGCACTCCTGCGGGTGGAAGTCCCGCCGTAAGTTGATCACAGCGAACGAAGTGAAGCGCAACTGCGTGAGGGCGACCGAGCGTGGGAAGGAAGCGTGGATCGTAAACCGC